>CAZDWO010000007.1:0-8858 GCA_964509175.1 uncultured Saprospiraceae bacterium
CTTTAAACGTTACGTTTAATAATTCCCACTTCTAAATAGTATTAATAAATCATATAGCTCTATTATATTATAAATTATTATAATTTGTAAATTTGTGATTTATAAGTATTTACTGAGTTGATTGCTCAGCAATAATTAATAATATACGATGTACATTCTTGGACTTAATGCTTTTCACGGAGACTCCTCTGCTTGTTTATACAAAAACACAACTTTACTTTCTGCTACAGAAGAAGAACGTATAAGAAGAGTCAAGCATTGGGCTGGATTGCCGACAGAAGCCATTAAGTTTTGCCTAGAAGATGCTGGTATTACTTTGGCGGAGGTAGATATAATAACGGTATCTAGAGATCCTAAAGCAAAGATTAGCAACAAGATACTACATACACTTAAAAAAGGAATCTCCTTAAAAGCCTTAATAAGTAGAGGATCGAACTCTTTAAAAATTAACTCTATAAAAGAACAGATAGTAGATGCACTAGGAGCTGAAGCCAAGAATATAAAGGCTGAGGTAAAATTTATCGAACATCATCGTAGTCATATAGCTAGTGCCTTTCATGTTTCTCCGTTTGAAGAAGCAGCAGTATTATCTATAGATGGAATGGGCGATTTTAGTTCGACTATGATAGGAACTGGAAAAGGAACTCAAATAGATGTTTTAGATTCAGTCTCATATCCACATTCCTTAGGAATCTTTTATACAACCCTCACTCAATACTTAGGGTTTCCGCACTATGGTGATGAGTATAAGGTTATGGGATTATCACCCTATGGTAAGGCAGAACATGTAGATAAGCTACTAGACGTTATACAATTAAAGGATAATGGACTTTTTGAGTTGAACTCAAAATATTTTAGACATTTTAAAGAAGGTGTAAATATGAGCTGGGAAGGAGGCTCACCAGACATAGATCACATTTATTCTGACTATTTAGTTGAACAATTCGGACCAGTAAGGCCAAAGTCTGAAAAACTATCCCAATACCACATGGACCTAGCAGCGTCGGTCCAAAAAGTCTCAGAGATAGTCATATTCCATTTGGCAGAAAATTTATACAAAAAAACTGGGTTAGAAAATATTTGCCTAACAGGTGGCTGTGCCCAAAACTCAGTGGCAAACGGAAAACTAATAGAAAACACAAGTTTTAAAAACCTCTTTGTGCCACCTGCTGGTCATGATGCAGGTACGTCTATAGGATCTGCCTTATATTATCTGCATCATGATTTAAAGAAACCTAGAGAAGCTTTCAAACCACAGCCATATACAGGAATGCATTTTTCTGATGGAGAAATCCAGGAATATTTAAAATCTAGGGACATAAACTACACTCACTATTCTGATAACGACTTATTAGATAAGGTATCTGATAAGCTTAAAGCAGGAGGAGTAATCGGCTGGTTCCAAGGAAGAGCAGAATTTGGCCCTAGAGCCTTAGGAAATAGATCTATACTCGTAGACCCATCTAGAGAAGATGCTAAGGCCTTACTAAATGAAAAAATTAAAAAGCGAGAAAGCTTTAGACCCTTCGCTCCTTCTATTTTAAAAGAGAATGTAGAAGACTACTTTGTACAAGTAGACGATGTTCCTTTTATGGAAAAGGTATTCGATATAAAACCAGAAAAACATAAAGAAATCCCTGCTGTTACACATGTAAACGGAACGGGTAGACTACAAACCGTAGATAAAACTGTTAACCCTAAGTATCATGCCTTAATTTCAGCATTTTATAAAAAATCTGGTATCCCTATTTTACTCAATACGTCATTTAATGAAAATGAACCCATTGTAAATACACCGGAACATGCACTGGAATGCTATTTGAGAACTAAAATGGATATGCTGGTTCTCGAAAATTGTATAGTAGAGCGATAAACGTGGCATTTTAATACGACTTTTTCTAGCGGTAAAAGAAAACAACATTCGTGAGACTTTGGATTCCACCAGACCTAATAAAAAATGGCATTTAACGAGTCACAGCTCGCATGATGTCTTATTCTTTCCACTTCTACAAAAGCATTGTGACACCTACCTTGCAAAAAATCATTTAAAACTTTATTTCTTCTATCTCTTCTTTTCTTTTGTAGTCATATAGTAGGGGTTAAGTGACCTTATGTGTGTCTAATAATTGAGAACCTCTTCCACACAATTTGAAAAATTAACATATTAATGTTTTTGTTAATATGTAATAAGTTGTATCTTAGATAAACTTTACTATCTGAGTGCAATAAGAGAACCTAAAAATTAAGAAGCTTTTGCTTTTTAATTTATTGTAAACACCTTTTAAAGGATTAATAAAGATCGTAGAGTGAAAGTTTCTATTATAACTACAACAATGAACAGCGAGGCTACTGTAGCCGATACGCTTAATTGTGTACGTGGACAGAGTTACGATAATATCGAGCACATCATCATTGATGGAAATTCAACAGACAGAACGCTAAGTATAGTTAATCAATATGATCACATTTCAAAGGTCATTTCTGAATCTGATAAGGGTATTTATGATGCTATGAATAAAGGTATCAGCGAGTGTACCGGAGATATTATAGCTATCCTTAATTCTGATGATGTCTATGCAGATGAGCATGTAGTAAGAAACATTGTAAACGCTTTTGAAACTCATAATGTAGATTCTGTATACGGTGATTTAGTCTATGTTGATCAATTTGATTTAAATAAGAAAGTCCGGACTTGGATTTCTAAACCATATAAAAAATCCAACTGGCTTTTTGGTTGGATGCCTCCACACCCTAGTTTCTTTGTAAAACGTAAAGTATATGAGGAGCATGGTGGATTTAATACTTCCCTAAGAAGTGCAGCGGATTATGAGATTATGCTCAGATTCTTGTACAAAAGAAACATTTCTGTACATTATGTAAATGAGGTGCTAGTTAAAATGAGAAGAGGTGGAGTAAGTAATTCTAGTTTCTTAAATAGGCTTAAAGCCAATAAAGAGGATAGAATGGCATGGAAGAAAAATGACTTGCAGTCATACTTTTTTACGACTTCACTCAAGCCGATACGTAAAGTACACCAGTTCTTTATCTAACAATATTACTTTTTTTAAAGCCTTTCTTACCATTTGGATACTCCGCAATAAGTTTATTACTTTGTAGTATGTTTTGTTTACCCATTTTTGGGTAGAACAGCCCCATTTTATTGGTAACTTATGAAAGAGGACATTTTAAAGTAATATTCATTTATGAAGCGTGCATTAATAACAGGGGTAACGGGACAAGACGGAGCATATCTCTCAGAATTATTACTAAAAAAAGGATACGAGGTACACGGTCTCAAAAGAAGATCGTCCCTTTTTAATACCGGTCGTATAGACCACCTCTATCAAGATCCACATATAGATAACAGAAATTTTATTCTACACTTTGGAGATCTTACTGATTCAACTAATATCATAAGAATTATACAGGAGACCCAACCAGACGAGATATATAATCTCGGAGCGATGTCTCATGTAAAAGTCAGTTTTGACTCACCAGAGTACACCGCTGATGTAGATGGTATAGGCACACTTAGAATATTAGAAGCAGTCAGACTCCTTGGCTTAAGCCAAAAAACAAAAATATATCAGGCATCTACTTCAGAACTGTATGGACTCGTTCAGGAAGTTCCACAGAGCGAAACCACTCCCTTCTATCCACGATCTCCATATGCTGTAGCTAAAATGTATGCCTACTGGATTACTGTAAACTATAGAGAGGCATATAACATGTTTGCTTGTAACGGAATCTTATTTAACCATGAGAGTCCACTAAGAGGAGAAACCTTCGTTACACGAAAGATAACAAGGGCAGTCGCCAAAATCGGACTAGGACTGCAAAATAAAATGTACCTAGGTAATCTAGATGCAAAGAGAGACTGGGGACATGCGAGAGATTATGTCGAGTGTATGTGGAAAATATTGCAATACGATAAGGCAGAAGACTGGGTAATCGCTACAGGAAAAACAACCACAGTAAGAGATTTTGTGAAAATGTCATTTGAGGAAATCGGAGTAGAAGTAGAATTTAAAGGAAGTGGAATAAATGAGATAGGAATAATTTCTAAAACCAGTAATCCAGATTATAAACTCGAAATAGGCAAAGAAGTGGTCTCTGTAGATCCTAAATATTTTAGACCTACCGAGGTAGATATCTTACTAGGAGATCCAACTAAGGCCAAAGAAAAACTCGGCTGGAATCCAAAGCACGATCTTCACTCGCTATGTGCTGATATGGTTAAATCTGATCTAGAGTTGTTTAAAAGAGATCAAGTGCTTAAAAACGCTGGCTTTGAGGTCAAAAACGAATTTGAATAGTGGATAAATCATCTAAAATCTATATCGCTGGACACAGAGGTATGGTAGGTTCTGCCCTGAATCGTAAATTTCTAAAAGAAGGATATTCTAATATTATAAGCTATACTAGCAAGGAACTCGATCTCCGTGATCAGTCTGATGTGCGAGACATGATGGAGGAGCAGAAGCCTGATTATGTACTTTTGGCTGCAGCCAAAGTAGGAGGAATCTACGCAAACAATACTTACAGAGCAGATTTTCTATATGATAATCTGATGATACAGTCTAATCTCATAAATGCTGCTCATAAAAGTGACGTAAAAAAATTACTGTTCCTAGGATCCTCTTGTATCTATCCTAAGATGGCTCCTCAACCCCTCAAGGAAGAATACCTTCTTACCGACACCTTAGAACCTACAAATGAGCCTTATGCCATAGCAAAAATCGCAGGTATAAAACTATGCGATGCCTTCAGAGCACAGTATGGTTGCAATTTTATCTCCGCGATGCCGACCAATTTATATGGTCCTAATGACAACTACGATCTACAAAACTCTCATGTACTACCTGCTCTAATCAGAAAATTCCATGAGGCCAAGCTTAACAATGTCCCTGAAGTAATAATGTGGGGAACAGGATCTCCACTCCGAGAATTTTTACATGTAAATGATCTGGCGGAAGCCTGCTTCTTTATGATGCAGAACTTTAATGAAGGAGGACATCTAAACGTGGGATCAGGAGTAGAGATTTCCATAAAAGGTCTAGCAGAAACAATCAAAAAAATAGTCGGCTACGAAGGAAAAATAGTCAATGACCTCGACAAGCCAGATGGTACACCTCGTAAATTAATGGACGTTTCCAAAATTCAAAACTTAGGCTGGAAACATAAGATAGGGTTAGAGGATGGAATAGCGTCTGTTTATAAAAGCCTTTCTAATAAAAGCTGGTTCTAAATGAATTACATCGCAATAATGGCTGGAGGTATCGGATCTAGATTCTGGCCTTCTAGCACCTCTGATAGACCTAAACAATTCCTAGATATTCTCGGAGTAGGAAAATCCCTAATTCGTATGACCTTTGAAAGATGCCTACAGGTAGTACCCGCTGAGCAGATACTCATCGTCACTAATGAAAAATACCGCTCCCTCATAAACGAACACCTCCCAGAAATTCCAGATAAAAACATTCTAGGAGAACCTTCTATGAATAATACCGCTCCTTGTATTGCTTGGACCGCATTACATCTAGAAGCTAGAGACCCAGAAGCTGTTTTTGCAGTATTGCCATCAGATCATGTTATTCTAAAAGAATATGCTTATACAAATAAGCTTAAACAAGCCTTTGAGTATGCTGGAAAAAATAATTCCATCGTAACACTAGGAATCTCTCCTACCCGACCAGATACTGGTTATGGATACATTGAGACAGACTCTAGCAATGAGGATATTCTTAAAGTAAAATCTTTTAGAGAAAAGCCAGATGTATCAACTGCTCAGACCTACCTAGATAGTGGTAATTATCTATGGAATGCTGGGATGTTTGTATGGAGTGTCAAAACTATCTTGGACTCGTTTAAGAAAAATGCTGGTGGTATCATAGAAACATTGACTCAAGAAAAATCTCTACTAGGTACTGATAAAGAGATGGATTATATAAACAAAGTATATCCGCAGACAGAAAAAATATCTGTTGATTATGCCATCCTAGAAAAAGCAGATAATGTCTACACCATACCTGCCGATATTGGCTGGTCTGACCTCGGTACCTGGAACAGTCTACATGCTTATCTAGATAAGGATGATAATGATACAGTAACTCTAGGAGATCAAACTCATCTTATCGATACCTCTAATAGCATGATACGTACCGATAGCAAGAAAATCGTAGTCATTAAAGGACTCCACGACTATATCGTTGTCGACGAGGAAAATGCCCTTCTTATCTATCCTAAATCTGACGAACAGGAGATAAAACAAGTTGTAAAGCAGGTTACCAAGTAGCATTTTGTAGTACATGTGTAGGGCAATAGCCCATATATTGTGTCATATTAATGAGAACTCCTTCCATTTTGATGGCTAATCTTAGTTAAATCAATACATATATATTAACTTTATATATAATTAGCTGTGCTGCAGTTATATAAGAGAATGAAGAATCGGTTGTAACCGAATAAAATGAAAGAAAAGAAGACTATAGCACTTGTTTCTAACACCTCTTGGAGCATCTATAATTTTAGATTAGGGCTTATCAGACATCTTAAGAAATGTGGATTTAAGGTAGTAGTAATTGCTCCTAAAGACGCCTTTACTGCTAAACTCATAGAAGAAGGAATTAGCTTCTCACAAATAAATATATCTAATTACGGTACTAACCCGCTACAGGAGCTTAAAACCATGCGTAATCTCTATAGAGCCTACTCTCGTATTAAGCCAGATTTGATTTTCCATTTTACGATTAAGCCGAATATCTATGGAGGTATAGCAGCAGCAATATCACGAATACCATCTATACTTGTAACCACTGGAATGGGATCGCTTTTTGCCTTTAAGAATATACTGGTTAGATGGATTACTTTGATACTTTATCGCTTTGCAGCCTTACTGAGTAAAGAGGTATGGTTTCTAAATGAGAGCGATGAAAAAATCTTTATCGATAAAAAAATAGTATCCCCTTCTAAGTCCAGAATCCTACCTAGTGAAGGAATAAATACAGATTGGTTTAAAGTCCGAAAACCTAAAAACTATAATGACCCTATTACCCTGATGTTTGCAGGTAGGTTACTCTACGATAAAGGTGTTCAGCAATTTATAGATGCGGCTAGAATTATTAAAAAGAAATATCCATTTGTACAGTTTCAGTTACTAGGGTTCGTGGACCAAAGCAATCCAAACTCTGTTCCCTATCAAAAAATAGAAGAGTGGCAAAAGGCCAAAATCATAAAATATCTGGGAGAGACCACTGACGTTAGACCATTTATGGACCAGGCAACTTGTTTAGTATTTCCATCTTTTTATAGAGAAGGTGTATCTCGTATCCTAATGGAAGCAGCTGCCATGGAAACTCCAATTATTACTACAGATAACGTAGGATGCCGAGAAGTCGTAGACCACAATAAAAATGGATTTATAATCCCTACTAAAAATGTTCAAAGTCTAGTAGAGGCCATTGAAGAATTTATCAGCATGGAACCTCAGGATAGAATGGTAATGGGTAAACTAGGTCGTAAAAAAGTGCTGAAAGAATTTGATGAAAAGATAATTCTTAAAGAGTATGAAAAAACCATAGGCCGAGTTTTAAACATTGAAACACCTTCTGTTATTACAACTAAAAAGGCAAAGGTTTTAAATTAAACCATTTTCCATTTTTCCACTACCGTACTCAGTTTACTTGTCCATGATAATTTGTTGTTCGCATATTCAGATATCCGGTTTACTGACACCCTAAGCGTTTCTCTCCACTGCATAAGTTTATCAACACTTATAATTTCTTCACTTTCCTCTACCCTCAGAGCAAAATCACAATCCACAAAATCCTTATCCTCCCCTGCATATACAAAAGGTAATCCTCTAGCAACATACTCACGATGCTTTATACTCGAGTTTATTTTTACTCCCTTGCGATGGATTGCTAGCGTTCCGATTCCTATATCAGCCTGATTAAAAAGCTGGTCTAATTCCTCACCATTTGTAAATGGATAAAATTCTACTTGCTTATCCAGTTTATGCTTACTTACCAGTTCTTTCCAATCTGGAATTATACTTCCCTCTCCTACTATCTTTAACTTGATATTCTTATCTGCAGACATGGCCATGCCTTCTATGAGCCTATCTAAGCCATGCCAGTATCCAAAATTTCCTACAGCAATCATTTTTAAGCCTTCTGATTTAGAACCAATGCTTAACGGATATTTTTCTGGATTTATTCCGTTAGCAATATTTATTGTTGGAATTCCAAAAAGTTCCTTTTCTTCTCCAAAATGGACTAAATGCTGACAATACTTTTTTAATTGAGACTGAAAGTAGTTTGCTACTGGAAGATAAAGTCTTTGTAATCCGACCCATTCTGCTTTGAAAGGATAGGTAGGTACTTCTATTACAGTAAATGTCTTTTGTTGCTTTAGGAATTTTAAAAACGAGCCAGTAGCTATCGGATAACGGATATAGAATTTATTGTAACTACTTACAACTATCTGATTAGCGAGCTCACTAAAAAAATCCTTTAGATTAAACCGATTACGCTTATATGTAAGTGTAGCAATTACAGACTCTTTATTATCGATGTCTCTCTTTATTATTTTTCCTTTCCGATGATAATAGGCATCACATTCTAGGCCTAATTCTATAAAGGCAGATTGCTGGTCCATCTGTTTATTCTGAACACCTAAGGTTTTAGGGTCGTCATAATCTACACGATATATCAGAGCTATCTTCATTAAGCAATAAAGTCTAAGTATTTGTTTTTTATAGATAAGCCTCTCTGCTCCGCTTCATAAAAAAACGAATTATGAAAATTAAATGCTCCATTAAAGTCATCTAAGTCTATGGAATAATCTTTAGTTCTTTC
>CAZDWO010000007.1:8958-79137 GCA_964509175.1 uncultured Saprospiraceae bacterium
TCCAGCTATTATAAGAAGGATGTATTCCGATGGTATAGTTTCTTTCTTTAGATAGAGCTATGGCTTTATTAAAAATCGCATCATTTAATTCATAGGTACTATCCCATTTATGATTTCCTCCTACTAAGAAATAGATGCGTTTTTGAACTTCCTTTTTACTAAGCATCCAGTCAAAGGTGTCGAAAGGGTCAGCTCCTTCTTTTCTATATTTCTGGTACACCTGATGTAAGACCTTCAGGCCTTTTAAACCCTTCTTATGATAAATTACACCACCTGTTTTCTTTAGAATATCCGTACTATTTTGAAAAAGTCTGATATGGTCTATATCATGACTGAGGATTTTAAAAGACTGCAATGAGACCGCATCTCGAGTTATTGAATGGACAAGTGCTCTTACCAGCTCATCCACTACTGGGGTTTTTTCAATACTATTCTTTATTAAGTATAATTGCTTTTCAAAACTCAACTTATCATCAATATATTTTCCAATACGCAACACCGTTTCTTCCACTCTACTGATATGGAAAAAAATATTTTCAAAGATGTCAAAAGATATTTTGTTGTTTTCTTTAAAGACCTTACTTGAATCTGCATTTCCAAAAGCATGTATTTTATAATTATGGAAATTATAACTAGAACAGTTTAAATCAGAAAGATTAATCTCCTGAGTTGGATTGAAAAAATAATTATGTGGGACTACGTGTAAATCAGAATTAGATGAGTCTTCTACTTTATAAGAAATGCTAAAATTAGATTCTACTCCTTTATTCAATTCGAAAGTAAGCCTGTACTTACAATATGGATGCTCGTTTAAAAAAGATAAGACGTAGGCTAGTCTCGGAGAAACAGAATCGCTAAGGACACTTACTTTAATCATAAGGTAAAATCCTTTCGCTTAATAATCTCATGTATGATTCTAAACCAGCCTGGTGCTCTTGTAACTACGGAGTAAGGCTTCCGCTCTCCTCCGAATACTCTAAAAACCGGTTCTACATCCTGTATCATACTACCTTCAAAATCAAAAACATCTACTCGTTCTGCTGCAACAGATATTGCCTCTGCCAACATTAATTGTACTGCACCTTTTGGTTTAGTCTCTTTATCTACTCCGATGAGTAAGACATATGCAGTGGTTGCATCATAGGCTATCAGACAAGAACATATAGCTTGTTCATTCTCATCTCTAACGGTAAGTATATCTGCATGATAATTTTCTCTAAGAGCTTTATAGATGGCAGCTATATTAGAACTGGTCAATTCTATTTTTACTCCCTTCCTATTGTAGGTTTTTTGGTTGAGCTGATACAGGCTATCCACTTTGTCCTCTTTAGTAACCTGGTATAATTTTTTGGCGGAGCGTATCTGATTTTTGAGATTGGATTTATACTCGTTCCAGGTGTTTTCCTTATCCTTTATATTGTTTATCTGATATGTGTACTTTGTACTTTGGCGAAAGCCTTTCCAATAAAAAGGTGTCCAGTTATCTATGTCAGGATGTAAGCCTTGTTTAAAAACTGTACTCTTGGGAAGAGCTTCTATTCCACTCGTTAAGGTTTTTATCAAAAAGCTATACTTGCGTTCTCTTTTTTCTATGTTGTGTGGATAGTGGATTATCGGTCCAAGATAAGGCGTAAATAAGGGCTGGCTGATTTTAGAAATTCCTTTCTGGGTAGATTTTACATATGGCCAGACCAGCTCGACCTGCTTATCTTTACCCTGTATTACGATGGCATCCCAGTTTTCTGCTCCTGACATAAGGTCTAACCAAAACGGATTATGAAAGAGAGGAATTCTCTCTTTATGCTGCTCACAATACGCTTTATAGATACCTTTGTTAATCACTATTTAATTTTATATACGTGTCTAAATTATGCATAATCGAAACAGAAAACCATCATGAGGTGGTCAGTTCTATCGTGCATTCTCTAGAGTCACTTGATTATAAAATAACGATAATAAGTAGTGCAAAATGTATTCCCTTTATTGATAATCTAAAGGATTGCAAACTTATCGACTATAAGGCGTCAGATTTTAATGTGTCAGAATATTTTGATAAAGAAGAATTTGACCATATTCTGTTTACTACTCCACCTGAGTATTCAGAAAAAACCTTCATAAATCTCTATCCTCGTTCTAGTCTTTTGATACATAATATCAACTACTGGCTCAGCCCATTTAGTAATCTTTACTTTTGGCTTAAGCCGAAAAACAATATACTTATCAACTTTCTGAAATTTATAAAGTACGCTCCTAGTACACTCACAAATAGAAAATCTTATTTCAGTCAATTCCAGAGAATTTTAGTTCCTTCTGTTTTTCTTAAACGTGAAAACAAGGAGGTAGATGAGTATATAGACTTACGTTTTCCTTACCATAAGCCATCTTCTGATAGTCTATCTGATAAACTGACCATAGCCGTTCCTGGAACCATAAATTCTTCAAGAAACTATAGTTTACTATTAGAAAATCTAGCAGATATATCTACCAAACTAAAAAAACATATTACCGTAGAATTTCTAGGAAAAGGAAAAATTTTAAATCCTCCATCCAGTGCCTTTTTAAGTATCAATTCCTATCCGGAAGGTGTGGAGAAAAGTCATTTCGATAATGTAATGAGCCGAGCCGACTTTGGAATCTTAAATCTCAAACCATATAAATCTTACAAAGGAATTCTAGAAGAAAAAGGAAAGAGTAATATCTCGGGTGCTATAAATGATTTTTATCGTTTTGGGCTTCCTGCTCTAGTTCCAGATTTCTATCCGATAGATGAAAAGTATGGTTTGTTTACTCACTATTCTGAGGATTTCCTTTGCCAGATTTTAGAAGAATGGATAGCAGGCTCACACTCACAAGATTTACGAAGAAACTTCCTTGTCCAAAGAGATAAGCTAGCGAGTACTATAACTGAACACAATCAATCAGTCCTATCATAACAGCTTTGACCATAGTCTAGGAGTCGTAATTATCTTAAAAACCATGGCTATAAACTTGGGCAATCTATAAATACGTGTGTGCCGATTGTGAAAAAATGGATGCTTGCGTATGTAGTTTTTTAGGAAGTAGAAATTTACAGTTTTGGAGTAATCTGACTCTAGCATTTGATAAAACCACTTTTTGTGGAAGGCATACTGTTCCTCTGCCTGAAGAGTGGTCGTTAGATTCTGTCCGGTTATGCTTCTAATCGTTTTGGGGTCATCTAAATATCTGATATTTCCTTTTTGCAAAGCTTTAAATAGCAACTCTGTGTCTTCTCCCCAGTATCCCTCTGCATAACGTATATCATGCTCATCTAGAAAGGATTTTCTAAACAGGATTCCACAATGAGAAACAGTTCCTCGAGATTTAAATAGTGCATCCTCAAACCCTATCTGAGCTCCATCAGTCATTTCTAATCGATAATCCTCATCAGGAGTGATACTAACACCTTCCTCGACAGCAAGGACCAGTGGACTATAGATACCATCTATCTCCTCGTCCTTCTTTATACGATCTAGGGCTCGTGTAAACCGCTGGGCTTGATAGTAGTCATCAGCATCTAGAAAAGCGATATAATCGCCTTTGGCGACCTCTATTCCTTTGTTTCGACATATTCCTGGACCTATATTGATTCTATTCTGAAGTAGCAATACCTCTGAGTCCTTGAGAGCACTCAGTTCCTGAACTATTCCTAGCGAATTATCAGTACTACAATCATCTATTACGATAATCTGGGATACCTCAGACTGGTTTATACAGGAGTTTATGGATCTACTGATATACTTTTCTGCATTAAATAAGGGTATAACTACCGTAATCATCTCTTAATAATAGACTCTATTATGCAAAGTAAGATATATTTTTGCTAGTACAGAAGCTGTGAAAA
The DNA here is from genome assembly GCA_964509175.1 of uncultured Saprospiraceae bacterium. Taxonomy (GTDB): domain Bacteria; phylum Bacteroidota; class Bacteroidia; order Chitinophagales; family Saprospiraceae; genus JAHDHU01. Next base: position 12,821 of record CAZDWO010000007.1, read on the forward strand.
AAACGATTATCAAACCCGAGGCAGAATCCCTGCTATCCCACCTGAGAGAAGTCTTCTCCTACAGAGAACTTATCTGGTCATTAAGCCTTAGGGATTTAAGGGTAAAATATGCTCAGACCGTTGTCGGTTTTCTTTGGGCTATCATCGTTCCGATTGTAACCCTGCTTATATTGAATGTGGTTTTCGGTAAGGTGATGAAGGTAAATACTGGTGCGATTCCTCATTTATTATTTACGATGTCTGGTCTCGTGGTATGGAATTATTTTGCTAGTCTAGTAAGTGATGGTGCCAACTCACTACTTTCTAATCAAGCGATGATTAAAAAAATATACTTCCCTCGCCTAGTGATTCCGATTTCTAAAGCAGTTTCTGGATTAGTAGACTTCGGAGTAAATATGCTTCTTCTAATCGGGCTCATGATTTATTATCAAATCATTCCTTCTGCAAATCTTTTTTACCTTCCTCTCTTTATCATTCTGATTATTATTCTAGGACTAACTGGTGCGATATGGATAAGTGCTCTTACGGTGCGGTATCGAGATTTTAAATTTGTTACTCCATTCATTCTACAGATAGGACTGTATGCTTCTCCGATAGCCTATAGCATTGTAAGTGTTCCTGATAAGTACCTTACCCTCTTTCAGCTAAATCCGATGTCAGGAATTATAGAAGGAGTGCGATGGAGTCTTTTTGGCTCGAGCCAATGGTCAGGACAGATGCTTCTCATTTCAATAGCATATACATTGGTGTTGTTTCTAATTGGTTTGTTTTATTTTACTCGAGTGGAAAATGTAATGGCAGATATTATATAGGATGAGTAAGATAGCCATAAACATATCATCAGTATCCAAAAAATACGACATCGGTAAGATGCCTAGCGATACGCTATCTGGCAGCCTAGGCAAGATGTTTAGTAGAAAAGAATCTGTTCCGTTTTGGGCACTAGATAATGTGAGCTTATCGATAAATCAGGGAGAAGTAATCGGTATAATCGGTAGCAATGGAGCAGGTAAAAGCACCCTTTTAAAAATACTTTCAAAAATCACAAAACCTACCAAAGGTATAGTTGAACTAAATGGTAGAGTAGCTTCTCTCTTAGAAGTGGGAACTGGTTTCCATCCAGAGCTAACGGGTAGGGAAAACATTTTTTTAAACGGGTCATTACTTGGCTTAAGCCGAAAGGAAATAAAGGAAAGAATATCTGACATCATAGAATTCTCGGGAATAGAAAAATTTATAGAAACTCCAGTAAAGAAATATAGCTCGGGAATGTATGTGAGATTGGCGTTTTCTGTGGCTGCTCATTTAAATCCAGAAATACTACTGGTCGATGAGGTGCTTGCAGTTGGTGATTATGACTTCCAGCAAAAGTGCTTGGGCAAAATGGAAGAGGTTGCGACCAGTGGTAGAACTGTTGTACTAGTCAGCCATAACCTAGAGGTGATACAGAATCTATGTTCTAGAACTATCTGGCTCGATAAGGGAAAAGTTGCGTTTGAGGGAAATACCGGCGATACGATTGCTGCTTATTTATCGCATTTGCAATCTGATAAGTCTATAGAGAGCGACTCTGTTATTAAAGATGTCAACGTACAACAAAAAGATACAGATATCCATATCCGTGTAAAGTATGATATGGGTAATGAAACCATAGTTCCGCATCTAGGATTTGTGCTTTATGATGAATCCCTGAGAGCTGTACTTGGGTCTAACCCCATTTTAGAAAATGCTATTATGCCTTCTGCTTCTTCCAGTGGCGAAATAGTAGCCGCTATAAAAAGCCCAAATCTTAAAAATGGAAACTATACCATAAGTCTATGGTTTGGTGATGGAGCAAAGGATATAGAAAACCTAGAGCACTGTGCCCGTTTCAGTATTTTTAATATGACCTCCTTTCCTAACCAAGACTCTAGTCTAGGACCAGTAGCTGCAAAATGTACTTATAGCTATGAATAAAATCAGTCGAGGCATAAATATAATCCAGTCAATGATGCAGGGCACCTTACATGGAATAAGACCTGGATATATACATAAGAAAGAAACCGTTGCCTTTGATGATACACATAATGAGGATGAGTGGCAGAAGGAGGTTTATGATTTTGCCCTTATGACTTTTAAGGAAAACTCTATGACTACTGTTCTAGACATCGGCTGCGGTTCTGGATATAAACTCAGGTCAGTTTTTGCAGGTAAGGATTATACAGGTTCTGAGATAGAACCTACTTTAAGCTATTTAAAAAAGACCTATCCATCTGATAAGTGGTGTACTCTCACTGAGTGTCATACCCGTAGCTATGATTTAATTATCTTATCCGATGTAATCGAGCATATTAAAAACCCATCTTCATTCTTGCATAATATATTAAAGAACATCTCCTTTGAAAAAATGGTTATCAGCACACCGGATAGAGACTTGCTTTCTGGGTCTGCTTTAGGACCAGCTCTTAACCCTTCTCACTATAGAGAATGGACCAGTCCAGAGTTTAAGGATTTTATGTCCTCGCATATGACTGTAGAAGACCACTTTATCTCTAATAAAGAACAAGCCACCCAACTCATCCTAGCCGCTCCTAAATGAGTCCTCTAGTAAGTATAATCATCTGTACCTATAATCGAGCTGACATTCTGAGTAATTGTCTGAGTTCATTGTTTGACTATAAACCTAGCTATAAGGTAGAATACATCGTTGTGGATAACAATTCGTCTGATAACACTCATTCCGTTGTGGAAAAGGCAGGAATTAAACCTACTTATATCCTAGAAGAAAAAGTGGGACTCAGCCATGCTCGGAACAGAGGATTAGAAGAGTCTACTGCTGATTGGGTTTTTTATCTGGATGATGATGCAATGATTACGGCAGACTTTTATGCTGAACTTAAGAGATGTATCGATGCTGGTTATGCTGGCTTTACAGGTGTTTTTAAGCCCTACTACATCGGAGATAAACCCAAGTGGCTACATGAGTCTTTTGGGTCTAAAACTAGCTTTAAAGAAGAGATGTCTGAGCTTGGTGAGGATTATCTATGTGGCGGAGTAATGGGTTTTAAAAAAGCAGTCCTTAAAGAAGTTGGCGGTTTTCCAGCAGAATATGGAATGGCCGGTAATAAAATAAACTATGGAGAAGAGACTTTCGTCGAAAGACAACTGAGAAAGGAAAATTACCCTCTCGGTATAAATCCTAAGCTTGAGATTCTCCATCTGGTAAACCCTAAGAAATATAGTCTACGATGGAATTTACAATCAGCAAAGGCAATCGGAAAAAGTCAAAAACAGATTGCTTTATCAGACTCCACTGTTGAAAACGATAATCTATCTCTTTTTCTCAAACACACCTTTATAGAAATTCCTAAGATTATACTCTACCGTAAATGGAAACAGGGCTACTCGTTAAAGTACGCCCTGCTTAAAATTTTGGAACCATTTTATATTTTAGTCGGAAGGATATTCTAATTCCTACCCTACTCGATTCTTATCTCAGTATCACCATTTTTCCGAATCCTCTATCAAATAAATCATCTCCAGAAGTCTCTAGTTTATCATACTTTGATTTATCATAAATAGCCTTGTACAGATAAGTTCCTGCTGCTAGCTTCTGACCGAAATCATCTGTACCATTCCATTTGTACTCCGACCTATTAAGACCGACACGTACAGGTCCCAGTTCTTCAGGTAGAATCTGCTTTACCAGTTTACCTGAGAGCGTATAGATATTTATTAATACACCTTCTGGAGCTACATCACCAGTTACATTAAAGATAAACTGAGTGCTTGTGCTAAACGGATTAGGATAATTATATACATTGCTTATCGCTTTCTTATTTATTACCTCAAAGTTTACATTATACTCATTAGATCCAGAGACATTTCCAGAGACATCTTCCGACTGCACTACTAACGTATATACACCATCGGCTAGATTCTGAGGAGTATAAGTAATCGACGCTCTGTTTTCAGGTCCAGATGCTGGAGTAAAGCTTATTTCGCTATCGCTTATTGTTAATGACTGAGTATTTCCATCTGGCTTTTCTAGTTTTATCTTAAATAAGCTAGGGTCATCTAGAGGTAAGTACTCATTTTCGTCACTAGAATTTATTATGATAACCGGACTGGCAGATACCACATCTCCGTTATTAATTTTTACTCCATCGAAGGTTACTTCCAGTATAGGATTAATTTCATCCCTATCAATGGTAAACCCTCCTAATCCAAAGTTATTAAAGTAATACTGCTCTTCTGGATTCTCTTTTCTGTTGAGCTGCAAGTTCCACAAATAGTTTCCACTAAATTGTGCAGTACCTCGTTCTATGCTTACTACAGCGGTCGACTTAGCTGGAATAGCAGCAACTGCAACGGTATCTATATACTCTACGTTCTGAGCATCTCGTATTCTCAGTGTTAGATCTGTAGGACCCATATCTTCTGCAGTGTAATTTCTTATCGGAAGACTTACCTTAAAAGGTTGTCCTTGAGCTAAAGTATCAGCTTGGTATGAAAATTCTGCATCATTAGTAATCAGAGCTAGGTCTGGTAGTTGTCTATATAGAACTCTCATAAACTCTATCTGAGGCGAGGTTCTATTAGATTCCAGAATTCCTGGACCCCATGAGTCACTACTGTTTATTACTAGTCTACATCTTCTGAAGTTGGATTCATTGAGAGGACCTAGGTCTATAAGTTGATTAGGGTTTCTATCGATTAATAATTCTTCTGTGTCATCTGGATAGATACCATACACACTTATATTAATCTCGTCATGGTCTTCTAATTCTGATGCATCCCACTCTATCTTATCCCATGCTGCAACTGGACCTATAACGGTAGACTCAGCCACTCCATCTTTAAATTTCCAGAAAGCCTTGTATGATCTTTCAATGACTGCATTTTTATCCATTCCGAATTCTTGAGCAATCGCCGCTCCCCCTTTTTCAAAGGCAATAAGGAAAGGCACATTACCTAATGAACTAAGTACGTCTATATTATCTATTCCGTTCTCTTTAAATTTATCAAAAAGATTATAGCCATATATCTCCGTGTCTGCTTCCCAATCTTCTATATGCCAATCAAAATCTGCATTTACAACTTGAGTACTGATAAAGGTTCTAGATCCTACCGGTACGTTATCCATCAAATCCATAAGTAGCTTACGACTCTCAGGAGTATCAAGGTGATAAATAAAGTTATCTCCCGCAGAAGGAAACTGAGAATATGGATGATCTGCGTTATTAAAGTAAATTACTTCATTTGGATCAAAGGTGAATGATCCCACAAAGTTTCCATATGTAGTCTGATTCAAAGATGACCATGGACTACCATCTATAAAAATCCATTGCTGTAAACCTGCATCCAATCCTAAATCAAATCTAATATCCTTTATCTCATTTCCATATACCCATTCTCTATCCTCATCTATTTTTAAGGTTTGTAAATCATCTTTTAGGTACTGATAATAGTGGCTCTGATTCCATCCCAGTGCACCCTGTGACTGATAAACAAAAGAACTATTGTTCCAGTTTATTCCTAGTGCCGAATTAGAGTCATCTGTTCTTACTCTCCAGAAATAAACGGTATTTTCTATTTTTTCTATAGTAGGTGTCCATCCTACTAAACCGCCGCTACTTAATACTTGTCCTTCTTCTAATAGTGGACTATTAAATAACTCTGTAGTATCTATTTCAAAACGGAAAAGTGTCTCTGCTATAAACGCATTATGCGTAGATGCCAGTAACTCAAAAGGACAATCATCATTAATGATTGCAAACTCAGTAGGACTTACAGGAATTGCACTATTATCTAGCACAAAGAAGCAAAAACCTACATCATCAGTTAGCACTTTAAGACTGTTGTTGTTTTCTGCGTCTGGATCCGGAACTTCTATTAGTTCGTTTTCTGGATCTATTATTATTTCTATACTGTTCTTACCGATTGCACCGATATCTGGTACATCTAGAGACATACTGACTTCAATCTTATCTGTAGGCACCTCTATTCTTACAACTTTTTCTTGAAGCAATTCACCATTAGGATCGAAATGCAAAACCTTCACATCTACAGAATCTGGCTGATAAGAACCGATATTAGCAACAGTAAAGTTCAACATGAATTCTTTTTCCGCAGGATTTACTACCTCAGGAAAGGTGCTGATTTCTGCCTGACAAAAGGTAAGGTCTACTCCTGGATGAGAATTAATTACCAAAGCCGGATCAGCATGCAAGGTAAACTGCTGCATTAAGGTTCTATACTCGAGAGTTTGGTTATTCTCATGGGTTTCACTCAATGACTTCATTACATTACCTAGAGAATTTCTGTAAAGTGCTTCCCCTATAAAATCATACATGTCTCTACCTGTTATGGACTGAGCAAAAATGTATGCTGTTCCAGATGCAGCTAAAAATCCTATTGCAGCTTTTTCTGGTTCTATTACGAAATCTTCACTTATTCCGAAAGTCGGAGTATGTATGTTTCCTGAGTAACATCCTAGAGAAACTATAAATGGATACTTCCCAAAGTTTGTATACTGACTAGGATCTTCTAAACTCAAGTCAAAAACTCCAGGAGCAGAATGCCCAAAAAACGTAACTACTGATAACCCGCCATTGATTAACTCAGAAGCACTATCGGCAAGAGAAGTGTCATCATTATCTGCAGAGAATTTTCTAAGAGTAGTAACCTCTGCTCCAAATTCATTTACTTCTATAACCTCTCTCATGTTTTCTAAAGCATTGAATATAATCTGCTGATCTTCAGGTCTTCCACCACTGAGGTGTAATACACGTTTCTGCCAGAATAAGTCTTCATATGTTTGTTCTCTGCTATCTCTATCCTCATAGGTGATAACCTTATCTAAGTAATCCGATATTTCTTGCTCGGTAGCTCCTGCAAATCTTCCTACAGCATATAAGGGTACTGCTTTATCTACCGCAGACATCATCAGGATATCAGACCCTGGTTGTCCATAGGTAGGTACATGATATTTATCTTGGATGGTTTGTGAATCATTACTTGCTTTTCTTATCGTTCCATACTCTATTCCTTTTCCTAGATTAAACCAGAATTCTAAGTTCGGCCACTTATCTTGTACAAAGAAGGCAAAGTTTCTTGAGGCTATATTGTGCCTATCGATTCCATAAGCAAACTGCTCTATAAGATCCTGAGCAAATACTGTAAAAACATCATGTTCTCCTCCAGGTCCTGTTGCTCTATAATCTGCATATCGTACGACAGCATTAGAAGGATCAGTAGGGTCACATAATTTCTTACTAGTCAGTATTAGATAAGAAGGATCTTCTTGTGTATAGTCTATGAAGTTTTTCTCACTTGCTTGTGGAGCCAGAGTAAAAACATCCGAGCGGTAAATCTGAATTTTTCTTTCCTCCGTACCTGGCTCTACCGTAAAGTTTATTGTACCGTTAGAAGAGCTTACTTCTGTACGATTATTATTTTCTAAATCTACAACTACATAGTTGCCATTTTCTACTTCAAATTCAAAAACTCTATCAAAAGGAGAAGACGCTACTATAAACTCTAGTGACTCACCAGAAAATTTTGTTTCTCTTGGATATAATAATTTGGCGTAAGCCATAGTATGACGATCTGCGTTAGAGTGTGTTCCTCTTAAAGTAATCGTGTTTACATTTTCCAGTTCTCCAATTGTTAAATCTATTGTTTCCTCTTTATTAGCAAATCCAAAAAAGTTATCTGTGTGTTTGATGTCTCCATTTACATCGATTTCTATATCATGGTTTGCACTGTTAGCACCATATCTCACACTTAATCTAGGAACAAACTGAGCAGTATTTATTACATCTTCTGTAGATAGATCTACAATGGTCTCTATACCGAGGGTAGATCCCCAGCCTTCTGAAACATCAAAATGAGAATACTGTATTTGATCACCACCTCTATAGGTCGGCTTATTATGAAAGTTTGTAAAGACTTGCTCTTCGTTATGTAGATAATAATTCTGAGTAGCTGATCCTGATGTACTCGTTTCTGAAAATCTAAGTCCCGCAGAAAAATTATCAAAAACCATGTAGTAACTCGTACTGTCTGAGAAGAGGCTATAGTCAGGATTAAGTTGGTCAGCTTTACCATTTATGTATAGATGCTCATCTATCTCTCCTCTATTTTTAAGAGCCATAAACTCGATGTAGTCAGAGCTACCCAGAGCAGCATTTGTACTTACATATAATGGCACCTGTTGTCCGTGACGATACAATTTTATATTTAGCCCAGTGGTCTCAGATACAGGAAAACCCATTTCTACAAGTTGGTCATAGGTAATTCTATGAGCACCATCATCGGCGATTTTAAACTTATAATAGGTCTTATCATAATCTATCCACTCATTCCCATAAAGCGTCTCACCGTCTATGGTCATCTGGGCATTGGCAAAAAAGCCAAGAGTCATGATTAAGGAGAAAATTAAAGAAGATCTCATCTTATTAAATTTAAGGAGCAAAGATAACATATTATAGTTATTCATAATGTGTTAAATGTTATTAATTAAGTAGTTAACCAGGTATTCAAACTACTAATGGTCAACAATGTTGGCTCTTTTGGGTAGAATTATCGCCTAGTACGTTACATTTATGATATTAAACCTATCATTTGCACCTACTAGTCTATATTCTAGTCCTCTCTACACTCATTTCAACGTTATACTGGATAGTCCTCTGTGTAAAGCTGGTCTTTTACAAAGAGTCTATAAGATACGTCAATTTAAGCTCTCCTTCGATACTGCTTTCTGCCAAAAATGAAGAAGAAATACTGCCCAAAACTCTGGAATCTCTCTCTAAACAACTTCTGTATAAAGAGATAATCGTGATGGATGATTATTCCACCGATAAAACCCCACAAATCCTGGAACTCTTCGCCTATAAATATGACAAGTTCAAGACCTTTCTACCCTCATCTGATATTCCAGGTAAAAAGCAGTCTTTAAGCGATGGAATCAGCCATAGTAGGTCGGAATACCTAGTGTTTACGGATGCTGACTGCCAACCAGCCTCTGATAAATGGTCTTCTATGATTATGGGTAAAATGTCCACGGATTCACAACTAGTTTTGGGCTACGGGCCACTTTATAAACGAAAAGGCTTTTTAAACCTTTTTGCCCGCTTCGAAACCGTGTTTACAGCTCTACAATACTTGGGTTTTCATCTACTCGGACAGACTTATATGGGTGTAGGTCGCAATATGGCTTACGCCAAAGAGCTTTTTAACAAGGTAAAGGGCTTCTCTAGTCATCAGCACATTGCCTCTGGAGATGATGACCTTTTTGTGCAAGAAGCTGCTCAGCATACTTCTACCAGTATCATTCTACATCCGGAGAGTTTTGTTTACTCAGAAGCACCAGATACGTTTAAAAAATACCTCAATCAGAAAAAACGGCATATCGGCAGCTCCTCAGCTTATCGATGGAAGCATAAGATTATGCTAAGTATTCATCCCGTTTTCATGCTTTTGAGCTTCGTGACTAGTTTTATATTGCTCCTTAGTGGGTATATAAAATTGGTTGTCGGTATATGGATAACTCGATGGATAATCCTTATGCTAATCGGTTATATTCCGTTTAAACGACTCGATGGTAAGGACCTTATTAAATGGATACCTATCTTAGATATCGTTCTTATCATTTATTACATTTATTTCGGACTTACTGGAATAAGTTCTAAAAATGCTCGCTGGCAAACATGAAACTAATAAAGAAATATTTTGACCTAGATGAGTTGCAGACAGAGCGTTTTGAACAATTGTTTGAACTCTATAAGGAGTGGAATGCTCAGATAAATCTCATTTCCCGTAAGGACATAGATAATCTAGAAGAGAGGCATTTTTTGCATTCTTTGGCCATAGCCAAATTTATAGATTTTAAAAACGGAACCCGTGTACTCGACCTAGGGTGTGGAGGAGGTTTTCCAGGTATCATGCTTGCCATCTACTTTCCAGAGGTATCTTTTACAATGATAGACGGTCGCAACAAAAAAATCATGGTGGTCAACGACCTGATAGAAAAACTAAAACTCACTAATGCAAAAGCCATCCACGGACGAGCAGAGGAACTGAAAGGTGAGCAATATGAATTTGTAGTAACTCGGGCTGTTGCCAAAATCGATAAGCTCATGTTCTGGACCACTCGACTATTTAGTGAGGACCAGAGACATGCCTTGCCCAATGGTATTATCGCTCTAAAAGGAAATCTAACTGATGAGATTGATTTACTTTCTAAGAATGACTATTACGAACGAGTTCCATTAAAGACATACTACGATGAAGCTTTCTTTTTAGAAAAAGAGTTATTATATGTTCAATATTAAACAGCTATAATGGATAAGGTACTCTTACAACTAGGATCATGGATATTATCCGTAAACACCTTGCTGGCGTTTGTGGCTTTCGTTATTGTGTTTTTTATCCTTTATACTTTTATAAAAAAAGAGTTGTGGAAAAGACTCTCCTTAGATAAGTATGCAGACAAAGCTGCTATCAGTCGCTTACGCAGATACCTTTATGGAGCTGGTGTTTTAATTTTTATTATTCTATCGATGCTCATTCTGCGGATAGACTACGTGCTGTTTAGAGCTGAGAATTTTGATGTAGGAATAAAGCTCATTCTTCAAGGGTTTTTTGTTTTCCAGTTGGCTCGGATTATAGACTGGCTTGCAGTAAATGTATTTCTAAATAAGTACTACGCGGAGCGAGATGAGCAGGTAGAACATGAACAATTAGAACATGGACGTAGAGATATTAAATCTGAAAACACCTCCTCGGCAGCTCAGATAATAAAATACATCCTCTTTGTACTAGTAGCTATAATCCTGATAAAACAGTTTCATCTAGAGCAGTATGTGCAACTTTATCCAGTTACCCTGCCGAGTGGAGAGCAGATATACTTTGGTGTATCGGATATCCTTTCTGCAGGTTTGGTTATTCTTTTTGCAAGGCTGATTCTATGGGTGATTACTCAGATATTTCTATACAGTGTCTATCGCCGTAATAAGATAGACGTCGGTGCTCAGTACGCCATAAACCAGTTGCTGAAGTATGTCGTATACCTTATAGCGTTCTTTATAGCTCTCGACAGACTGGGTATAAACATGACTCTGGTCTGGGGTGGAGCCGCTGCCCTTTTGGTCGGTATCGGGCTAGGATTACAACAAACCTTTAATGATTTCTTCTCTGGCTTAGTACTACTTTTTGAGAGGAGTGTGTCTGTCGGTGATTCGATAGAAATCGATAATTCTGTCACCACTGTAAAGAAGATAGGACTCCGGTCTTCAGAATTACAGACTCGTGGAAACATGACCATCATCGTCCCTAACTCACAGCTTGTAAATCAGCAGGTCATAAACTGGAATCACTATGATGAGCGTACAAGATTCTCCGTAAAGGTCGGAGCAGCCTACGGCAGTGATACTCAAAAAATAAAAGACATCCTCTTACAAATCGCCAAGGAAAGCATCTACATTTTAGATTTTCCGCCACCGAGTGTAAGGCTTACCTCGTTCGGTGATAGCTCTCTGGATTTTGAACTGATATTTTTCTCCCGTAATTATATGATTATCGAGGATATAAAGAGTGACCTGCGTTTTGAGATAGATAAGAAGTTTAGGGATGCTGAGGTTTCTATTCCGTTTCCGCAGAGGGTGGTGCATGTGCGGAAGGATGGGGAGTTGTAGGTTACCCCATCATCACCTCAAAAACCTCATCCAAAAAATCATAACTCTTAAACCCTACCTTTTCCTCGTCTCCACCTCTCAGAACTAGTCCACAAGAAGCTGGAATTATTTCCTTAACTATATCTAAGTCGAGTCCAGAGATGTCCAGATAGCATTGTTTATTAAGGTGGTTTTTATAGTCAATAGCATCAGAGCTAAGAATGGTCTGAGCAGAAATAGGACTTGAAGAATCGACAATCTTTTTCTGAATAAAAAGATGCTCTGCATCGATGTTCTTTAGGGTAGCTTCTGGAGTGAAATGTCCTAGAACCAGTCCATCCAAGCCTAGCTGCTCCACTCGTTCTTCTATTTCTTCTACAGGAGCTAAGCCATTAAAGTTTCCTAGAAACTTAGGTCCTTCTATCCATTCTTTTATCTCAGTGAGTTGTTCTGGGTTTACATAGGTATCTTCTCCTACATTGCAGTTAAAGACAATATAATCTACATGCCAGGCTGCAAAGTACCTTGCATCTGTAAGATTAGTGACGTCCATTACGATGACCTCTGTATTAAGCATATTACGTTATCTGCTAGATGGACAGTACGCAGTACCGTCAGATTTTACAATAAATGTGATTCTAGGAAAGTAGGTCTTTTACGATACCTGATATAGTCTTTCCATCTGCTTTTCCAGCAAGCTGACCTGAGGCCATACCCATTACCTTACCCATGTCCTTCATGCTAGAGGCTCCGGTCTTAGTGATGATGTCTTTTATAAAGGCCGTAAGATCTTCTGTACTCATCTGCTCTGGTAGATACTTAGAGATGACGGCTATTTCTTCTCTTTCTTTTGCCGCAAGGTCTTCTCTACCCTGCTTCTCAAAGATGTCAAGAGAGTCCTGTCTCTGCTTTACCAACTTCTGTAGCATTTTAATTTCCATATCCTCAGTAACTTCTTTTCCTGATCCATCTGTTTTGGCTAGAAGGATGGCAGCTTTTATAGCTCGTATAGATCTAAGTGCTGGTTGATCTTTGGCTTTCATAGCTGCTTTAAGATCTGTCATCAGTGTACTTTCAAGACTCATTTTTATTTTCTATTAGGTTTGTTAATTCGATAAAATCCTGCACGGATAGTTGTTCGGGGCGTAAGGTAAAAAATTTGTCCTCAAACAAGGAATGGTCTTCTACAATAGACTTCAACGTATTTCTAAGCATCTTTCTTCGTTGGTTAAAAGTCATTTTTACGATCTGCCTTAGTTTCTTTGGGTCGCAACCCATCTTTCCTTCTTTCCTAACCAATCTTATGACAGAAGAGTTTACTTTGGGAGGAGGATTAAAGGACTGCGGTGGTACTGCAAATAGAGTTTCTCCTGTATAAAAAGCCTGAGTGAGTACGCTAGTTACTCCATAGGTTTTAGATCCATGCGGAGCTACGATACGATCAGCAACTTCTTTCTGAAACATGCCGACCATTTCTGGAATCAGCTTTACTTTTCCGAGCATCTTAAAGATGATCTCCGTAGAGATATTATAGGGATAGTTTCCGATGAGTAGAAACTCTTGTCCATCATAGACCTTGTCAAAATCTACTTTGAGAAAATCGATGTTTATCAGCTTGTCTTCTATGCCTGGATAGTGTTTTGTGAGATAGGAAACCATGTCTCTATCTAGCTCTACTGCTTGAAATTCTGCAGATTTATTGAGAAGATATTTAGTAAGGACACCTTTGCCAGGACCGATTTCTAGGATTCTAGGATACTGCTCTATCTGAGTCAGTGCGTCCGCTATGGAGGAGCTTAGGTTTTCGTCTATTAAAAAATGTTGCCCGAGTGCTTTTTTAGCTTTCAAGGTGAATTCTAATTTAATTCAAAGATAGCTGAAAATTAAACAGTCTTCTAAGTGTGATGTGACTTTGACCTCAGTCAAAACTCTCTCTTCTTTCAAAACGCTCGTGGTTAATAATTGCTATCTTCGGCCCTCGGTATAAACAGTATATAATGCGAAAACTTAAAATAGGTATAACGATAGGAGACATAAATGGAATCGGACCGGAGGTAATCATAAAGGCTTTTTCTAATCCTAAGTTGCTAGAGCTCTGTGTACCTATCATATACGGGTCATCTAAGGTCATGTCTTATCATAAAAATATCGTGAAGACTCATGACTTCTCCTTTGTAACTACTGGTGATGCTGATAGAGCTTCTAATAGTAAGGTAAATGTGGTAAACTGCTGGGACCAAGATGTAAAGATTACGCTAGGTGCTGCTACTCAGGAAGGGGGACAGCTGGCTATAAAAGCTATGGAGCGAGCAGTGGCTGAGGCCAAAGATGGAAAAATAGATGCCATCGTTACTGCTCCTATAAATAAGGAAGCGATGAAAATGGCAAATTTCGGTCATAAAGGACATACAGAATATCTCACTCAATCGACCAATACCAAGGAGAGTGTCATGACAATGATCTCAGATAATCTACGTATCGCTCTAGCTACTAATCACCTGCCTATCTCTAAGGTTGCAGAGTCTATAACTAAAGAGTCCATTATACGTAAGCTCAAGATTTTTAATAAATCACTGGTAGAAGACTGTGGTATAGATAAACCTACTATCGCTGTTCTAGGTCTAAATCCTCATGCAGGAGATAATGGAGTAATCGGTACTGAAGAAGATGATATTATCCGTCCAGTTATTATAGAAGCAAAGAAAAATGGAGTGCATGTAGTGGGACCATTTGCAGCAGATGGCTTTTTTGGGTCTTCTCAGTTTTCTAAATTCGACGGAATATTTGCGATGTATCATGACCAGGGATTGATTCCTTTTAAGGCATTGACCTTCGGAAGTGGAGTAAACTTTACTGGTGGTCTACCGATCGTACGTACGAGTCCAGATCACGGAACCGGATATGATATAGCAGGAAAAAACCAAGCAGACGAATCTTCACTAAGAGCAGCTACTTATCTAGCGATAGACATCGCCCGTAATCGTAAAGAGTATAAAGAAAGTAGAGCCAATAAGCTAGAAAAAAGAAGCGAGGCCAAAGGAGGTGAATAAATAAAAAAGTCCGAAACCATGGTTAGTGATTTCGGACACATTCTCAGTTAGTTCTGGGATTATAATAATTAAATCTTACTCTTTAGTGGGTATGGCCAGAAGTCATACTGATATAGTTCATTCTTCTCTATAATCTTTACGAGCTTCTCTGCGTACTCTGGGTCTGTTGCGTATCCTGCTTTTTTAAGTCCTATCGCCCAACTTATATAATCTGTGCTAGGAAACTTAAATAACTGATCGTAATGTGGAGAATCCATTAAAAAATTAGAGTGGTCGATGTATGAGTCCATATCGTTTTCATACTTTCTAAAGCATGACTCTATAAGTGTACCGTCATCATCTGTATCATCATCCTTGTGATAATATCTCTTACCCATCCAGTAGTTTTTACACTTGATACCGAAATGGTTGTTGGCCTTCTTAGCCAGTGGACTCTTACCATATGCAGACTCATGTAATCCCTGTGCTAGGATAATACTAGCAGGAATACCACTTCTATGCATTTCTACGACAGCCAATTCTTTATAGGTGTCTATGTAGTTTTTAGATAGGTTAGTAGTCGGATCTGTTATGCTATAAAAGACTAGCAATACTGAAGCTAGGATTATACTTTTCATTTCTTGATTTTATACAAGAAGTTCAAAGTTTATGCCAAACATGATAATTTTTTATAATATGTTATTTAGTAGCGATTACAACCTTTTTTATATAGGTTTTTGCTCCTTCTTCTATCTTTAAATAATAGTTGCCTGAACTCAGCTCTGTTGCTGGTTTAAGCAGCATAATACTACTTCCTGTTTGCTCTATATTCTTTAAAGAAATAGTCCTACCTACATTATCAAATAAGCTTAGATTAAGACCTTCAAATGCTCTGCTTCCATGGACATTTATCTGATTTCCAGGACTAGGGTTAGGTACTATTGTAAATTTCAGTGACTCTTCATCAAAACTGAGTTGGAGTATATCAGAATAGACGTAATCTCCATTGATGTCTAACTCTTTTATCTGATAATAGTTCTTACCTATTTCTGGAGACTCATCTATAAACTCATATTCCTGAAGATCATTAGAGTTTCCTGCAGCTCTCACCTCACCCATTTTCTCAAACTGAGAACCACTATTACTTCTCAATACTTCAAAGTGACTACTATTCCGCTCTGATCTCGTACTCCATGTCAGTAAAGATTCTTTATTCTCTATTTTTTCTACTTGGAAATTTTCAAAACTCACAAACACAACTGTAGATGATGTTACTTGGAAATTTCTAGTCGCATAGTTATTTAGGTAATAACATTCTTCTGGATTCTCCGTAGGATTTACATCTATCTCCCAGGTGTAGTCACCTTCTATGTTTTGAGGATCATAAGAAAAAGAAACTGTGCTCTGAGACTTAGGTGCTAGAGGTCCTACAGTAGCCGTCTGTATAATTTCTGCTCCTGATGGATCGGTAATTATAAATTCTACATCTGTAAGCCCTATAGAGCTAGTAGAAATATTTCTAATAGGTATATGTACAACGAATTCCTCATTCTGATTTACTACATCTCCACTGTAAGAAAATGAAGGATCATCAGTTACAATAGCTAAATCTCCTAACGGAGTATATAATACTCTAAGAAAATCTACCTGAGGGCTAGTACGATCAGAATCTAATAATCCTGATCCAAATGAATCCTCAGCATGAATCTCTAATCTTATTCTTTCATAAGCAGAATTATTTAGACTACTTAGGTTAAACGAGGTCTGTGTGATATTATCAAATACCAGCGTTTCCGTGCCATTACTTGTAATGCCAAAAACTTTAAGGAATATTCCATCATGATTTTGTCTCTCAGAAAAATTCCATTCTATCCTATCCCAGTTAGATACTGGTCCTATCTCTGTTGTACTTGCAAAACCTTCAGTAAGATTCCAGAAAAAATTATAAGTCTTTTCTATATTATCATTTATATCCTGTCCATATTCTTCTGCGATTACTTCTCCTCCTTTCTCAAAGGCTACTACAAAAGGGACAGTCCCTAAATTTCTCAATACTCCTATGTCTAGAATACCGTTCTCTTCTAGTTTACTATAAACATCATGCCCATAAATACTAGCATCACCGTCCCAGTCTTCTGTATGCCAGTCGGCTGTTTCATTTACCATTATCGTACTCACAAATACTCTAGATCCTTCTGGAACATTGTCGATAAGATCCATAAACTGCTTACGACCTGAAGACGTAGACATAGAATACCCAAAATAATCTCCTGTAGTACTCAGTTCTGAATATGGATGCGACGAGTTAGCAAAATAAATAAGCTCCTCTGGGTCCATGACTACGACACTTATAAAGTTTCCTTCATTTCTAGGATTAAGAGAACCCCATGGAACACCATCTACATAAATCCACTGACCATCGTCTACTTCTAATCCTACATCAAATCTTAAATCTTTGGCCTCAGCCGCAAACTGCCATCTTCTGTCTTCGTCAATCTCGAGTGTGTTGAGGTCATTTTTTAAATACTGAAAGTAATGACTCTGATTCCATCCTAATGATGAGTTAGGTAGATATACAAATGAACTAGAAGTCCATAAGGGACCATTATTTAGAGTATTAACTGGAGACATTCTCCAGTAGTAAACGGTATTAGGAATTCTAGCAATAGACGGTGCATAATTTAATAGACCTCCATTACTCGATACTATAGTTCCCTGCTCTAAAAGAGGGCTATTAAAAAGTTCTGTAGTATCTATTTCTACTCTATAATTCTGAGCATCTAGTAATCCATTATTTGTAGATGCTTGCAGCTCAAATGGACAACTTGCGTTCAATATCTCAAACTCTCCTGGAGAGACTGGAGAGATTCCATTATCTGCGATTATGAAGCTATGTCCCTCATTTGCTGTTAAAGCAAAAAGACTATTATTCTGCTCTGACCTTTCACCTATTGCATTATTTGTATCTACTAAAATTTCAATTGTGTTTTTTCCTACTAGATTATCTTTATTAATAAGCGGTACCTCTACTAAAAGCGTTTGAATATCTAGTGGATTCTCGATTTGTGTTGTAACTGCCTGACGAAAATCACCTGCAGGTCCATAGTGTATAACTTCTATACTGATATTTCCAGCATTTACTGCACTTCCGAGATTAGCTATATCAAAGCTTACTTCAAAACTGT
The DNA here is from genome assembly GCA_964509175.1 of uncultured Saprospiraceae bacterium. Lineage (GTDB taxonomy): Bacteria > Bacteroidota > Bacteroidia > Chitinophagales > Saprospiraceae > JAHDHU01. Next base: position 30,692 of record CAZDWO010000007.1, read on the forward strand.
CATCCGTAGGATCTACTACACCAGAAATAACTTCTACGGATGCATCGTCAATGGTTAAATCTGGTTGAAAATTTTCCGTAATCTTAAGTGCTGGATCGCCATGTAGTGCATACTGTTGCATGAGTGTTCTAAGTTCTAGGGAGTTATCATTCTGATAAAACTCACTTAGACTTTTTAAAGCATTTCCGATACTTCCATTATAATGCTGTCCTCCTAAAAACTCATAGAGTTTCTTACCGGAGTTTGCCTGTGCTCCTATGTATGCTGTACCAGAAGAGGCTAAAAAGCCAATAGCAGACTTACGTGGCTCTATTACAAAATCTTCACTAATTCCAAAAGAAGGTGTGTGTATGTTTCCTGAGAAACATCCTAGAGAAACTATAAAAGGATATCTTTCAAAATTTGTGTACTGACTAGGATCTTCTAGACTGAGGTCAAACACTCCTGGTGCTGAGTGACCAAAAAAGGTAATCAATGAAACTCCATCGTTTATAAGTTCTGAAGAAGTTTGTGATAAAGAAGCAGTTACTACCTCATCTGGAAACTTACGTACGGTTGTAACGTCTGCCCCAAATTGCACATACTCTATTTCAAATCTCATATTTTCCAAACTAAAAAATATTATCTGTTGGTCAATATCTCTCCCTCCACTCATATGGAGAGCTCTCTTCATCCAGTATCTATCTTCTACAGTGTGTTCCCATCTATCCTTATCGTCATGAACGATCATTTTTTCTAAATAATCTGCAACTTCCTGGTCCGTTGTAGCAGCAAGTCTTCCCACACTATATAATGGAACTGCTTTATCTACTTCTGAGAGCATCAGTAAATCTGATCCGGGTGCACCATAGGTCGGTACATGATATTTTTCGTTTAGCGTAGCTGAATTACCACCAGCTAATCTTACCGCTGGGTACTCTATTCCTTTCCCGATATTAAACCAGTAATTTAAATTGGGCCAATGCTGATTTACGAAAAAAGCAAAATTTCTACCTCCGATAGCATGTCGTTCTATTCCATAGGCAAACTGATCTATGATATCTTCTGTAATTACAGTTATAACATTGTGATTACCCCCTGAACTAGAAGCTCTGTAGTCACCATAGGTTTTAACAGCATTATTAAAATCAGTTGGATCATATAACCTATCACTAGTATGAATTAGATATGAAGGATTAAAATTTGTGTAATCAATGAACTGTCTCGGAACCGCATTAGTTATACTCCTCGTTCTATCAGATCTAATAATTCTTATTTTTCTTAAATCTGAACCCGGAGCAACTCCAAAGTTTATGCTCCCTCCTGAGGAATTTACAACCGTTCTATGATTGTTTTCCTCGTCTATAATTATGTAAGTTCCGCCACTTGTGGCAAAAGAAAAAGAAGTGTTAGACGTACTCGATTTTACAGGAAAATCAAAATACTCGCTTATTATTTGTGCCTGTCTAGGGTAATATAATTTGGCAGAAGCCACTGTAAGCTTATCATCTGACGAACTGGTTCCGTTTATAGTTAGTGAATTGTTAGCAGATAGCTCGTTGTAACTTAAATTAAAATTGTATTCCTTGGTTTCAAAAGAGGTGAAAGAATCAAACTGTTTTGCCGCTCCATTAAATCTTATCTGTACATTATGAGTAGCATCGTCACCACCTAGTCTTACTACAACATTAGGAAATATACTACCTACTGGTACTATATTAGTTGCTGGGATAGATAAGGTATGACTGCTTTCTAATTTTGTCCCAAATCCTTCTGCTTTATCAAAATGAGAGTACTGGATATGATCTTCTCCTCTATAGGTAGGTTTATGATGCCTACTACTAAATAATAAAAGCTCTTCGTGCAGATAGTGATTTTGAGTTATTCCACTGTTTCCAAGTGGATTACCAGTATATCTAGTTCCTGCTGAAACATTATCATAAGTTAAAAAGTAAATCGACTCGTCTGAAAAGAGACTGTAATCCGGATTTAGCTGATCATTTCTTCCATTTATGTAAAGATGCTCATCTAGCTCTCCGCGATTCTTTACTCCTACAAATTCTACGTAGTCATTAGAACCTAAAACTGAAGTAGTACTAACATATAAAGGAATTTCTACTCCCATATGGTAAATCTGGATTCTACTTCCTAGAACCGCGTTTATAGGGAAGCCCATCTGAATCAACTCATTATAAGAGATTCTATAGATTCCATCTTCTTCTAAACTTAACTTATAGTATTGTTTGTTGTGATCTATCCATTCGTTACCGTAAAGAGTGGTTCCGTTAATAGTCATTTGTGCAGATGTACTCAAGACAAAAAATCCCAAGACAAAAGTCATCAAAGCAGTTCTCATTTTATTTTTTTAGCTCTAGTATAAAAGTGTTTTATCGGTGTTCAGCGATAAACTATTGTCAAATCCTATCCCTTAAGGTAACAAATGAGACAAAAAGAAGAAGTCCGTATCTATAAATACGACAAATAAGAGACCAAAAACACCTATGCCGCCTGTATGAAATTATTAATAGTGTCCGTTAGTGACATTTGGAATAAATAAATCTTGTGAGTTCAGTTTTATTTAGCCATAAATTTCTGGGTGGAAATATAATTTCCATTCTCCATAATTTGAAGAGAATATATACCGGGTGTGAGAGGATTTTCAAAAGTTATATGCAGCTCTCCAGTATTCGTCGTAAACCTATGTGCAATGGTCTTTCCATCAGAAGAAATGACCCTAAAATTATACTTCCTAGAGGCATCTATATTCATCAATCTTAGCCCATTTCCGCTTATTACAGTCGGAGCAATTTTTAAAGACTCTCTGTCGCTAATTATCTGAATAGATTTTACCTCCGAGTAACTAAATGATCCATCTCTATCATTCTGTCTAATCTTATAATAACTGATACCAGAAAGTAAGTCTGAATCGGTAAACTGATAGCTAGATAAGGTCGAGCTATTTCCCTGTGCTGCAATGTTTCCTATGGGTTGATAATCTATACCATTGCTACTTCTCAGTATATTAAAATCGCTTGTATTACTTTCTGATAAAGTAGACCACTGAAGTAAGGCACTATTCTTTCCCTTATAGTCTACATTAAACAGACCCCATTCTAAATCTACAACTGCTCCTGTAAATTTAAGAACTGATAAACCACTACTGATGTCTGAACCCAGTATACATCCAGAAGACAGATATGGATAAACTCCCCATGCTCCCTGATAACCATTATATCCTATCGGTGCATAAGTGTCATAGTATCCTAGCAAAGACGGAACATCTGGGGTGCTGATATCGTATAGCTTTATCCCATCCTGATAGTTAGAAACGAAGAGCGTATCTCCTTTTACAAATGGGTTGTGAGGCGTACTATTTCCAGGGTCTATAGAATGGCTAAAGGTTCCAACCTGAGTCATATTAAAATTTCCAGAAACATCGAGCATATCTATAACTCTCAGTGGTAATCCATTAGGGACTTCCTCGGCCACATAGGCATACTCTCCATCGGGTGTATTCCAGCTACTATGGGTATAATTTCCGGTAAAGTAAGAGCCTTCCATCGTAATATTATTAGGATCACTGATATCCCAGGCAATGAACTCACCTAGATTACCATGACTAGCATAAGCGATTCCATTGGACACGTTTATATCATGGATATAATAGTTAGCAGAGGTGTTTACTCCATTTATTAAAACATCAAAATCTATATTGGCCACTAAGGTGGGTGCCAAAGGGCTAGAGATGTCTAAAATTACTACACCTTCTATTGCAGACTCTGTCCCTACAGCATAGAGATAATCTCCATCGATGAATATATTATGAGCTCTATCAAAAAAGGCTGTAGTTTGATAATCTATCGATAGTGTACTTCCAGGTAATCCGTTTGCGTCTATGATAACTAGGCCTTCTACACAATTTTCGCACACACCATATATATATCCGTTAGATGTTTTAAAATCTCTCCAGATGCTAGAGTTTCCAGGAGGATCTAACTGAGCAACTACTACAGGATTAGTACAATCGGTAACGTCTATTACATATATATAATTTACTGAGCCCAGTATCGCATAGTCAGAACCACCCATTTCTAGACCCCATATATCATTATAATCTTCAGTCGTAGGATTTAGAGCTCCTACTCTTGCCATATTTAAGGAAGACTGAGCATCTCCTTGTTTAAAAGTGGAGATGATAAGAATAAAGCAAACCAGTAGTTTTAGTACCTTCATATAGAATAATTGAAGAAAGCTGCCCCATATAAAAAAGGCAAAATTAAGTAAATCAGCGTAATAATGTTTAATGAGTATCAATCCAGCAAGGGTAGTAGGTAGATACCAGGGTGCAAAAAAAGGTCCACTTCTTATCGTTATAGGAGCCATGCATGGAAACGAACCGGCAGGTGTAAATGCGATAAACCTAATGGCAAAAATGCTAGAAGCAGAACCACTAAGCAATCCTGAGTTTGTTTATTCAGGTACTTTTTTAGGGCTTATCGGTAATTTAAAAGCATTCAAACAGAAGAAGCGGTTTATAAAAAAAGATATGAATCGCATGTTTACTCAAGCTATAATCAGCAAAATCGCAAACACCGACATCGACGATTTAGAAGATGAGGAAAAGGAAATAAAAGAACTTATACACCTCATCGACGAAGAAATAAAAAAGAACATTTCTGATAAGGTCATATTGCTAGACCTACATACTACTTCTTCTACTGGAGGAATATTTTCTATCGCCACAGATAACAAAAAAAGTATAGAGATTGCTGTAGAGTTACATGCTCCTGTCATCACAGGAATGCTTAAAGGTCTACAAGGAACTACACTTCATTATTTTACCAGAGAAAATCTCAATTTAGATATTACGCCAGTCACCTTTGAGTCAGGGCAACATAATGAGGACTTATCTGTTAATCGTGCCATAGCTGCTATCACAAATTGTATGAGGACCATAGGTAGTGTAAATGGAGAAGACGTAGAAAATAAGCATGATAAAATCTTACAAGATTATTCTAAATCTCTACCTAAGGTCGTCACCCTTAAGCAACGATATGCAATAAATCCTGAGGACCAGTTTAAAATGAATCCGGGATACACAAATTTTCAGCCCATAGCAAAAGGTGAGGTTCTGGCTTTCGATAAAAGAGGACCGGTTAAAGCTCCTTATGATGGTAGGATTCTAATGCCTTTGTACCAGGAACAGGGAGAAGAAGGTTTTTTTATAGTTCAAGACAAAGAGAATTATTAGATGAAGATTATTACAGAAAAAACAATCGACAGATACATAAATCAGTTAGAGACTGAAAAGAGTCAGGCTGAGTCTCTTTTAAAAACCTTCAGTGATGAGCAGCCCGCTTTTACTCAGTTTATTGCTTCAGAAAACTTCAAACTGTTAGAAGAGTCTGAGTATGATATATTTCTTTTTATTCTAACAGTAATTTATAGTTCCTGGAGTAGTCAGAATGAGGATGTGCCTATCATAGATGCAGAACTCATAAGCTCTATCGATGAGGAAAACTGGGAAGTTTACAATGAGCAGGGCGGTCAGAATTATAAAAAAGCTCTGGACGTATTTTTCACAAACTATAAACAAGAGGACCTACTGGCCTTTGTGGAAGACACACTTGTCGAGGACGAGGATGCTGATGATTCTATCAGTACCGTAGGTAGAGAGCTTATTTTTATAACCGCTAAAACTTTAATAGATACATTGGCTTTAAGCCAATAAAACACCTCCTATCTACATTGCTTTCTCTACGATTGACAGTATTTCTTTTTCCGCAGAGATGGCTTGCCTGAGCATTTTTTTAGCTTCTTTTAAGGTCTTTTCCACATACTTTTTATCACCTAGATCTTTACTGTTTATAAGTACATTAAGATAAGCACCATAGACTGCGGCCTTAGCACAGAGAGCTCCTACACCTGCATCAGAGAGCGAATTAGGGTTTCCGGTTTTTGCCATGTTTTTTAATAAAGAGAAAGACTTAGAGGTAGTCCTCATTATTTTCATCGGTACTTCGATGGCATTTATAGTGGCGTTTTTGATTGCCTTAGCTCTGGTTTCTTTTTCGGCAGAGGTGGCCTTGGGTAATCTGATGGCCGCTATTATTTGATTAAAGGCATGAGTGTCCTGATCTACAAGTTGTAGCAGAGCATCCTTAATCTTCTGTCCCTCATCAGCGACCTTAGAATAGGTTTCCCACTTATCATCCCATCCTCTTTTATGGCTAGAAAGATTAGCAACCATGGTTCCGAGGGATACTCCTAGAGCACCTACATAGGCAGAGATACTTCCTCCTCCAGGTGCTGGACTTTCTGAAGCAGTCTCATCAGCAAACTGTCTCAGCGTCTGATAAATCAGCGGACTGTCCATCTTATCTCTGAGAACATACTCTATTATCTTCTTATCCGGATCGAAGGGTCCGAGCTCGTCTAAGCCCAGTGATTTTATAGCGATATAAATCAACTCTCTCTCCGATACTCCTACAGATCTAGATTGCTTTTCTAAAAAATACCTGCCTGCATCTAGCATTACTTTAAGTGGAACTAGACCTACTATCTCTGACCCTGTCACTCTCATACCTCTTTTCTCTGCACTCTTTACCGTTTCCTCAAAAGCCACATGCAGAGGTGTCACACTTATGTTAGTAAGGTTCATAGAAATCTGAGCGATTCCATACTCTTCTATAAACCATCCGATGGCTTTTACAGATTTACACTTTCCTTTCTGACGTAGTGGATTTCCTTTTTTATCTTTTAGAATCTTGCCAGATAATTTTCCACCTTCTCTCTTTATACGACCGTTTTCTCGTATGTCGAAGGCTACAGAATTAGCACGACGTACAGAAGTGGTATTTAGATTTATATTATAAGCAATCAGAAAATCTCTGGCTCCAATTACAGTAGCTCCAGCTCTAGGATTAAACTGAGCCGATCCAAAATCTGGTTTCCACTTAGGGTCTTCTAGTTTTTTTTCTAATCCTTCATATTCGCCAGAGCGTATAGTAGCGAGGTTTCTGCGGTCTGGAGACTGAGCGGCATTTTCGTAAAGGTAAATCGGCACTTCTAGTTCTGACCCTACCCTTTCTGCGAGTTTGATCGCATACTTTACAGTTTCCTCCATAGAGATATTAGCTATCGGAATCAGCGGACATACATCTGTCGCACCCATACGTGGATGCTCTCCCGTATGCTTAGACATATCTATTATCTCTGAAGCTTTTTTAATGGCATAAAAGGCAGCGTCGATTACGGGTTGTGGCTCTCCGACAAAGGTTACCACGGTACGATTAGTAGCCTTTCCTGGATCTACGTCCAGCAACTTTACTCCTTCTATGTTTTCTACCTCATCAGTTATCTGTTTGATGATGTCCATGTTTACCCCTTCACTAAAATTGGGAACACATTCTATAAGTTGCTTGTGAGCCATAATTCTAAATAGTTACTATAAAATTTGCTAATCAGTCAAAAAAAAGAGAATATTAAAACACGAAATTAATTCTGTTTTTGCAAATGCCGTTTAAATATTCCTTATTTATATTTTTCTTGATAAGTTCCGCTTTGGCGAAAGCCCAAGAAGTTACTGTATCTAAAGAATTTAATCTCAGAAGTGACTACTCATATGAGATTCTAGGAAACGTCGGTGAGCACATCGTACTGCTTCGCGATAGAGGATTAAAATATCAGCTGGAAGTTCTAGGCAGAGATTTATCTTTTAAAAAAACGGTGGAGCTAGAATTCGAAAAATCTAAAAATGATCTCATCGGTGTCGTAAATAAGGATGACCTTTTTACAATCTATTACTCCTTCAGGGATAAGGGAGAATCAGTAGTAGCCGCTAGAACCTATAACGAAAAAGTAGAACCGATAGACACCACTTATTTACTTAAGGAGAAGTCTAATGTATTCAAGCAAAATTTTGAAATGGCTGTCTCAGAAGACAAGTCCAAGGTTCTCATCTATGCAAAAAAAGGCAGTGATGATTTTAATATTATGACCATAGATCAGGACTCTATAAGACTGATTTATGATGATATCATCACCTTCAAAGATTTTAATCTAAACAGAGATTTCAGGACTGCAGTTATCTCTAATAAAGCAGAAGTATTTATCCTATTAAATAAAAACAACGAAAAGGGTAAAAAGAAGAAGAATCTGGTAGAGGTAAACTATGTCACTCCGGATTCTGATATAGTCGAGACCTATCAGCTACGACTCACCGATATACTGGCCAATGACTTAAAAATAAACTATAACAACCAAAGCGAGAATTTTCTAATCTCAGGCTTATACCATGAAAAGGATAAGACTTCTACTTCTGGATATTTTTTTTCTAAAGGTGATTTTAAAAAATATCAGCGAACCTTACAGCTCAATCTGGTTACTTATAACTCAGAAATTCTGCAATCCATCTATGGCAAAAAGAGTGACACTGATTTACAATACTTCAAAATCAAGGATGTAATCTTTAGAAAAGATGGAGGGTTCTTAATCGTTACAGAAAAGAATAAAGTGCTCGCTAGAAGGTCTTATTACAATGGATACAATAGATTAAATAATGGAAGCAGACAGGGTTTACTCAAGGATTATTATAATGAAAGCATTATCCTCTTTGCGATAAAGCCATCAGGAATCGAACACTGGACAGAGGTACTGCATAAAAAGCAGTTCTCTCAGGATGATAATGATATCTATGGGTCATTCTTTGCTTTTAAATCACCTTCTAGATTACGTCTACTGTATAATGATGAGATAAAAAAAGACAACACCGTAAGTGAGTACGTGGTAAATCCAGTAGGGAAATTTGAGAGAAATGCGGTGCTCAGCACTGATTACCAGGATCTCAGCCTACGGTTTAAAGACGCTATACAGATCTCCTCTACAGAATTACTAGTACCTAGTCAGCGTACCTACAATCTTAATTTAGTGAAGATTGCCTACTAGAGTTTAGCTCTAGAGTCGATTCTAACTATCTTGGTCCTCGAATGATGAGACCTCCTGCATTTTTAAAATTTTATACTCGCTTTTTTGAAGGATTGACGAGAGATACCTGGTATGTATCTCTCGTATATCTGATAAACAGATCAGGAGAGATGGTCATTCCATTTATGAGTATCTATCTCACTTCTCAGCTGGGATTTACAAAAACTCAGAGTGGAATAGTTCTTTTTTGTTTCGGTATAGGAGCCATGATCGGGTCCAATATCGGTGGAGATCTCTCTGATAAAATCGGATATTATAAAGTGATGGCCTTAAGTCTACTGGGCTCAGCAGTTGCGTTTTTAATGATTTTATGTTTTAAAGATTTTTATCTGCTTAGTGGATGGATGATCGTTACGGCTTTTTTTAGCAGTATGTTTAGTCCGGCAGCCTTTAGTGCGGTAGGTGACTGGGAGGGAGAAGAAAACATGACCAGAGGTTTCTCGCTTTTGCGAATGGCCATAAATCTAGGAATCGCTATAGGACCAGCAGTAGGAGGATTACTAGCTCATAGGATAGGCTACAGTTGGTTATTTATTTTAGATGGTCTTACCTGTTTATTTGCACTCGGAATATTATACATGATACTCCGTCATCGCAATGGAGAAATCATCGGAGAAGAATTAGAGGACGAGGACTCACGATCTCCATATAGAGATCCTGTACTGATGTTCTTTCTGTTTTTTAATCTGATAAATATGGTCGCATTTTTTCAGATCATCTTTGCTGTGCCCAAGTACTTTGAAGAAGTAGTCGGCATGAATGAGTTTCTCGTAGGGTTGTTTTTTACGGCAAACGGTATTCTGATATTCATTTTTGAGATGCCCATCGTTTACTGGATAGAAGAAAGTAAAAAATATTTTTCTAATATGGCTATCGGAGCCATACTGATAGGTATCGGATTTTTCTGTTTGGCGATCTTTGGAAATCCACTAATGGCAATTATTACCTATAGTTTACTCATAGCGATAGGAGAAATTATAAATTTCCCTCTACTTCCTACGCTCTGTCTTTCTAGATCTACTCCTCAGAACCAAGGGAAATATATGGGTGCTCTGAGTATGATGTTTTCTGTGGCCTTTATCCTTGCTCCTATACTGGGTCTACCTGTCGTAGAGCGTATCGGTTATCATACCTACTGGTATATCGCTGGAGTTCTACCGATAATTTCCGGAATATGTTTATGGTATATGAGGAGCTATTTTAAAAAAGTAGCGTAATATAGCTCTTCTCGTTTACTACAGATCTTACTTTTTAGCAGGCAAAACCTTAGCCGCTACTTCTCCGAATCCTACTCTTACACCATCCTTCTCTGCATGTCCTCTCATAACCACAGTGTCGTAATCCTGAATAAATTTACGTTCTGTTCCATCTACCATTTTAATAGGATTACTACCCTTCCAAGTAAGCTCTAGCATAGATCCATAACTACTTTTCTTTTTTCCACTGATGGTTCCACTGCCATAAAGGTCTCCGACGTTTACGTTACATCCGTTAACGGTGTGGTGAGCCAGTTGCTGATGCATGTTCCAGTACATGTATCTAAAGTTAGAATTACAGACCACTGTTTCTGCTCCTTTTTTATTCTGGATGGCTACTTGCAGTTTTATATTATAATTATTCTTTCCTGGAGATTTTAGATATGGTAGTACCGCAGGAGTCTGCTTAGGTCCTCTTACTCTAAACGGCTCTAGAGCTTCCATAGGAACCACCCATGCAGAAATATGCGATGCAAAGTTTTTTCCTAAAAATGGACCTAGTGGTACATATTCCCATTTCTGAATATCTCTAGCTGACCAGTCATTAAACAGTACCATCCCGAATATATAATCCTCTGCCTCTTTACAAGATATACGGTTACCTAGTGCTGAGGGTTTACCGATTATAAATCCAGTTTCTAATTCAAAATCTAATAATCTAGAAGGACCATAGACTGGGCTTTTTGCATTATTGGGAATCGATTGCCCACAGGGTCTGTGGAAGTCTGTACCTGATACTACTATAGAAGAAGCTCTTCCATGATAGCCTACTGGAATGTGTCTCCAGTTGGGCAAGAGAGCATTTTTAGGGTCTCTAAAGAGTGTTCCGATATTGGTAGCATGTTCGATGGAGGAATAGAAATCTGTATAGTCTGTAATTTTTATCGGAAGATGCATTTGTACCTTCGACATGGGAATTATTGCCTTCGGATATTGTTTTAGTTTGGATCTGTTAGAAGAGAGGAGTTTGGTTAAGTCTTCTCTTAGTTGACCTGTTTTGGTCTTACCCAGAGCCATGAGGTCGTTTATGTACTCATTCTTAAAGAGCGACTTATTTATTTTGGACTTAGTCAGTAGACCAGCAGAAGCAACTGCAGATAAATCAACTACATACTCTCCGATGGCTACGCCTATTTTTTTTGCTCCTTTACCCTTAGTAAATATGCCATACGGCAAATTGTAAATACTAAAATCAGAATCTGGAGCTATATCTATCCAGGAGCTTAATTTTTTGTGAGCCATGCTTTAATTATTTGAGTGCAAAATTAGTAATCGCAGGAAGATGGAAGTAAAGAATGCTATAATAAGTAATAAAGAAAAAATCAATCTACTTAGAAAGATATCGATATAACCATCCACCCATAAATCCAAAAGTAATAATCCCTAAATAACCAGCAAGTAAATCCATTAGCTCAAAATTGCGATTAGGAATGAAGTACTGCCTGAGTTCTTCTACTAATGTAAGACACATCAAAATCACACTACCGAGAAGGACAGAAAATCCTCTAACACTTATCTTCTTAGATCTAAGCAAATAATTAAACATCAATGCACAGAACCCAATGTAAAAAAAATGACCCTGCTTATCCCAGCTATAGTTCATCATCTTATGGATATAGGCATCACGGGAAAATGTCGAATCGACTATACGGTATAATAAACTTGGATAGAAAAAACTATAAACCGCAAAGGCAAAAGCAAATATAAATGCGAGGGTAAGGAAGTTTCTAAATAGGATTTTCATAAAAGAATTAGTTGTTCTTTCTTACCAAAACTACTTATTTTGGCTCAAAATCCGATTATATGCGTATCGTTCTAATTCTAGCTGTATTACTTATTATAGGTTGCAAAGGAAAAGAACCTATTGAGACCACCATCCTGATAGAAACTGTACATCAGAAATTTAATTCTGACCAAAGCATTCAACCTTCCATGACTAAAGATTATCATTTCTTAGGCGATCAAGAATTTACCATTAATATTACCAAAAGACGAGATGGCTCTTACTATGCCAAGCGATATTTAAAACAGGACATCGTAACAGAAGGAGCCTCAGAAGTTATAGCTATACAGATTGTAAACGATGATAAAAAATGGCAACTCTTTCCTACAACTCAGCACTTCGAGTCGTTATTTGTTTCTCAGGGATATAAGGTCCATTCTAAGAAGGAAATAAAGGAGGGTACTACTGAGTATATTTTTAAGTCAAACTAGGGAAACAAAAAAAGACCTCATCTAAAATAGATAAGGTCTTTCTAAGTGGGCGATGAGAGACTCGAACTCCCGACCCCCTCGGTGTAAACGAGGTGCTCTGAACCAACTGAGCTAATCGCCCTTTTTTAAGGGACTGCAAATATATATCGTCCGAGCATTAAGAACAAATTTTATTCCGTAATGATTACAGTTTGATAATCTAGCGATAGATTTGTCGTATTTAATAGGTAAATGAAAGGAATAGCTAGATATATCAAGTGGTTTGTGATAGGAATAGTGCTTATAATCATACTCATAATAGCCAGTTGCTTCATTTTTGAGGACCAATTATTGCAAAAAGCAGAGGAATCCATCGCAAAAAAGCTCGATACAGAGATAAATACTTCAGCTCTAGACCTAGATCCCTTTAGTCATTTTCCATACTTTACCTTCTCTCTAGACCAGCTGGAAATCGCAGGAAATGATAAAAAAACCTTTCTTAAGGCACATCTAGTTGAGTGCCTGATAAATCCCCTTTCTACGCTCAGCGATGAGATAGACATCAGTAGAATCATATTGAGAGATGGAGAAATCAATCTTAGAAAGCATTCTGACAAGTGGAACTTTGATTTTGGATCAGATAATCAACAGTCGAGTGATAGTCAAAAAGGATTACAATTGGGAGAGATACAGATCATTGACCTCAGTCTATCCATAGATGATGCTAGCTCTGATTTACATGCAGATTTAAAAGTAGGAGAATTTCTCGGCTCACTATTTCTAAACGAGCAATCCACGATAATCGGTAATATGACCCTACTACCCGAGAATCTAAAATTAGCGGAGTATTCGGCTACAGCCAATGAACCTATATCCATCACTATAAATGCAAGCTCCGATGACAAGAGTACCGTTTTAAAACAACTGGATGTAGAAATAGCTGATAATACAATAGAACTTGCCGGAGAATTCAATCAGTCACTAGACATAGATGGCTCTGTAGATATTGAAGACTCAGAAAAAATAAAATCTTGGATTCCTGAGGCCTATCATCAACTGATAACCGATGATAGTCATATAGATTTTACACTCACTGGAGAATCAGAAAACCCAGACTCTAAGGTCAAAATAAAGAACGAGCAGTTGCAATTAGATCTTTCCAAAAAAGGTGACAAAATTTATATGGATGGGAATATGGCGTCCACCTTTCTTAATGCTTTTCAGAAAGACATGTCTTTTACCTCTGGTGAGTTTCTCTTTTCTCAGATGCAGATAAACAATCAAAACCCCACTTTAGAATCGCTCTCAGGTACTATGAGTATAAAGGATGTAGAGCTGATTTATCTAGAAAAACCAGTAGAGCTGTCCTCTAAAGAGATTCAACTTAATCGAGGCAATTGCAATCTTACAGATCTCCAGGTCCAAATCGCAGATTCTGATATCAACTACTCTGGCATGGTAGATTATACAGATAGCAGTTATAAATTAAAAGGATTACTATTCGCAGATAAAATTATCGCAAGTGATTTTCTCTCTATGATGCAAGACAGCTCTGAGTCTGAGTTTAGCATGGAAGGAGACTTTGTTCTAGAGATTAGATCCTTAGAAAACAATGAGTGGGAAGGAGAAAACATAACTGGGAAGTTACTCTATAACGAAAAGAAGCTTACCTATGAGGTAGCCTTAGAAAGCTTCGATGGAAACATTGAGAGTAAGGGAACTATAAAAAACGAGACGCTATTACACTTTAAATCTAATTCTACTTTCTCAGATTTAGAAATAGAAGACTTACTCGACCAGCTAAATAATCTAGGTCAAGAAATGATTAGCTCAGATAACATGAGCGGTTCTCTATCTGGACATGCTATGCTCGACCTATACTTCGATGAGGAAATGAATCCTGACCGTTCTACCTCTCATGCTCTAGTAGCTGTGCAGGCCAAAGATGGCAAACTAGAAGACTTCAAACTACTAGAAGATTTTTCTAAATACATAGACATCGATGATCTCAGAAATGTGCGATTCGACGATATGACCAACTACTTTGAGTGGAAAGGAGACCACCTAGTAATCCCTATAATCTTTATTAAAAACAATGCCGCAAACTTTTTAATCTCAGGATATCATAACATGGAAAACGAGTTTCTCTATCATCTGCAGCTTAATGCTTCTGAGGTACTGGCAAAGAAATTTGGTAAGAAGAAAAGAGCTGCTAAGAAAAAAGGCTGGTGGAATATGTACTATATCGCAGAGGGAGATATGGAAAACTTTGAGGTACACTCAGAGAAGGATAGAGTAAAAGCTGGGCTTAATAGAAGCCTCATAGAAAAAGAAGAGATTTTCGATAAGCTAGTATCAGTTTTCGGATATAGTGATGTACTTAAAAGTGTGGAAGACTGGGAAGATCTCTAAGCCTCAGCCTGTTTCTTTTTTCCACGTATACCCATCATCGTAAGTATTGATAAGTTAAGCCAGAAGAAGCTTCCTAGCTTGTCCGTTTCTATCAGGTCGTTTATAATCAGTAGAGCATTAAAAGCTATAAGGCATAATATACTTACCATTACCAGATTTCTATCATACGGGTCAGCCAGCTGATGATAGACCTTCTGACCATAGAGAACTGGATACACACAGAGAAAAAGAATTATTAGTAAGCCTAGAAATCCTTGCTCCACCAGAATCATAAAAAAGTAATTATGAATTCCAGATTTATCAGGATTATCACTCACATAAGTTCTAAAGCTAGAAACCACGTAATCCTTATAGAAAGGATAAAAACATCCCGGGCCGAAACCCAACATTGGCCTATCTTTTACCATCTGTAATCCTGCAACCCATCTGTATACCCGCTCCATCGTAGAGATGTCCTCCAGCTTATAAGTAGCTTCTATAAGATTGTCGAATTTCATATGAGAAACTGTCTTCTTATACTCTGGGGCAAAGTCTAGATACTTATTATCCTGGATAAGACTATTGGTAGCTACTCCAGCCACTATGAGAGATACCACTACCGCTATTTTTCCATATTTATATTTTATCACAAAGTATGTGCCTACCATTATCATCACACAGACATAAGCAGCTCGAGTATAGGTAAGATAGATGGCTATTAAATATACAGCTCCTAGTATTATCCAGCCGATTTTGTTTCTGGCTCGGGTATAAAAATACCAGATATATGGACAGAGTAGGACCAGCAAGCCTGCATAGATTACGTGGTTTCTATACATAGGGTGAGCTGCCTTATTTATTGCTTTAAAAGTAAATCCCTTAGCGGCATGCTTTATCATGATGACCATCATTACTAGTGAGGTAAAGAAGAGCAACACCTTCATCACACGTTCTATGTCGAGTCTATCTTTTAAAAGATAAAATGGTAAGAAATAGAATGGGATGACATACCAGCTTTTAGCCAAAAAATATTTAATGGATATTATTTGGTTCTGAGAATAAATACTCACAAAAAATATCCAGGCCATATGGACCAGTAGTATAATCGTTATTCCATTGCCTATGTATCTCTTATCGATATGCTCGAAGCGGTGCAAAAACAACAGTATGCTTATTCCTGTCAGCAACAGTGCTAGAGGCTCAGTAGGTAGATCCGTCCCTAGACCATTGCTAAAAAACATCTCTACAGAAAAAGGAACTACCGCAAAAAAGAGATAGAATATTTTTTTAAAATCCGCAATAAGAACCGTAGCTCCTAGAAGTAAAACGGGAATCAGCATAGCATAATAAAAATCAAAAGCAATACTGACACATATGCTACTCAGTGTAATAGCAGAAAAAATCCAAAAGATATTTTCCGCAGATAAAAATGATTGTGACCTTTGGCTAAGCATTAGTAATCTTATTCCAGTCGAGCTTGCGATAACTCTCTATAAATAATGTAGCAAGCACAGATAGCACAAAGGCTGCAAAAAGAGAACCGAGTACGATTATAGATCTTTTAGGTCGAGATTTTATAACAGGAACCTCTGCCGCTTCTACGACATGTATTCCATTAAACGGTGTTCCATATGCGGCTTGCAATTGCTTGTATCTTTCTTTATCTAAACTCAGTTGCTTAGCAAAGTCCTTTTGCTCGAACTCTAGGTTCATCACATGAGCTAGACCCTTATTAAACCACTGCACTTGATCATTAAGAGTGTTTTGCTGGTTTTCTAAGCCCTTAACTATAGCAGAGAGATATTGTACAGAGTCCTGGTAACCACTGAGGTTTCTATAAACCTTGATTCTAGCTTTTTTATCATTAAGAGAAGAAGAGGTTTTTGCAAGTAACTCTGCATAGGTCTGACCCTGCGATTCGGTACTATAAATGCTATATTTTTCTCGAGTTTGATAGAGGCTATCGCTGAGTGTTTTTACTGCTATTGCTTTCTGCTCGATATTAGTTTTATAGGTCTCTAAAAGTTGTGCTTGACTTTCCTTAATTAGTTTCTGAGCGATAAAGTTTATTTTATCTCTCGCATCATTAGCAATCTGAGCAGCCAGTTCAGGGTCCGTATCTTCTACAGATAGTTGTAAAGCCCCAAACTTTGTTTTCAGCGTTTTATACTGCTTGTTAAACTGTTCTCTTATCTTAAAAGGACCCTTTTTACTATCTGGATTTATATCGTAGTGCTCGTATAGATTATACTTGTTTATCAGGTAGTCCACCACTGCACTAGAGCTAGAAATAGAAAACAAGCGATCTAAATCCTCCTCTTCTCCATAAAAATCCTTATCCCCTTCCATGGCTCCTAGAGGAGTAGGTTTTGCCAGATCTGGACTAGCAGCATAGAATACAGTAGTCGACTTATAATAGTTGCTTAGAAATAAAGAAATCACTACACTCAGAAAGGCTGCTGCCATACAACAGAGAAAAATCTTCTTTCTCCATTTATAAAGTGTAGCAAGTATTCCCAGTAGATTCTCGTTTTGATTCATACTCACTTAATCCGTTAAAAGTTTATTCTTGGTTTTTGAATTGGTAGATAAGGTCTAAACGTAACATACCCAACAAAAATGATACTAAAATGCTCCCCACAATTGAAAATGACATTGTTATTACCCAATCCGTCAGTAAATAGGCTTTTACGAGGTAGAAGAGGAGAAGGCTGAGGCCAAAGTATAAAATCGTATTTAATATGATTTTTGGTTTTACTCTAAAGTTTAAATCCTTTACACAGAGGTAGACTAAACCGAGTAAAACTGCTAGTTGGGTAGCTAAAGTAGCATAAGCTGCACCCTCGGCAAGATATTGAGGAATCAGCCATAAGTTCAGGGACCAGTTGATAACTACTCCGAGTAGGTAGACTATATTCAACCTTTTAAGATTGCCCTTAGCAGTTATCATTATACCGAATAAGAAAGACAGCGTCATCGCACAAAATGAAAATATCAATCCCTTAAATACATCGTAATAGTAGGAGTCAGCATCGACATACAACCATGACAATATCTCGTTTCCATAAAACAAGCTTGCCAACAGTCCTATAATTACCACATTGATCAGTAGTCGATAGGCGACTTCCCATAATTCGTAGCGATCAGTAGGGGTATTTAATCGAGCAAACATGGGCAGCAGTAAGGCACTGAATAGGAAACCTACTGTATTAAGAGCATCTATCAGCCTAAAGCCAGCTGCATAGATTCCTGCTTCTAGGTTATTATCGTCTATTAACCTTCCTAGCATTATTCCATCCATCTTAGTATAGAGTGTCATGATTAAAAACACCAGTGCAAATGGAACTGTCTTTTTAAATAACTTTCGGCTGTAGCCAAAAGAAAAAGAAATCCTAGGAAAGGAAATCTTCCCTACCAAAAAGAAAAAGGCTATCAGTAGAACTAAACTGGTACAGATAATCTGGTAATACAAAAAGGTCTCTATAGTAAACACAGTTCGTAACTCAGAAAAATAGAGCACAAACCCTAGACTTATCAGAAGCAGTAGCTTATCTAAAACAGAAATAAGACTATCCGCTCTAAAAAATCCCATAGCGGCAATACTGGCTCGCAGATACATCAACACAGAAATTAGTATCATTTCTATTGCAACTAGTACTAGTAAGGAGAAATCCGCCCTATCGTAATTAAGTAAATAGAAGGTGGATAAGACCAAAATCATAAACCCTAAGGATAGCAGAATCTTAGTACCCAGAGTTCTTGCAAAATATGTATCATAACTTTTTCGATTCTCCGACAGAAAGCGGGAAGTATAATTATGTATTCCTAAATCTAAAAAGAACTGATAAATAAAACAGAGATTAAATAACTCGAAGTATAATCCATAAACATTAGTCCCGACTACATTCTGTACCTCTGCCTCTACATAGAAAATATAGAGAGGTTTTACCAGAAGGTTGAGACCGAGCACTAAGAATATATTTGCTAAAAACTGCTTTTTCATTAACCCTATAAAGGTAGAAATCTTAATATTATAGACTTCTCGAATAAAACATATTAAAAAAAGTACACATATGTAATTAATTCATTTATATTTACATCTGCTTAGATTATGGACTATTTCTAAAATTCATAATTCTAGCATCTAAACGTTACATTTTAATCCTGGACCTACACACCCTATCCCACAAGCAGGATTATTCATTGTAATCGTTTAAGATGAAAATTAGATTAATCAGCTGTTTGCTTATTTCTTTGTTTTTAAATAGTGGACTTATGTCTTCTATAAATCATGGTATTATAGATACTTATGATGAGCTAAAAACTACAGAATCCAAAAACTTAAAGAGAGGCTATCCCAATGCCAAATCGATTCAAGCCATAGATATCGAGTGTACAACTGCAGAAATTCCTGCAATTTGTATTCAAGATATAATGGGCTTCATTCCTCCTGCTACCTCTAACTGTGGTATGGGAGGATTAGTTGTAACAGCTGGTCCACCTATGTTGCTTTCTGGTATGGAAGGCTGTATAGGTGCAGTATACTTTGTTCAATATGAAGCAACTGATAATTGTGGTCAAGAAGCAGCCTGTGCACAAGACTTTGTACTAGTCGCTCCTACAATTACCTGTCCGCCCGATGAGACAGGTTTTGATTGTGCAGATGATTTACCAGCTGGTGCTATTACTATTGAAGAATTTATAGATGCTGGTGGAACTATAGATGGAGACTGTGATGAAGACTTTACGATCAGTTTTACAGATTCTCCTGATCCCTCTACCCTAGATTTCTGTACCTCAGCTGGCTTAGAAGTTATACGTACATATACCATTACTGATGAGTGTGGTACGCCGATGACTACAGATTGTACACAGTCTTTTATGTACAATGTAGATACCGTTCCTCCTACTGCCTCTAATCCTACTACTATAACTGTAGAGTGTACCATAGCTCCAGATCCAGATCCTACAGTCGTAACTGATGAGATGGATGATTGTGATTCTGCTCCTGTTGTTGCTTTTGTAAGTGATGTAAGTGATGGTAATATGTGCCCTGAAGTAATAACAAGAACTTATTCTATTACAGACGCCTGTGGAAACAGTACGACTGTAGAACAAATAATAAACTTAGATGACACTATGATTCCTGTGATTACCTGTCCAGGAAATCTTGTCCTAGAATGTGATGGAGATTACGATGCAGAAATTACAGAATGGTTAGATACTGCTACAGCTACAGATGGCTGTACGACAGCTGAAGTTACCAACGATTATGTAGCAGGTACTTTGCCACTAGTGAGTTGTGATCTCAGCACTGGATTAACGGTAATTTTTAATGCGATGGACGAATGTGGAAATATGGCAGAGCCATGTTCTGCTACCATTATTTTAGATGATACCGTACCACCGATGATTACCTGTCCAGCTAATCTAATATTAGAATGTGATGGAGATTATGCCGCAGAAATTACGGATTGGTTAGATACTGCAACTGCTACAGATGGTTGTACTCCTCCTACGATTACTAATGATTATGTACCTGGAACCTTACCTAATGTAAGTTGTGACGCCAGTGAAGGAATTACCGTGACATTTACCGCCACTGATGAGTGTGGCAATACTGATACCTGTACTGCCTTAATCGTTATAACTGATACTGCAGCACCTATTATTACCTGTCCACCTAATGTTACTGGCCTAACATGTAATGATGTATTAACTCCAGGAGCAACTTTGCCCAATGATTTTATAGCCACTGAAGGCGGATCTATAAATGAGGTGTGTGGCGGATCAGTAATGGTTTCTTTTGTAGATGATGGAGTACCAGCAGATTTAGATTTCTGTTCTTCTATGCCACTAGTTATTACAAGAACATATACTATAACAGATGATTGCGGAAACGCAGCTACCTGTAATCAAACTTTTAGCTTTCTTCCTGATACTACGCCTCCTACAGCATCTAATCCTGATGCACTTGAGGTAGTTTGTTTTGTAGCTCCTGCTCCAGACCCTATGGTTGTAACTGACGAGATGGATGATTGCGATACAGCTCCTGTCGTTGCTTTTGTAAGTGATGTAAGTGACGGAAATATGTGCCCAGAAATGATAACACGTACTTATTCTATTACAGACGTTTGTGGAAACAGTGCGACTGTAGAACAAATAATTACGCTAAATGACCTGATGGACCCGACCATAACCTGTCCGGCAGATCTTGTCTTAGAGTGTGATGGCGTTTATGCTGATGAGATAAATGATTGGTTAGGTACTGCTGCAGCAACTGATGGTTGTTCTACCCCTACTATAACTACAGATTACGTTGCAGGTATGATTCCTGCAGTGAGTTGTGATCAATCGGCAGGTCTAGCTGTAGTTTTTACTGCTACTGATGAGTGTGGAAATACAGCAACTTGTACTGCTTCGATAATTATTGATGATACTATCGCTCCGATGATTACCTGTCCGGTCGATCTTGTACTAGAATGTGATGGAGATTATGATGCAGCGATTACAGCATGGTTAGCGACAGCGACTGGAACTGATGCTTGTGCCCCTCCTACTATAACCAATGATTATATAGCAGGGACTTTCCCAGATGTAAGTTGCGATGCAATGGCCGGACTAACTGTAACCTTTACGGCTACTGATGAGTGTGACAACACGGCTACTTGTACTGCCTTAATCATAATTACTGACACAGTAGCACCAGAAATAACTTGTCCGGCAGATCTTATAGACCTAGTCTGTACTGATGTTTTGCCTATGGGAGCAACAAACTCCGCTGACTTTATTACAGCAGGAGGAACCATAGATGATGCTTGTGGAGGAACTACTACGGTAACATTTGTAGATGACGGTGTACCTGCAGATCTAGATTTCTGTTCTTCAATGCCACTAGTAATTACAAGAACATATACAATAACAGATGAGTGTGGAAACGCCTCTACCTGTCCTCAAACTTTTAACTTCCTTCCTGATACAACTCCACCTACAGCTTCTAATCCTCCAACTCTTATTGTTGATTGTACTATCGCTCCAGCACCAGACCCGACTGTGGTAAATGATGAAATGGATGACTGTGATTCAGCTCCAGTAGTGACTTTTGTCAGTGATGTAAGTGATGGAAATATGAACCCAGAGGAAATTACCAGAACTTATTCTATTACAGACGCCTGTGGAAACAGTGCAACTGTAGAACAAATAATAATACTAGATGATATCACAGTTCCGATGATTACCTGTCCAGATAATCTCACCTTAGAATGTGATGGAGTCTATGCCGATGAGATAGATGAATGGTTAATGACAGCTACCTCTTCTGATGATTGTACTACTACAACTATCACAAATGATTATGTACCAGGGACTCTTCCTGCAGTAAGTTGTGATGAGTCAACTGGGTTAACTGTAGTATTTACAGCTACTGATGAGAGCGGAAATACTGCAACATGTACTGCTTCGATAATTATCGATGATACTGTCGCTCCTATGATTACCTGTCCTGCAGACCTTGTTCTAGAATGTGATGGAGATTATGAGGCAGAAATTGCAGATTGGTTAGAAACTGTTACAGCTACTGATGCATGTGCACCACCTGTGATAACTAACGATTATGTAGTCGGAACATTACCAGATCTCAGTTGTAGTGCCATGGATGGATTAACGGTAACTTTTACAGCTACTGATGAGTGTGATAATACTGCAACTTGTACTGCTTTAATAATCATAACAGACACAGTTCCGCCAGTAATAACTTGTCCAGATGATGTTGTAGATCTAATCTGCACGGATGACTTACCTATGGGTGTAACTACCTCTGCAGATTTTATTGCAGAAGGAGGAACAATAGATGATGCATGTGGAGGAGAAACTACTGTTTCTTTTGTAGATGATGCAGTTCCTGCAGATTTAGACTTTTGTGAAAATTCAGAACTCGTAATTACGAGAACATATACTATCACAGATGAGTGTGGAAACGCCTCTACCTGTGATCAAACCTTTACTTATCTACCTGATACAACAGAGCCAGTAGTAGACTGTACAGTAGTAGAAGATCTTACTCTAGAATGTGGAGATCCAGATAACCCTACTCTAGTTGCAGAATGGTTAGATGAACAAGAAGCTGCAATATTAGCAGCAGCTACTGATGACTGTGGAGATCTTACAATAATAAATAATTACATCACAGGAACATATCCAAGTGAGACGATATGCTGTAATAACCCTACGATGTTTGGTTTGCTGATAACCTTTGTAGTAAGTGATGAGTGTGGAAATACTTCTAGCTGTATGGCCAGCTTATTTTTGGATGATAATCTTCCACCTCTACTAAACTGTGCAAAAATATCAGCACCTTTAGTTTTAGAATGTAATGCTCCAGGGCAAGCTGACTTAATCGATGACTGGTTAATGTCTACTGGTGATTTGATATTAAGTAACGCCACTGATCAATGTACCCTGGCGTCAAATATCCTAACCGTAAGTAATGATTATGATGGCTCTATTCCTGATTTTAGCTGTGACCAATCAGAAGGTCTTACAGTAAACTTTACAGTAACAGACTGTTGTGGAAACTCAGCAAGTTGTTCTTCAGAAATTATAGTAGATGATACTACCCCACCAGTAATGGGATGTCCAGCTGACTTATTATTAGAATGTGGTGACGATGCAAATTTTGCAGACGATATAGATGCTTGGTTACTTACTGCTTTGTTTTCCGACCTTTGTAGTATGGTTACTGTAACGAATGATTATGACGGTACGACCATTCCTGATTTTAGTTGTGATTTAGTAGATGGTGTGGAAGTAAGCTTTACCGCAACAGACGAATGTGGAAATACAGCAACCTGTTCTTCTTTTATCTTCCAAACAGATACAACTGTACCAGATATAGATTGTCCTAATGACTTAATCTTAAATTGTGACAACGATTATGAAGATGACATTGCTAACTGGTTAACGACAGTAAGTGCGACAGATATATGTGATACTGCAGTAGATATAACTAATGATTATGTGCCAGGTTCAGAACCTCCGCTTAGTTGTGACTTAAATGAATTACTAGCGGTAACTTTTACAGCGACAGATGACTGTGGAAATACGAGTACCTGTGAAGCGATGATTTTTATCGATGATAATTTTGACCCAGACATTACTTGTCCCGGTAATCTGATTTTAGAATGTGATAATGACTATGCTGATGAGATAGATGAATGGCTTACTACAGTAACTGCCACAGATGGTTGCGACCTAGATTTAACAATTACAAATGATTATACACCTGGTGATTTACCGGCTCTCAGTTGTGATCAGAGTACTGGAATAACAGTAACTTTTACAGCTACTGATGATTGTGGAAATGAGGATACCTGTACTGCAACGATCATAATAGATGATTCTGTACTACCTGTTATTACCTGTCCTGCAGACTTAATCTTAGAATGTGATGGTGACTATGATGATGAGATAGAAGCATGGTTAGCAACTATTACTGCTACTGATGTCTGTGACATGGATTTAGTGATAGACGATGATTACGATGGAAGTATTCCTGATGTCAGTTGTGATGCGACAATGGGACTAGTTGTGACTTTTACAGCTACCGATGATTGTGATAATGTTGCGAGTTGTACAGCTACTATTATTATAACGGACACAATGGATCCTGTAATTACCTGTCCTGCTGATTTAACATTAGAATGTGACGGTGATTACACCGACGAAATAAATGATTGGTTAGCATTGCCAACGGCTACAGATATTTGTGATATGGCTGTCACAATTACAAACGACTACGATGGAAGTATTCCTGATGTCAGCTGTGATTTAAGTATGGGACTAGTTGTAACATTTACAGCTACAGATGATTGTGACAATACTGATACATGTGTAAGAACAATCTTTATTACTGATACCGTTGCACCAGATCTAAAGGATCCAGCAATGGATGTAACAGTAGAGTGTGACGGATCTTCAGATCCACTTCAAGACTTTGAGGATTGGCTAGCTGATGCAGGAAATTCAGAGATAGAAGATGATTGTGACAGCATGCTTGTTATTACTAACAATAGTATGGGACTTATCATTGACTGTGGAATTACAGGTACGGAAACTGTAACTTTTACAGCTACTGATGCTTGTGGAAACTTTGTGGAAACGACCGCTACTTTTACGATAACGGATATGACGCCTCCAGACATTATTACAGAGGCGATGGATTTTAAAATAGAATGTTCTGACGCTGATGCAATGCAAATGTCTATTGACGAATGGCTAGCAGACAACGGAGGTGCAGTAGCTACTGATGCCTGTGGTACAGTAGTCTGGACCAACGATAGCATGGGAATCTCAGATGACTGTGGTGGAACAGGATTTATGTTTGTAACCTTTACCGCTACTGATGAATGTGGTAATACAGCAACTACTCAAGCGACCTTTACGGCTGGAGATGATACGCCTCCAGAAATAGAGGTTGAAGCGATGGACGAGACTGTCGAGTGTGACGGAACTCCTGACCCTATGGGTGCCTTTGCAGCATGGTTAGCAGATAATGGTGGTGCAGTAGCAACCGATGTTTGTGGTGATGTAATCTGGACAAATAATAGCATGGGTCTAAGTGATTTATGTGGTGCGACAGGTACAGAAACTGTAATCTTTACTGCAACGGACGAGTGTGACAACTTTTCTACAACAACAGCAACTTTTACCATAGAAGATACTACCGATCCAGTATGGATAATGGAACCAGCAGATATGACTGTAGAGTGTGACGGAACAGCGGACCCTGATGGTGCTTTTGCCGCATGGCTAATCAGCTTTACGGGTATGGATACCTGTGGAGATGTGGTTGTAACTAATAATAGCATGGGACTAAGCGACCTCTGTGGTGCGACAGGTGCAGAAACTGTAACCTTTACGCTAACAGATGAGTGTGATAACTTCATTACCGCAGATGCAACATTTACAATAGAAGATACTACAAATCCAGTATGGATAAATGCTCCTATGGATATGACCATCGAATGTGATGGAATAGATCCTACAGCGGCCTTTATGGCATGGCTAAATAGCTTTACGGGTATGGATACCTGTGGAGATGTGGTTGTAACTAATAACAGTATGGGTCTCTCCGATGAGTGTGGAATGACGGGAACAGAAACGGTGACCTTTACACTGACAGATGAGTGTGACAACTTCATAACAGATATGGCAACCTTTACTATAGAAGATAATACTGCTCCTATAATAGATCCGATGGCCATGGATATGACTGTCGAGTGTGATGGAACTGCAGACCCTATGGGTGCTTTTGCAGACTGGTTAGCAGATAATGGTGGTGCTGTAGCTACAGATGCCTGTGGTATGGTTACTTGGACCAATAATAGCATGGGCCTCAGCGACCTTTGTGGAGCTACCGGTGCGGAAACAGTAATATTTACAGCTACCGATGAGTGTGGAATTATGTCTACAACCATGGCAACATTTACCATAGAAGATACTACTGCTCCAGTAATAGATCCTATGGCTATGGACATGACTGTCGAGTGTGACGGAACTGCAGACCCTATGGGTGCTTTTGCAGCATGGTTAGCTGACAATGGAGGTGCTATGGCTACAGACGTTTGTGGGATGGTCACCTGGTCTAATAACAGTATGGGTCTTAGTGACCTTTGTGGAGCTACTGGTGCAGAAACAGTAATATTTACAGCTACCGATGAGTGTGGTGTAAGCTCCACAACAGAAGCAACATTTACTATAGAAGATACTACTGCTCCAGTAATAGACCCGATGGCTATGGACATGACTATCGAGTGTGATGGCTCCGTCGACCCAATGGATATGTTTGCAATGTGGCTAGCAGATAATGCCGGTGCTGAAGCAACAGATGTTTGTGGTATAGTTACCTGGTCTAATAACAGTATGGGACTAAGCGATGATTGCGGTGCCACAGGTTCAGAAACTGTAACCTTTACCGCTACTGATGAGTGTGGAAACACTTCTACAACTGAGGCAACATTTACTATAGAAGATAATACCAGTCCTGTTATAGACCCTATGGCTATGAACATGACTGTTGAGTGTGACGGAACAGCAGACCCGATGGGTGCTTTTGCCGCCTGGTTAGATAATAATGGAGGTGCTATGGCTACAGATGTGTGTGGGATGGTCACCTGGTCAAACAATAGCATGGGTCTAAGTGACCTATGTGGGGCTACTGGTGAAGAAACTGTGATCTTTACAGCAACTGATGAGTGTGGAAATACTTCTACCACAATGGCAACATTTACCATAGAAGATACTACTGATCCTGTTATAGATCAGATGGCAATGGACATGACTGTCGAGTGTACCGGTATGGCAGATCCGATGGGTGCTTTTGCCGCATGGCTGGCAGATAACGGTGGTGCAGAAGCGACAGATGTTTGTGGGATGGTCACCTGGACTAACAACAGTATGGGACTCAGTGACCTATGCGGTGCAACAGGTGCCGAGACTGTGATATTCACAGCTACCGATGAGTGTGGTTTAAGCTCCACAACTGAAGCAACATTTACCATAGAAGACACTACCGCTCCAGTAATTACCTGTATAACGCATCCACCTTTCGGGACCAATGCGACGACCTGTGATTCTGATGTAGTAATTCCAGAACCTTCTACCTCAGATGCCTGTGGTACTGTAAGTGTGAGCTGGACCGCGTCTAATGGAACCATGGGAACTGGTGATGCCAGTGGAACATATCCACTAGGAACTACTACGGTAACATATACGGCAACAGATGAGTGCGGAAACACCTCTAGCTGTACGGAAGACATAATAGTAATAGATAATGTAGGACCTTCTCTTACTTGTGCAAATGCACAATGCCTAATCTTAGATGAGAATGGAGAGCTTGTTGTACCCGCTACAGATTTTGCAGTAAGTGCAATAGATAACTGTCCAGGACCTGTTTCTATTCAAGCGATGATAGTAGGAAGTGGAAATGCATTTGGAGACAATGTAAGTTTTGATTGTAATTCTAAGGGATTACTCATGGTAATGGTAGAAGCAACGGACTCAGAAGGTAATGCCACTCAGTGCCAGGTAGAAGTAACTATAAAAGATACCTCTCCTCCTTCCTTAGCTAATCTTGGAGGTACTAATAATGTACATCTTCCGGACATTACAATAAATTGTGAGTTCCTAATCGATACGACAGATCTTTCTCCGTTTGGATCAATAGTTTTTGATGCAGGAGATATAGAAGACATAATAATAGATGGTGTGGTTGTAGGCCAAGACGGACTATTTACAGACAACTGTGGTGACGGATTATTTATCCTTAGTGATACTGCAGATGATTCTGGAATAGATCCGCAATGTGGACAAGGAGACTTAGTAAGAACAGTAGTCGTTTCTGATGCTTCTGGAAATACCACGGACTGCGTACAAACCATTACAGTAATAGATGAGGATCCATTTACCTGTGATGAGGTGACCTTCCCTGCAGACTTTACAATTGAAGGATGCGAAGTAGGATCTACTGATCCAGCGGTAACTGGCGAGCCTATCTTTATGATAGATAAGTGTAGTCTAGTTGGGACCAATTTTGAAGATGTTGTAATAGACAATCCGTTATCAGGGTGTCCTTATATAGAGCGTACTTGGACTGTATTAGACTGGTGTCAGTTTGATCCTAATGATCCTGGAAGTGAAGGCATATGTATTGATGTTCAGATTTTGACTTATGTCAATTCTATTGCACCTACTATTGTAAGTGGCGGTTTAGATACATTGATTTGTGCTAATCCTAACACCTGTATCGGAGAAGTAAGTTTACTGCTTACCGCAAATGATGATTGTACAGATTCACTAGATATAGCTTATAACTGGTCAGTAGATATAAACGGAGCAGGTACGTCTATAATAAGTGGTACAGGTAATATGCTAGTAGCTAATATCGAACAAGGAAATCATATCGTGACCTGGGAAGTAGAAGACAGATGTGGTAATATCACTACTCAAGTACAACAAATGGAAATAGCAGATTGTAAAGCTCCATTGCTCGCTTGTAAGTTCGGACTAGCGACTACCCTTCTTCCTAAAAATGGCGGAAGTGTAGTTATCTGGGCAAACGATTTTGTAAAAAGTGTAGAAGATAACTGTACAGACTTAGAAGACATTACGATATCATTCTCTGCTGATCCGACTGATACAAATATGGCCTTTAACTGTGACGACTTAGGTCAGCAAACAGTAGAAATCTGGGCGACAGATAGTAATGGCAATACCACCTTCTGTACGACCTTTATAAACATTCAGGATAATCTTGAAGTCTGTCCTGATAACAGTAACGGCAACTTAATGATTGCTGGAGAACTGCTTACAGAAATGGGCGACCCGATTGCTCTTGCAGAAGTAATCGTAGAAGGAGATGAAATGATAGAAACTGATATGACGGATGGTGTAGGAGTTTACTCTTTTGAAAATCTTCCAGTAAACGATGACTATCTAGTCGTTCCAGATAAAAATGATGATCATATAAATGGAGTGTCGACCATAGACTTAGTACTTATACAGAAACATATACTAGGTATTGATACACTAGATTCGCCATATAAATTGATTGCGGCTGATGCCAATGGGTCAGAATCCATTTCAGCTGTTGACCTTATAGAAATTCGAAAACTTATACTAGGAGTCATTGAAGAATTTCCTAATAATCACTCATGGAGATTTGTGGATGAAGAATTTACTTTCCATGATCCTACTTATCCATGGCCATTTGTAGAAGAGGTAATGAATAGCGACATGAGTACTAATCAGATGAATGTAGACTTTATAGGAGTAAAAATTGGAGATGTAAACAACACTGTTGAGTCTAACGGAATGGACAAAAACAGTAGTAATAGATCGAGCTCTAGCCTAGAATTACAGATAGACAATCAGCAGTTTAGTGCTGGAGATATTGTAAAAGTAGATGTAAAATCTAGCGACTTTGTAGATATCATCGGGCTACAGTATACACTGAATATAGATGGCAGCATACTATCTCATCTAGCAACAGAACCAGCAGTCTTAAATATTACTGATCAGAACATCGGTCATCCTTCTGAAAACCAACTCACCATGAGCTGGAATACTATAGAAGGAAAATCTGTGGCTGATGGAGAGCTCCTATTTAGACTGAGTTTTATTGCTCATGGAAGCGGAACTTTAAGTAATAGTCTAGAATTAAACTCAGCTATTACCAGTGCAGAAGCTTATAATGATGATCTAGAAATTCTGGATCTCGGATTAGAAATAAATAGCTTGGATGAGGATATCGAGTTATTCCAAAACGTTCCTAATCCATTCTCTAGCTATACAGATATCAGATTTAAGATTCCTGAATCACAGGAAGTAGATCTGACTATTTACAGTGCAGATGGTAAGAAGCTATGGAATAGAAAAGACCTATTCCCCGCAGGTACATCTTATGTCCAGATAAATAAAAAGGACTTAAACATGCCGAGTGGAATTCTATATCTAGAAATGAAAGCAAACAACTTTATTGCAACTAAGAAGATGATACTTCTGCAATAAATATACCTTTTAAATAAGCAAACCGATTTTATCCCAAAAACGGAAAAGCCTCTGGTCACAAGATCAGAGGCTTTGTTGTTTTATGTTCATATCTCGGGTGCAAGAACAAGTGCGACTTACTTTGAATTTGAGTTTGACACATTTGTTAATAGACTCTTCGACTACGCTCAGGGTAAATTCAGGTAATGGTTTTGAAATCAAAACCAAAGTCTCATTTATTTCACTCGATGCCACTGTTGCGTCCTTCCGAAAATGGAGAATTTTAGATAACCACGTACATCTAGTAAATCAGGAGAGGCAAGCGTAATCTTACAGCCATATTCCTTTCCATTTTTAGGATCGACAATCTTACCATCGTCATAATGGTCACCGTGGTCCTCTAAGTCCCATAAGATGACCATGCCTTCTATCGGCTGTCCCTTACGAGATCCAGAACATTTATTACATACATCGAGCGTTGCTCCTTCTAGTAATTTGATCACTTTTCCATGTAGTTTACCATTCTCCTCAAAGATTTCTATATGAGACTTAGGTTTTCCATCTTCATCATCGATATTTTCCCAGATTCCGATTGGACTTTGGCCCTGAGCCATATGAGCTAAAAATAAGAGTATACTAAGTGTTAGGAATTTTCTCACTGTGTTTAGGTATTTTTTGTTCAAAACTAAGACGGATTTTTTCAAGTAATGGGTGTCTAGTTCCTCCAGAAATTTCTCTGCCGTCTAATTCTACAATCGGAGTAATCTCTCCCATCGAACCGGTACAGAAAAATAAATCCGCATTATATAGCTCCGTAAGAGAGAGGTTTTTCTCTACACAAGGGATGTTTTCTTCTTTACATATTTCTATTACCAATCCTCTCGTAATGCCTGGCAGACAAGCATCAGCATGTGGCGTATATACGGTATCGTTCTTAATCATAAATACATTAGTCCCATGCAACTCCGAGGCGTATCCATATGCATCTAACATAAGAGCAGCATCTACTCGAGCAAAGTTACTTTGAATCTTTGCCTGTATATTATTGAGGAGATTATTGTGGTGGATTTTAGAATCGAGATGCATCGGAGAGTTACGTCTTATTGTAGAAGTAATGACTCGGATTCCATGGTCATTGTTATATACCGGTGGTTTCCATTCGGCGAGAACGATGATGCAGCATCCTTCTTGATTTAATCGAGGATCCATACCTGAAGTTATTTTTTCTCCTCTGGTCAGCGTAAGTCGTATATGAGTGTCATCATACATATCGTTGGCTCGGAGTGTAGAAAAGATGGCTTCTTTTACAGCATCTCTCATCGGTACATTCTCAAATGCTAGTGCATGTGCAGAATCATACAAGCGATCTAGATGTCGATCGAGCAAGAAAACTCCACCCTTATAAACTCGGATTCCTTCCCAGACAGCATCTCCACCTTGTACTACACTATCGAGTACAGAAACTTTTGCCTCAGACCGATGATATAAACCATCTTTTACATATACCTGTATGTCTCTATTTTTTTCGTTAAAAACTTGTAGCATTTTCTATTGCTTATGGTGTTATGGCTTTCGCCAATAATTTCTCGTAGTAAATGTAGGCTTCCCGATGGATATTCTGAAGAGAATCTGGCAATGGCTCAGTAATATTACTACTCTCCTGCGTTTTAAAACCAGTGGTCTGATGTACATTTTTATACCAGTACTTTGCCCAAACACCATCTGCCTTTCTAGGACCAGCTTCCCAACTCAGCATACTATTATCAAAAGGTATTTCTAGCTGCTCACAAGTTTGTCGCAATACAGATTCTGGATTTTCCAGCAGCAGTCCTGAGTCTACAACTATTGGAGTCTTTCCCTGCTCTACTAGATAATTATAAATCTCCCACTCTTGTTTTATACCTATATCTTCTAGGCTAGGATTAGGAATTACCTTTGCAAATGACCTCAATATCTGCTCGGTATCTCTAATCAAAAACAGATTTTTTAGCGGTAGCGTAAATGATAAATCTAGCTCAGTCAGATGATGGGCCATGTTTTTTAGAAAGACGTATGACTTATTATAAGGGCTCTCGAGAAGATTATTTACTACTTGAGAAGCATCACATTCCATGTCTTCCATTATCTCCACTCTACCAGGATGATCGACTCCCGTTTTTTTTAGATAGTATCCATAGAGTGGTTCATCGATAATATGGCAGTCACTCCGATTTCCAAAACTATACATAATGGCCGTCGAGATATTACGAGGACCAGAAATCATATGGATAAAGTCTGGCCTACTCATCTTCCATTTCTTGAGGATGCCAGTAGTGGGTTTTAAAATCTACGACCTTGTCTTTTACCACTTCGACTCCTTCAGATTCTAGCATCTCTTGCATCCGAGTAGGTGACTCAAACATTAATCGGCCTGATAATTCTCCTTTGCTATTTACGACTCTATGAGCTGGAACAGGAGTAGGACTATTATGACACTTATTGAGAGCCCAGCCGACCATCCTAGCAGATCCCAGTGAAAGGTAATCTGCAATGGCTCCATATGTACTCACTCTACCCTTAGGAATCGCAGAAGTTATCTCATAGACATAATCGAAGTAATGGTTCTTTTCCAATAAGTTTTTCTTTTGATTAGTAAATAAAGCTACCTATTAGTCTCAGAAAGAAACAGTATAAGACCGAATAGAATAAATAAGAACATGCTTACAATTACTCTATAATAAATCCTATTGTAGGACGCTTTAAGTAGTGGATCCTTTGTGTTCTTAATAAGTCCATTGAAATTAGATAAATTTTTAAAATGACTATGCCAATAGCTAACTTTTATATCATTATCTGATAAAATATTCTTCATATAATACCAATAATAATTACACACGATAACCAAAATAATGATTGGGAGAATTAATAAACCTGACATGGTTACTTATTTTATTATAACTGTGAATATAATTAAGTAACGGCTAATATATTCTACTGTTGATATTTGCACTTGAGTTTGCTCTTGACACTTGAGTTTGAATTTGCCTTAGTATCTTTAGCCTACGACTATAAAACTATTTATCGATGATTCGTTTTACCCTATTTATTCTACTGCAACTCTGCCTGTTGTCTCAGCTCTCTGCACAAAAAGACCTCATGAGCATACTGAGCAAGCACCTTCCCGGTGCTCAGATTACAGAACTAGAAACCTCAGATCATTTTAAAACCGAGTTAGAAATTTTAGTTCCTCAGCCCATAGATCATTTTGGCAAAAGCCAAGGAAACTTCCAACAGAGAATATTTCTATATCACTATGATTTTAATGCTCCTGTTGTTTATGTAACAGAAGGGTACTCTGCTAGACAGAGACATTATGAACTCAGTGAGATTATGCAATCTAATCAGATAACCGTGGAGTATCGATACTTCGGTAAGTCTAAACCTGAACCATACGATTACACATACCTGACAAACGACCAAGCGATGGAAGATCTACATAGAATCAGGAAAATAATGGGTAAGATTTATAAAAAAGAATGGATAAGTACAGGAATCAGCAAGGGAGGAACTACCTGCCTCATCTATAAGTCCAAGTATCCAGATGATATAAAAGTAGCTGTGCCTTATGTCGCTCCACTAGCATTTTCACAAACTGATAAGCGATGTGATGAAGCCATTCTATCCAATGGTACTGCTGCCTGTCGTAACAAACTAGAAGCTTTCCAGCATGCTGTACTAGATAATAGAGAAGCCATCATCGCTAAGCTCGATTCTATGTCTGTAACGGACTCTGTAACGTATAATCGTATTGGCACATCTGCGGCAGTAGAGTATGCAGTGTTAGAATTTACCTTTTCTTTCTGGCAGTGGGGTCATGATTGTGAGCTAATAAATCCAGATGTGTCTGTAGACTCCTTATTTAAAAACCTAAACCGTGTAGTCGGTTATGACTTCTACTCTGATGCGACTTGTGACTATTTCGAGCCGTCGTACTATCAGTTTTTAAAAGAAAACGGCTACTACGCATTTATACATGAGCCTTTTAAAAACAAACTAAAAACCCTGACTAGATATGATAATCTACCCTTCGGTCCACCTAATCAGGATCTGAGCATGGATCATGATTACCTAAAGCATGTGAGAGTGTGGCTCTATCATAATGGAGATAAAATCATTCATATACAGGGAGAACTGGACCCGTGGGGAGCCTGTGGAATGATAGAAGTACCAGGTCAGGATGCTCTCCATATGACTAAAAAAGATGGTGCTCACCGGACGAGAATCTCCAGTTTCGGCCCAGAAAACAGGCAGAAAATCTACAATGCTCTCGATAAGTGGCTAAAGGCAGAAGTACATCCCTTAAAAGAAAAAACACGAACCTAGAGTTATAGGGAACTATATACTTCCATAATGCCTTAACAATACATATATTGCTATTTGAACTTTATAAATTTTGAGTAGAAACCCCGATCGAGATAGTAGGATTTTTGAAGATGAGCTTTTTCCGCATATAGCTGCACTGAAGACGTTTGCGTTCCACCTTACGTATAATGATGCTGATGCGGACGACCTAGTACAGGAGACCTATATGAAAGCACATAGGTTTATCGATAAGTACGTAGAAGGAACTAATGCCAAAGCATGGTTATTTAAGATTCTTAAAAATGCTTATATAAACGAGTACCGTAAGAAGAGTAAGCAGCCATCGAGGGTAGATTTTGAGGACTTTATAAACTATCATAATACTGAGGACGACCGAGTGACAGGCTATATGGACCTGAGAGAGGAAATCTTTAAAAATATGATGGGAGACGAGGTCACCCTGGCAGTAAATTCTCTGCCTATAGACTTCAGAACCGTGATACTCCTCTGTGATGTAGAAGGATTTACCTACGAGGAAATCGCAAAGATTATAGATGTGCCGATAGGAACAGTAAGATCCAGACTCTTCAGAGCACGTAATATGCTCAAAGAAAAACTACAGGGATACGCAGAGAAAAGAGGCTTTAAAGACAAGAGAGGAGATAAAGAAGAGGAGTAACTGACTGATATATAGACAACTACTGAGCAAAAGCATTTCAGCATGAGAAATGTATTTTGTTTACATTGCAAAAAGAAACACTTTATACCATATAGGTATTATACTGATTTATCAAGCATTAGTATTTATGTATTATGAGAAATCAAAAGCAAAACACAGAGCTAAGACAAAAAATTAATCTTTATCTAGATAATGCTCTCGGTGCAAAGGACCAGGAAGAGTTACTAGATAAGGTAAATTCTGACCCTCGCAGCAACCAGATTTTTGAGGCAGAGCGGAACTCTAGAGATTACATTAAGAACAATGTCAAAAGACAGTCTGTTTCTCCAGATCTCATCCGATCTATCCGAGATAACATCAGGATTAAGTAGTCCGTAGTTAATCTCTTACAATCGCTATCTGATTGTATTTCTTTGGCTTAAGCCAAAGTGTGCATAGTTATGCTATTTTTGCAGCCTATTTTTATATAGCTGTATTATGCTCGATAAGTTACACTCCATTTACGAACGTTATGTCTACATAGAGGAACAACTCTCTAACCCAGAGGTCGTTACCGATCTTAAAAAATATACTAAGCTCAACAAAGAGTATAAAGACCTAGGAGAAATCGTTGAGGTCTACCACAACTATAAAAACATCCTCGGCAACATCGATAATGCAAAAGAAATGCTTAAAGATGAGGACCCAGAGATGAAAGAAATGGCCAAGGCTGAGCTGGATGAAGCTGAAGCCAAAATCCCCGAACTAGAAGAAAGAATAAAAGTCCTACTTATACCTAAGGATCCAGAAGATTCTAAGGATGTAGTATTTGAGATACGATCTGGAGCAGGAGGAGATGAGGCCAGTATTTTTGCTGGTGATCTTTATAAGATGTATTCTAAGTACTTCGAGACTCAGAAATGGAAGGTAGAAGTAGTCGACATCAATGAAGGAAGTGTAGGTGGATATAATAAAATCGTTCTGGAAGTAACTGGAAACGATGTCTATGGTAAGTTAAAATTTGAGTCTGGAGCTCATCGTGTACAACGTGTCCCTAAGACAGAGTCTCAAGGAAGAGTACACACCTCAGCCGCTACTGTAGTGGTTATGCCCAAATTTGAAGCTGAGGATATAGATATAAATAAGGCTGATCTCCGTACTGATACCTTCCGAGCGAGTGGAGCTGGTGGACAGCACGTAAACAAGACAGAGTCTGGAGTACGTTTTACCCATATCCCTACTGGAATCGTAGCAGAAAGTACTGACTCTAGGTCTCAGCATAAAAACAGAGACATCGCCATGAATCGTCTCTACCTAAAAATGAAGGAGGCTCAGGTACTTGCAAATAATGCTGAGCAAAAAGATAAACGGAAGTCTCTAGTAGGTTCAGGAGACAGATCAGACAAAATAAGAACCTATAACTATCCTCAAAACAGGGTTACAGATCATAGAATAAACCTTACGATGTATAGTCTAGATAAGATTGTACAAGGAAATATCGAAGGAATCATAGAAGCTCTCCAAGTAGCAGAAAATGCAGAAAAAATGAAAGCTGGCGAATCCGTCTAGCTCTTCTTTTTTATAAGTAAGCTTATTTACAATATAAGATTTTGTAAAACAGCTGTCACTTTAACACATGGCATGATATTTCGTTTAACTAGTATAATATTAGTTTTACGATTAGAACCAGAATAATGATGAGACACCAACCTTTACTAATGGGCATCTTTGCCCTACTGCCCTTTTTTTCTATTGCCCAATCTAGCGACATACAAGAGCAAAAACTAGAATCACAAGTAAGCATTTATGCTAACTACTTAGACCTAGCTCTAGATAACTGGTGTGTGTTCTTCGATAAAAATGGCATCGATCCTTCTATCTACTCCGAAGACACCGCTGATCGCCTTACAAATGCTCCTTATAACGAAGAATTAAATAAAAAACTCTTATTAGCTGCTTTTAAGTGTGAATACAACAGCAAGCGACTTACCTACATTGACCAGCTTATCAGTAAAGATTTAGTCACAGAGAAAGAAAAAATAAATCTTCTACAGTACGGTGCCATTTACGCACAGAATAATGTCGAACTCAGAAAAAAGAAAGGAAAGTATCTAGATCAGTTAGAAAATTTACTTGCCGATGAGGAGTATACCTCTTTTAAAAACAACTTAGACAGTCACTATGGAGAGATGGATAGTTTTAACTCAGTAATGACAAAATAAATTTTAAAAGTCTGTTCCTAGAGAGAAGTATAATTTAGGGGATAATATCGTTCTGGTTTCTACTCCCCAGCCATAGTCTAGTTTAAGATAGTATCCTAGAAAGGTAGATCTCATTCCCACTCCATAACCATATACAAAGGGATCTCTAAAAAAATTGGCTGTAACTACTACTGATGTATTTTCTACCGTTACGATATTGAGTGGATTCTCATCACTGTATGGTGATAATCCATGCCAGGCAGATCCTATATCAAAAAAGCCAGTAAACATAAGATTACGTAAAAAGTTATTTTTTACTCTACCGAATATCTGTCTCACTACAGGTAGTCTAAGCTCCGTATTAGACAATAAGTAGCTGCTTCCATTTCTAATGTTATGGTTAAACCCTCTGAGGTGAGGAGCCAGAGCTCTAAAGGCAAACTGATCATCAGTAGGAATCGGAATGTCATTATTAAAACTAGAAAACAGTCCTCCTTCTATACCACCGAGATGATACAGCATCTTATTACTTCCTAGAGAGGTCGCTCCTGTTGCTCTAAAAGCGAGGCTTGCCCATCTTCCTAAAGGTGTGTAATTTCTAAAGTCTGCTCCGATCACAGTTGTAAATCCATTACTTGCATCGAATTCAAATCCATCCTGAATCTGCAAATCAAATCTATTCAAAGCTTCTACATATACCTTATATCTAGTACCGTGTATAATATTTATATCCTTCTCATTAGTACTATCGAATACGTATTCTACTTTTAGACCGATTCTTTTTTCCTCTTCTATCTCACGTTCTATGTCTGCAAGATTTATAGCACGAGGATATATTCTATCAGATCTCAGTGTCCCTGTAAGTCTCAGACTACGATAGATGTCTATAGGCATCTTTATCTGTGCTAGACCCTGCAGAAAAACTCTCTTATCACTGCTCGTAGGAAATACACCCAGCACTTCATTTACACTTCTAGATCTGCGGTAGAGTGCATATTTTTTATCCAGCCACTTTTTATTATCCTCGATAGTAAGATAGTATTCTGATCCATTAAGAGAGGTAGGATATCTAGCACCCAGCTCTATTCTATAATCCTCAAACAGGTCTTTTACTACTGCCTTAAAACGGATACCTACTGGCTGATTTAAGAGTTCCTGACTATCTCCGATATTACTTTCTAATCCCTCAAACAGGACGCTGTTATCGAAGCCACTAGAAACATCTACAAGTTTAAATCTCAGCCTAGAGGCTACAGCTCTAGCAGTATTAAAGGCTTCTACATTATTATAATCCTTAGAAAAATCTGAATCAGATGGATTTACAGTAAAAAAGGAGGTCTTATCCTGGATTCCATTTATCTCTTCTAATTCAGGTGGATCGTCAAAATCGGTCTCGAATAAATACTCTTCCTTTACCTCCTCGTCTGCAATAGATTGCTCTAGTACTAGTGGTCGCACAGTCTGGTCTCGAGACTCTCTTTTATGATCCGTTAGCCATATTCCTACTTCACTGGCAGTATCAACGTATTCCATATATGCTGCATATCCTCCTCCTTTATAGAGTGTATAAACTGATAAGCCACTATCACTGGTGCTATGATGTCTGATTATATTCCTATCCAGATTACTCGTGGCATAGCCCTGATCTTCTGATTTAAATGATTTGATGTATCTGTTCCGTATCCCAGACTGATCGCTGATAAAACTGAGTTGCTCTGTACCGATCGGAAAAGGATATCGCTCGTTTACCTCAGGGGTAAAGGTCACTCTGGTCGCCTGATTACTGCCCTCTGGTAGAAAGAATAGGTCATAATTATCCAGCGGCAACATCGTGCTGAGCTTCTCTACTTTTTCTATAAGGTTAGACTCTCGGGTAGAACTAAATAGTATTCCTTTCTTACCATCATAAACTGCACTTACGGCATCCAGATCATCGTGATAATCGTTTGTGATTTTTTTAAACTGCCTCGTTTTCCATTTATAAGAAAATAGGTCAGAGTAGCCATCATCGCTGGCTGATAAAATGTAGTCTACATTATCTGCATAGGACAGACTATAGACCCGCTGTATTTTTTCTGGAATCTCTTGCTCCTCATAAGTATCATCAGCAAGATAGATCTTACGCATATACAGGTCATCCTTATCCTCCCAGAGAATAGAAACTTGAACCCCATTAGGATTCCACTCAAAGTGAGGGTAATTATAATCTGTCTCTTGGAACTTGTTTTTAAAACCATACTTAAACAAGACCTTTTCACTGTTGTCTGATAGATTTCTGAGAATAACTCGATACTTGCCTATCTCATTATAGACATACATCAGCTGTGTACCATCAGGACTCAGTCGCATTCTACTTATGGGTTGTTCTGGTTTGTTTTTGACGTCTATCTCTAGCTCATCATTGGCAACAAATTTGTCTTGCTCCAAGTTATATTTATTGCGGTAGAAACTTTCCCACTCTCTGGTTACTTCAGGATACTCCTGACTCAGAACATAGACGAAGCTACTTTCTAGATCACGATTTATTTTAGTCAGGTAAAGGATATTAGAGATACTCGATTTTCCATAATTCTGATCTAAAAAATACCAGAAGGAGTGTCCCGCAATTTTGGGATAGTCTTCTTTTAATTTTTCAAATTGAAAATACTTTCCTTCTTTCTGAGTTACCAGTTCTCGCAGCTCGTCATCTGCGTCTACATTCCAGTAGCTGCCTACATATTCGATAAGTCCTTTTTTATACCATTCTGGTAGGTTAAAGAGCACTGCATTCTGGACCACCTCTTGTAGATTTACTCCTATGAGAATCGAGTTTAGATATATCGCAGCGATTCCTCTTCTGATCTGGAGTCTGAGGTTTTTATGATTTCCATCAAAATAGACAAACATCTTATTACCGTCTATCTTGGTTTCCTTAGGATCATTTATAAAGGTCTCCTCTAGGCCAGCGTTGGACTGTTTTATATCTGTGAGATCGAGATATACGATGATTTCTATCTTATCATTAAACCGGTGTTCCATGATATTCTGAATCTCGTCGTGGTCGAGCTCAGCCATCTGTATAGTCGTCTTTGCTACTTCCTTTGATTTTCCATACCAGTAGGTAATAAAGTTTTCTGTCTCATACATCCATTTGGCTCGGAAATCATTGTGATGCTGTACACGGTTCTTACCGAATGGCGTTCTTACACTTTGGCTTAAAGCCAAAAAAGAAATCGTGGAAAAAAGAACGAATAGACAGATTCTCATATTTAAACTAGAGATAGCGATGTTTCTTTATTTTTGATGCTTCAAGTTAATCTTTTTAAGATTAGCGTTCAAAAAAAATTAGTGTCGTGGAAATAGCCATTTTTACCTTTAATGACTTCAAAGAAAATACCTACCTCTTATACGATGACACTGGCGAGTGCATGATCGTAGATCCTGGGATGAATAATGACATAGAAAAAATCCAGTTTGATGAGTTTATAGTAGCTAGAGGGCTTACGCCAAAGGTGCTTTTTAATACCCACTGTCATGTCGATCATGTATTAGGTAATCAGCACATCGCCGATAAATATGGACTAAAACTTATGGCTCACAAAGGCGAGCAAATTGTCTTAGACTTTGTCCCTGATATGTGTCGTATGTATGGGATTCCATACACTGGATCTCCCGACATAGAACTCTTTGTAGAAGAAGGTGAGTATGTAAAGTTTGGAAACCAAAAGCTCAAGGCCCTATTTACTCCCGGACACTCTCCTGCCAGTCTATCTCTCTATAATGCAGAAGCTAACATTCTTATCGCAGGTGATGTCTTATTCCAGAATAGCATCGGTCGTACGGATCTACCTGGAGGAGATTATGATACTCTGATAAAGATGGTAAGAGAAAAGATTTTTGTACTTCCTGATGAGACGCTGGTCTATCCAGGTCATGGACCATCGACTACTGTAGGAATCGAGAAAAAGAGTAATCCGTTTTTTGAGTAGAGATTTATTTCTAAGCTCTATCTTTCATATCGAGCTCCGTCGAGACATCTCGTACTATGAAAGAAGAGATCAGTTTTGAGAACAATTATACACTCAGTACAAAGGAATCCTTCGAAAACACATCAGCCATAATGAATAAAGCTATTTCCAAAACAAAAAGATGTCTCCAAAAGGTCGACATGAAAGTGGGTTACCTTTTTACTAATGTATAACTCCCGATAAGACTGATTTCATTAAATCTTGCTGTGTAGGAGAAGGAGCTCGATAATAAATCTCTAAGCGTATAATATCTTAATTCCAAGCCTACTCTTTGCCGAAGCTTAATGCCAATTGAGGCTGCCAAATTTAAAGAAGGTGATACTTCTAGATTGGGACCATTCCTATATAAAAATTCTGAATCAAGACTTACATTAAAAACCACTGCTGGATTTATATATAACTGAGCATTGTCTGTAATATTTATATAATATCTTAAGCCGACAGGGATTTCTAGTGAATTATAGGAGATGTTTAAAGTATCATTAGGGATGATATTGTTGTAATCAAAGAATCCTTGATTGGTATATTTCTTATACGAAGGCTCCGCCGTTAGAGCCCATTTATTTTTGAGAAAAGGAAATACATATTCAACTTGTATTCCAAAACCTATAGTGGGCTGAGATTCAAATTCTATATCTTGAAGATTTGTCGAAAAATTAGAAACATCTAGAGTTCGAGTTCCAACACTTATTAATGGAGATAATCTCAGTTCTCCTTTCCTTTTTTCTACGTCTGTAAAGGAAGTGCTTTGGTTACTGCAATCATAGTAAGTATTAAATATTCGTACTAGGTCATTCTTTTTATAATCAAGATTCAGGAACTGCTCATCATCTATGCCATTGCAACTAAGAGCATTTTTTAGCTGTTGCCTATATCTCCGATTGTGACCTATCTCGTTTCTATTTATGTAGAACGGTTTATAAAGTAATTGTTCGATATTCTGCTTAGTTCCTATAAAATAGCGTAGTAGACTTCCATCACGATACTCATACAAAGAACGATTTCCTTCTATTAATACTTTTAGAAATACCTTTTTGCTTACATAGTTTGGAGCATTTGTCTCAGTCAATCTACTTAAATCATGACTAGAAATGTCATATTCTATATCTGCTTTTAGATACTTGACTCCATTAGTAATCCCAAATTCTTTAATATCTCTTAGTTCATATTTTTTTAGAGCACTAGAGGTTTTCTCCTTAAAAAATACATGGTCTGGATTACTGAGCCACTTGTCATTTCTTATGAAACCTTCTTTTAAATTGCCATCTGTCCCAACTAGATAGCCTGCTACATTCTCACTTTGAGAAGAAAGGGAAAGAGTGCAAAGAAGGAAAAATAAGAAGCAGATTGGGTTATGGCTCATAATGATTGGATTGTTTGTTTAAATATATAAAAGATTAAAAACAAGTCCTTACTTTTAAGCAAAACAGACATTATGAAAGTGTTTAAAACAATCGCTTTAATACTTGTCGTTTCATCATCATTGTGGGCAGCACATATCTCTAGTGCTTCTATTTCTTACACATGCTTAGGAAACGATACTTACGCTTATGAGTTAGTCATATTTAGAGACTGTACTTTTGGTGGAGCACAATTTGACAATCCTGTAAGAATCGGTGTTTATTCTGGAGACAATTTTTTAGAAACGCTTAATGTTCCTCTTAGTTTTACCGACGATGTAGAAGATGTGGAGTTCGAGACATATCCTAATTGCGAAGTAAATTCGGAAAGCTATTGTGTTCAAAAGGGTACATATAGCTTTGAACTTAACTTACCTACACAGCTAGAAGAATATGTTGTTTTTTATACGAGATGTTGTTTCTCAGCTAATGTTGCAAATATGCTAGATGGAGATAGAACAGGAATCACTGTCGTATGCGAGATTAGTCCGTTAGCTCAGATGGAGTGTAACTCTCAAGATACTCCTAGCTTTAATTTAACTCGGCCTTACTGCTTAAATACTCTGTATGAGTCGGATTT
Organism: uncultured Saprospiraceae bacterium; assembly: GCA_964509175.1. Taxonomy (GTDB): domain Bacteria; phylum Bacteroidota; class Bacteroidia; order Chitinophagales; family Saprospiraceae; genus JAHDHU01. The sequence continues at coordinate 74,226 of CAZDWO010000007.1, forward strand.
ACCTACAGTGGATAGCGAGGGAGATAGTTTGGCTTATTCTATGTGTTTACCATATCGAGGTGGTGGTCCTCAGGGAGCTACAGAACCTGGTGACGCTAATGGTTGTAGTGGTGTAACACCTAATCCTGTCATCTGTCCTCCGTCCTATGAACCTATAGAATTATTACCAGAATTTAGTGAGGAAGATCCATTCCCGACCTTAGATGGATTTACTTTGGACAATATAAATGGAACACTATCATTTACTCCTACAATACAAGGTGTTTATCATTTTGGTCTATGTGTAGAAGAATATCGAAATGGAGCATTGCTTAGTTCTACAATAATCAATCTTGCCAAGTGGGATGAGCGGATATCTAGCTCAGAAGATATCATAGACGATTATGACTTGAGAGTAAGTGCTGTATCTGATTCTTATTTAGAACTTGTAACTGACATAGATATCAGTCAGAATATAAATGTGTCAATCTTAGATGTGAGTGGTAAATCGATAGATTGTAATAAAACCATCAACACTCATTCTATAACTCTAGATTTCAATTCATTGAGCTCAGGAATATATTTTGTGAAAGTTTCCGGCAGCAGAATTAATGAAACTATGAAGGTTTTTATTCCATAAAACCACATTGTTGGCTTTTATTATTAGACCTCATAGAGGTCACCAGACCTTTTCCACCTTAGGGTTATCTATCCACTTGCTCCATCTTTTGTTGTAGGCATGGACCTTTGCAGTGGTTTCTCCATTTTCATCGTAGACAGGGAAACCTCGATTACTCCATTCAAAGATGCTGCCGTAGAGATTCTGGACATTCATAAAACCCTTCTTCATAAGTTTTTCTCCGACCTTCTCGCTTCTATATCCTATGGAACAGTAAACTACTATTTTCTTATCCTTCGGGATATCCTGTAAAACACTGTAATCTAAGTCATCATAACCGATACATACGGCTCCTGGTATGTGGCTTACTTTATATTCTTCTGGTTCTCTAGCATCGAGGATGTAATAATCCTCAGTGTTTCCTTTGAGTTCGTCAACGGTAATAAAGGGAACTGACTCACTGAGTAAAAAATTTATTCTTTTTTTAAACTTTGGGTTTTGTACCTGTGCAGAAAGTGATACTGCAAAAATTAGAAGTAATACTAAGGTCTGTGCTAATTTTTTCATAATAATTTTTTAGGCCCTTTACCGACTTGATCTCTGATGATATTGCCGTCGATACAGTATTTTTTTAGTTGCTTCTCTACAAAGACGTTTATCTCTTCTCTTATGTTATCAGGATAGAGCAGATGGATATTAGGTCCAGCATCTAGGGTAAAGTAAACGTGATGTCCGGTTTCTTTACGATAGGCTCTTATGTCAGCTATAATACTCAATGTCGCAGGCTCCATCAATACATAAGAAGGTGTAGAACACATCATCAGTGCATGTAAGGTCATCGCTTCTGACTCTACAATCTCTCCGAATGTATCTAAGTCAGACTCCTTCATCGCTCGGATGAGTTTGAGGATATTTGCATTTGCCTGAGCGTATCTCTGTTCCGCATATACGTTATCGTTCATAAGAGCATGGCCTGCTGTGGAAGACACAGATTTTTCAGTGGCACTTACGATGAGTATGTCATCATGGAAGGTAGAAAACAGTGGATTTACCTCTCCTTCGTATCCAATGGCATTTAGATTTGTACTGTTTGCAATAGAGCTGTTTGCTCCCCAAATGGATAATTCTGGATAGACAGATCTACTGGCAGATCCGCTGGCAAGTCTGGATAAGAAACTGGCCTTGGTGAGATCTATTTTTTTATTTCCTAGCTGTGACTCTATGTCCATCAGACACATTACCAGTGCCGACATTCCAGATGCCGAGGAAGCGATTCCAGAAGAATGTGGAAAAGAGTTTTCGCTATTAATGGTAAACTGATACTGAGTCACCCATGGAAAGTACTCCTTCCTTTTCTCTAGAAACTTGATTATTTTTTCGCCGAAAGGCAGATTAGACTTACCCTCAAAAGAGAAGTCTAGTTTTATTTTGTCATCGTCCTCCTTTGGCTCAAAGCCTACAGAAGTAATCGTATGTGCTGCATCTAGTGTAAAACTTATCGATGGATTCTGAGGCAACTGATCTCCATACTTGCCCCAGTATTTTACCAGTGCTATGTTAGAAGGGCTTTTCCATTTTACCTGTCCGGAGGTAAGTGCTGAGGGGTCGTACTTCTGTCCCGTGGGATTATAACTCATGAAAGGATTCTATTTTTTACGCTTGATATACTTTAACTCGTCCTTATCGAGAGAGTAAGATATATCAAAATCCTGAAGCACCGCATCTAGAATCTTATATTTTCCTTCCTCATATCCTTCTTTCAGGTCATAGCTATATAATTTGCCGAATGCATTCCACGTAAAGGCCTGCATACGACCTCGGATGCTCTTTATAAGACTATAGAATGACTTGCCCGTTTCTTTCTCTATCATCTTTATCATAATCTTGCCTTGTAGTTTAGTAAGCTTAGCGAGCTGTGGCTCAAACTCTGTTTCCAGTTCTTTTTCTAGTCTTTTGGCCTCTTTTTTAAATTTCCTCCGAGACATGGTAGATCGAGCATATTCTAGTTCTTCAAAGATGCGGATGGCTTCCTTTGCATAGGGATAAACCTTGTTTGCATAGCGTCTCATCTTTAGATACTTGCGGTACTCAGCATCATCCTCAAACTTACGCAGAGAGGTAATACTGATGTCCTCAAGGTCTGCCATAATAATCGTGTCTCCATCTATTATCATCGCAGAAAAAACTTGCCCTTTGAGCTTTATCTTCTCTATCTCTGGTTCCTTGTAGAGGACTTTCTCATTTACGATGATCGTAGTATCCTTATCGTAGATTATGCGGTCGATCTTGTCTGGAGTCTGTTGAGCAACCAGGGTTTTAGGATTGGCTAGAGCCAAAAAAAAGCACGATATGATAAATAAACTTCTCATTTAATAAATTAGACGAATAGTCATACAAAGTTAGGTCTTAATAAAGTCATAAAGTCTTTACTTTTGCAGCATTCTAAAAAATATGTTTAGACCCATAGCTCAGCTTATATCATTCTTATTCCATCCACTCTTTGTAGTGAGTTACTTGCTGGCTATACTGCTTATGGTAAATCCATACCTATTCAGTATACAAGATGCAAAAGCTCAAGGATTAGTTGTTATATCTGTGGTGGCTCTATCTGTAGGTTTCCCGATGCTTATCATATTCCTTATGAAAACGCTAGGAATGGTAAAATCTATACAGATGAAAGATCCCATGGAACGCATCGGACCACTGATAGGTACTGGAATCTTCTATCTATGGCTCTACATAAATATATATCGCAATCCGATGTTTCCAGAGGCCTTTGTGATCTTTACGCTCGGAGCTACTATCGGACTTTTTCTGGCTTTCTTTATAAACAACTTTTCAAAAATCAGCCTACATGGCGTCGGAATGGGTGGTCTGGTAACTGCCGTTTTCCTAATACGTTTCTTTTACTCATACAATAGCTTTATCCTCGATACGGGTTTTATAGGAGTGTATCATATACATGTAAACCTGCTGCTCTATCTCGTCATCATCATCGCTGGTCTGGTAGGAGTAAGTAGATTATATCTCGGAGCACATAATAAGGCAGATCTTTACGGAGGTTATCTGGTCGGTTTTATATCACAAATAATAGCATTTAGATTTTTAGTTTAATGGAATTACAACAGCACATAGAAGCAGCATGGGATAACCGTGATTTGCTAAAAGAAGAAGGTACAAAAACGGCAATCAGAGCCGTAATAGAAGAGCTCGATAAGGGTCGTCTCAGAGTAGCAGAACCAGATGGTGATGACTGGAAAGTAAACAACTGGGTAAAAAAAGCAGTCGTACTTAACTTCCCTATCTCTACTATGGAGACCATAGAGGTCGGACCTTTTGAATTCCATGATAAGATGCCACTTAAAAAAGACTATGCTGCACAGGGCGTACGAGTCGTGCCGCATGCAATAGCCCGTTATGGTGCTCACTTAGAAAAAGGAGTCATCATGATGCCGAGTTATGTAAACATCGGTGCCTATGTAGGCTCTGGTACAATGGTAGATACTTGGGCAACGGTAGGCTCATGTGGACAGATCGGAAAGAACGTTCATCTCTCAGGTGGTGTAGGAATCGGAGGTGTATTAGAACCTCTTCAAGCCACTCCGACTATTGTCGAAGACAACTGCTTCATCGGATCTAGATGTATCATCGTAGAAGGTGTCCGTGTGAGAAAAGAAGCGGTAATAGGTGCTGGTGTAACCCTCACTCAATCTACTCACATCATAGATGTCTCGGGACCAGAACCCATCACAACCAAAGGTGTGGTACCAGAAAGATCTGTAGTCATCCCTGGAAGTTATACAAAGGAATTTCCTGCTGGAAAGTACAATGTAAACTGTGCATTGATAATAGGTAAGCGTAAAGAGAGTACGGATAAGAAGACGTCGCTGAATGATGTGTTGAGGGATTTTAATGTAGCGGTTTAAGAGTATTGGTTGTGAAACACGGATTAAGGCGGATTATTAGATTCCGCAGATTATTTTTTAAGTACTCAACTAAAAATCTGTGCAATCCATAAATCAGTAAAATCCGTGATACAGAAACGGTATAGGATACATCTATTTTATACCCAAGCTCTTCTTTTTTTCTACTAAAACTATTCATACCGATTTTGATAATCGGTTCGCTCTTTTTGGAATGACATTTAGTCATTCCAATCACGACCATGTCGTGACCATTCGTTCATCCCTTGGACAAGGGAAGGACTAAGGATGGGTACGCTTACCGCACCACTACCCTAACATTAACCACTCTATCCGCTCTTTGAATCTTTACAATATAAACGCCACTCATAAGTGCCGATACATCTACTGT
>CAZDWO010000008.1:0-22809 GCA_964509175.1 uncultured Saprospiraceae bacterium
CCCAGGCAGTATTTAAAAGTGATAAGTGGAATTCAGAAATTATCAAAGACCTACAAGGCAAGCCTCGTATCTTAAAAATTACCTCAAATGAATAAATTGAAATCCACCCATCTTATCATCCTTCTCGTATTACTGATTTCAATACACTCATGTACAGAAAAGCCCAAAGAGGAAATTAGCTATAAACCCACTCTAATTCCAGATGCCTATAATGCAGCCTTCTTAATCATGGATGGAGTTTACAATACAGAGCTTACCGCTCCTTACGACATCTTTCAGCACACAAAATATCGCAAAGGCATCAAGCCCATAAATGTTTTCACGGTCGCTGATAAGACGACTGCAGTAGTTTCTTTTGAGGGTTTAAGGATCCTTCCTGATTATAATTATTTAACAGATAACCTTCCACAGATTGATATTTTGATAGTTCCTAGTGCAGAGCATCACCTAGATACAGACTTAGAAAATGAGGTGATGATAAAGTGGGTGCATGATATCTCACAAAATGCTAAGTACGTAACCTCTCATTGTGATGGAGCCTTTGTATTGGCGGAAGCCGGATTACTAGATTCTCTTGCAAGTACTACTTTTCCTTCCGATATTCCAGCTTATAGAAAGCGATATCCTCATCTTGATGTTTATGAGGAGGTTCTTTTTGTGCACGATGGAAAGTACATTACCTCTGCTGGCGGAGCTAAATCTTTTGAAGCTGCCTTGTACCTCATGGAGCTTATGTATGGAAAAGAAATAGCCAAGAGATTGGCAGGAGGGCTAGTGATAGATTGGAATTTAGAAAGTGTACCTCACCTAGTAAAATAGAGCTATTAGCCCCCTTGCTTTAGTTCTGATAAAAATTTAGATTTGGCTCGAAATTTGGCCAAAACTTTACGTAAAGTAAAGAAACAGCCTTATTTTGCGAGGTCTTTAAAAATAGTGGAACCATACACCTTTAATTTTTTAAAGACCATAATATTTTTTTAATGATAAAAAACTAAATCTAAATGAAAAAATTTATTAATTCTTTTACTCTTTGTTTTGCCCTTTTCGGGATGCTTATGATTACCTCTTGTGGAGATGACGGTCCAGTTATTGGCCCAGGAGGTGATGGACTCAACCTTGCTGATGGTACTTACCTGCAAGCAGGTGATGCAGATCCATTAAGCTCTGCTGGTCTAGTATCAGAGGAAGTGGAAGCAGAAGGGTTTGCTACACAAGAAAGAACTGGCTTTGCTGCAGGATACATGTGGTTAGATGCTGGTAGCTATTCTATTGTTACTGTAGTTGACAGAGAAATTACTTCTACTATCGGTGGTACTATGTCTAGTGTAACTGATGATGGGTCTTCTTGTGATTTCAATGATTATATGGTTGTAATGACTGAGGAGGATGGACCTGCGTTTAATGTAGCTACTTCAGGTTTATATAAAGTTACTCATGATGCAATGACTAACGAGATGACTCTTTATAATACTTCTGATGTAAGTATTATAGGAAGTGCTACAGAAGGTGGTTGGGGAGCAGATACTCCACTTACTGGTTCTGTAACTTCTGATGGAGGTTCTTGGTCTGCTTCAGGTGTTATTCTAAGAAGTGGAGAGTTTAAAATGAGATTTAATTGCCGATGGGGAATTAATAGAAGAATCGATCCAGGAGGGTCTCTTGATGATCCTGCTAATGGATACCAGTTATTTACAAACTTTGGTGGTTCTACTGCTGATTTAGTATTAGGTGGATCTAACATCCAACAAGAAGAGGATGGAGAGTATACTGTAACTGCTGACTGGTCTCCACAGAACGGATGGACTATCGACGCAGAAAGAACTGGAGATGCTCCAGTTATCAACTTCAATCCTAATGATTTCCAAATGGCTGTAATCGGAGACGCTACACCTATGGGCTGGGATGCGGATAGAAACCTTTTCCATAAAGAAGAAAATGGAGTTAATACCTGGTATGGTGTTGTAACTTTTTCTGATACAGGATTTTACAAGTTTAGAGCTAACGATGCTTGGGATTTTAACTTAGGTGGTGATTTAGCTGCTCTAAGTAATGGCGGAGCTGATATAGCTACTCCTGGAGCAGGAGGATGGTACATAACACTATCTACTGCTGATGAGGGAGAATCTTGGACTTCTACAGTTACAGAAAACGACTGGAGTATAATCGGAGAAGGAGGTCCTAATATGGACTGGCAAAATGATGTACCTATGAACTCTGATGGTGTAGATGCAGATGGAAATTCTGTTTATTCACTCACTGGTGACTTTACTGAAGGGAATTGGAAATTTAGAGCTGGTAATGATTGGCCATTGAACTTAGGAGGAGACTTTTCTTTCCTAACTCTAGATGGTTCTGACCTTACTACTGGTTCTGCTGGAACTTTTACAGTGACACTTAGATACGACGGAGAAGTATACACAGCTAGTATACAATAAGATATTTTTTATGGAGGGCTGATAAAATCATTATCAGCCCTTTTTTTATACCTTTTGTGGTATGACCTGAATTTATTTCAGAACCTAATTTTACTGCTTTGAAAAAACTAAACACTATTCAGCTTTGCTGCAAGCAAGGCCTTTTTTCTGCTATATTATTTTTATTCTCATTCTCACTTACAGCTCAAGTAAGTGGAACCATACTAGACCCCATAAATGACGAGCCACTCATCGGTGTAAACGTCTCTCTTAAATCCAATAGTGCCATAGGTACAATAACAGATATAGATGGAAGCTTTTCTGTAAACGCTAGCATCGGAGATACATTGACGGTTTCCTATGTGGGTTATCAAACTACAGACTATCCAGTAAACTCCAATAATCTAGGAGTACTAAAATTACAAGAGGCTAGCGAGCTACTAAACGAGGTAGTCGTGGTCGGATATGGAGCCGTAGATAAAAAAGACTTAACCGGTGTGGTCTCTAAGGTAAACGAGGAAGACTTTGTCCAAGGAGCGATAAGCTCACCAGAAAAACTATTAAACGGAAAGGTAGCCGGACTACAGATAAGTAGTAATGGAGAACCTGGTGGTGGAACGAGATTGAGATTAAGAGGAGGAACCTCCTTAGATGCATCTAGTGATCCGCTTATAGTGGTGGATGGAGTTCCACTAGACAGCAGAGGTTTTGCCAGTTCTAGAAATCCCTTAAACTTTATAAATGCAAACGATATAGCGAGCATGACCGTCCTGAAGGATGCATCAGCTTCTGCCATCTATGGCTCCAGAGGAGCAAATGGAGTTATTATTATTACCACCAAATCAGGGAACTCTGCTAAACCAAAATTGGCTTATTCTGGAAATGCCAATGTAAATATATTTACAGGATCCCCTAATCATCTAAGCACTCAGAATTTCAGAAATGCAATTAGTGCAAAGGCTCCACAAGAAATAGAATTCCTAGGAGAAGCGGATACTGACTGGGTTTCAGAAGTGACTCAGCTTTCTACGAGTACAGAACATAACCTATCCTTATCAGGTGGTGATAAATCATTTAACTACCATCTATCAGGTGGATATCTAAATAGCAAAGGAGTATTAATATCCTCTGCCCATGAGAAAAAAACAATCTCTGGAAATGTCACTAAGAAATTGCTAGATGATAATCTCAGTATTTCGTTCAAAACCAGAACGGGGATTACAGATGATGTATTTGCTCCTAATGTAATCGGAGCGGCTTTGGCCTTTGATCCTACTCGACCAGTTTTAGATGAAAATTCTATGTATGGAGGATTTTTTCAGTGGGATGATCCACTGGCTACAGGTAATCCAGTTTCTATTCTAGAACTAAATGATAACCGAGGACAACTGGTAAGATCCTTAAATAATCTAACGGTAAGTTATAACCTGCCATTTCTAGAAGGGCTTAGTGTTACTTCTAATACGAGTTATGATAATATAACGGGAGATCGACGAGATCAGACTTCTCCTTTTGAGAAAAGCAATTTTGATAGAGGAGGAAGATTGTTCTTGGAAGAGTTGAGAAATTATTCTGCTCTGATAGAAACCTATGGAACGTATAAGACTGATTTAAGTCCTTCTGCTAAGCTAGAATTTACAGCAGGTCATTCTTGGCAAGAGTTTGATCAGCAAAATAGATGGGAATTTGGAAATGGATTAGAGATGGACGAGAGTGGAGAATATGCCTTTACTACTGATATTGCACAGGACTCTTTCCTTGTAACAAACCGTTTGATTTCCTTTTTTGGTCGAGCCAATCTAAGTCTTAATGACAAATACCTATTAACTGGGTCTTTACGTAGAGATGGTTCTTCTCGTTTTGGAGCAACCAATAGATGGGGATTATTCCCAGCAGCTGCCTTTGCATGGAGAATTCTAGAAGAAGATTTTGCAACTGGATTAGCAGATAAGTTTTCAAGTCTTAAGCTCAGAGTAAGTTGGGGTGTAACAGGAAATGAAGATATCAATGATTTCTTATTTACCACCTTTTATAGCTTCGGTACAGATGATGCAAGGTATCAGTTTGGGGAAGAATTTGTAAGGACACTTAGAGGTACAGGAGTAGATCCAGATATAAAATGGGAAGAAACGACCTCGTTTAATGTCGGAGTGGATTTCGGATTTTTAAATAATAGACTGAGTGGTTCTCTAGATTTATACAGAAAGTATACGGACGATCTACTCTTTACAGTTGCTACTCCAGCATTTACAAATCTAAATGATAGAGTTCTAACCAATATCGGAGAGATGGAAAACCGAGGAATAGAATTGTCTATAGATGGAGTAGTTTTAGACGGCAAAAACTTAGATTGGAATTTAGGATTTAACCTAGCTGCTAATCAGAACGAAATTCAAAAACTAGATAACTCACTACTTAGAAATGCAGTCTATGAGACAGGAGGAATCTCAGGAGATATCGGACAGACCATACAGCTGCTACAGGTAGGAGAGAGTATAGAAACCTTTAGAACCTTCAGGCATAGAATAGGTGCTGACGGATTACCCATACCCGATACGGAGGATGTAAACGGAGATGGTTTTGCAGACGACCTAGATATCTATGAAGACATAAACGGTGACGGTCTCATAAACGAAAACGACCTTGTAGTCGGAGAGTCTGCTGCTCCTAAATTGATTCTAGGATTGTCATCCAATATAAAATACAAGAATTGGGATTTATCTGCAGTTGTTCGTTCTCATTTAGGAAATCACGTTTATAATAATGTGGCTTCTGGAACTGGGTTCTTTGATAGACTTACTGATAGAGTAACTAATAATGTAGACGAGTCTGCCTTTGTCGTAAACTTTAAAGAGAGACAACTGAGATCTGACTACTATGTAGAAGGAGCATCTTTTCTTAAGTTAGACAATGTAAGTTTGGGCTACAGCCTAAACGCAACAAAGGTTTTTTCTAGCCTACGATTCTATGTAACAGGGACAAATCTACTAACCATTACAAATTACTCCGGGCTAGATCCAGAATTGCCTCAGTTTACTGGTGGTATCGATAATAACTTATATCCTATTTCTAGTAATTTCTTAATCGGGCTAAATGCTCAATTTTAAAATCAGCAAATCATGAAAAATTTAAAATATACTTTTCTACTACTGGCTTTATTCTTTGTACAGTGTACTGATTTAGAAATTGCACCAGAAGATGCATTTACAGAGGATGAGATATTTAGAGATCTAGGAGCATACACTTCTTATCTCGCCAAAGTATATGGAGCCTACTCACTTACAGGTCAGGATGGTCCCAATGGAGATAGCGATATTTCTATAGTAAATGACGAAGGATTTACTTCTTATATAAGAGCCTACTGGAAAGCACAGGAGCTTACAACCGATGAGGCAGTAGTTGCTTGGAACGATGCTGGAATCAGAGATTTGCATGAGCACTCATGGTCTTCGGAGAACCAGTTTGTGAGAGTACTCTATTATAGAATTGCTCTTATCGTATCGATTGCAAATGACTTTCTAAAACAGTCTTCAGAAGAGCGATTGGATTTTAATGGAATAACGGATGCAGATAAGGAAATCGTAAGAGAATACAGGTTGGAAGTTCGATTTTTAAGAGCTATGGCGATGTGGCATGCTCTAGATTTATTTAGAAATGTACCCTTAGAAACTTCGATTACAGCAACTCCGCCCACACAGGCAGAGCCTCTAGAGCTATTCAATTTTATAAGAGAGGAACTTGCCGATATAGAAAGTCAGATTGCTGGACCTCGTCAGAACCAGTATGGAAGAGCAGATCAGGCAGCGGTATGGATGCTCCAGGCAAAAGTATTTTTAAATGCAGAAGCAATGGTCGGTCAAAACGAATATGCAGCTTGCATAGATGTTTGTGATAAAATATTAAGTGCTGGTTATACGCTAGATGCAGATTATGAGACCCTTTTTATGAAGGATAATCATACGTCTAATGAGATAATATTTGCCTTAAACTCTGATGGAAAGAATACTCAGAACTGGGGATGTACGACCTTCCTTGTACAGGCTGCAATCGGTGGAGCTATGGTAGATACTGACTCTGGAGTTACAGGTGGCTGGGCTGGATTAAGAACGACCTCTACTATGGTAGAACGTTTTCCTGATACGACTGGTGATATAGACCAGAGGGCGATATTTTTTACAGATGGTCAGAATATGGAAATTAGTGACATAGGATCTTTTACTGATGGAATAGCCGTTCCTAAATGGAAGAACTTAAATCAGTCGGGACAATCAGGTTCTGATCCTACACACGTAGATACAGATTATGGAATGTTTAGATTAGGAGATACCTATCTGATGTATGCAGAAGCGATGCTCAGAGGCGGAGGCGGAGATATGAATCAGGCAGTTGATCTCATTAATGAGCTAAGGCAGAGAGCGTATAAAAACGATTCTGGAAATATTAGTTCGGCAGATCTCGACCTAGCTTTCATCCTAGATGAGAGACAGAGAGAATTGTACTGGGAAGGGACAAGAAGAATCGATTTAGTACGTTTTGGAGAGTATACTGATCAGGGTATTTGGCCATGGAAGGGGAATGTAGCAGAAGGAAGAGTAACGGAATCTTTTAGGGATATTTTTCCTATTCCAGCTTCGGATTTGCTTGCAAACCCAGAATTGGTCCAAAATCCAGGTTATTAGAACGTTTTCACCCGACATTCTAAACAATATCGGTCTTGAAAAAAGATATACTTAATTATCTTTAGGAAATTCCTTTACTATTTTTAATAATTAGAATATGATAAAAAGAATCTACTTCTCACTTACGCTTAGTTTTTTCTTCATCTCATTGTTTGCTCAAGATGTGGTAATCAATGAATTCTCTACCTCTAATCTTGAAGGCTTTCAAGACGAGTTTGGAAGAACAGAAGACTGGGTAGAATTATACAATACGACCAATTCTGCTATAAACATAAGCGGATGGTATTTATCTGATAAGCAAGATAATCCTTCAAAGTTTGCATTTCCAGAGGGAACAATAATAGAGGCTAATGGCTATCTAGTTATTATGTGTTCAGGTAGAGATCTAGCAGGAGAGGAATATATTCATTCAAGTTTTAAGCTTGCTCAGACATCAGGGCTCGATATTATTTCATTGGCGGATGCCGGTGGAACAGTTGTAGATATGCAAACCTTAAGAATTACTCAGGTAGAGCATTCTAATGCAAGAGCTACAGATGGTTCTAATGACTGGATGGTATGTACAGAGCCTACTTTAGGAGAGACTAATAATGCAAGCTCTCAATATCAAAGATATACTGCCACTCCTCGCATAGAGCAGCAGGCTGGTTTTTATCAAGATGCAATAACTGTAAGTATTGTAAATAATGAAGCTGGGTCTACTATGAGATATACGACTGATGGTAGAAACGTAACTGCAAATTCTCCGGTGTATACGGGACCGATTGAGGTAAGTTCTACAACTGTAGTAAAAGCGATGTCCTTTAGTGATACCTCTGCTATCCTTCCAGGAAAAATGGACTTTGCTACTTTCTTCATAAACGAAAACGATTTTACTGTGGCAGTATTTTCTGTTGCATCGGATCAAGTTATAAACCTTGCCAATGGTCAAGGAGATTTAATTCCTATCGGATCGCTAGAATATTTTGACACGGAAGGAAATCTAGCAGCTACCTCTTTTGGGTCTTTAAACAGACATGGTCAGGATTCATGGAGATTACAGCATAGGTCTATAGATTGGGTTTCACGAGATGAGATGGGATATTCCAAAGCAGTAAATGCTCCGTTATTTAGCTACTCCGATAGAGAAGAGTATCAGAAGTTTATGTTTAGAAACTCTGGAGATGATAATTACCCCGCTAGAAACGCTAGTGATGGAATGACGGACTTTAATCATAGAGGAAGTACACACATAAGAGATGAGTATGTTCAGAATCTATCGAGAGAAGGTGGTATGGAACTAGATACTAGAGCAGTAGAGAGAGTGGTACTATTTTTAAATGGAGAATACTGGGGTCTATATGGAATGAGAGAGCGACCAGTAGATCACGATTATACAGACTACTATTATAAACAAGGAAAATATGAAATCCAGTATCTCTCTACCTGGGGTGATACGGAAGCTGAGTATGGAGGCAATGAGGCAATTTATGAATGGGAAGATATTAGAAATTTCTGTTTAGAAAATGATATGAGCGATGATGCTAACTATCAGGTAGTTGCCGATGAGGTAGATTTACTAAGTATGATAGATTACCTAATTGTAAATCTAAACGTAGTGGCCAGTGACTGGATGAACTATAATACAGGATGGTGGAGAGGATTAGATGAGGATAAGCCGCATAAGAAGTGGGGATATATTCTATGGGATTTAGATGCCACCTTTGATTACTATATTAATTATTCAGGTGTGCCCAATATAAGTCCGGAGGCAGCTCCTTGTGATATAGAAGATATTTCTGATTTTATGGACGACTTTTTTGGAGATTTAAGTACGCTGAGTGATTCAGTAGGTCAAGATACAACGGATTATAATACCTGTCCATCTATACTCGATGGTACTAATCCATATCCAGCAGATGATGAGATACTGGTTACGCTATTTAACTCATCTACTCCGTTTTTTGATGGAATGCAATGTTGTGATAACTGGAATAATCAGTGTCAGCAGTTCTATGATTTTATAGAAGAAAGCGGAGGAATTACTTTCGGTAATCAAGGAAATGTCGGAGCTCATGAGAAGATGTTTTTAAAACTTCTTGAAGAGAGTGAGACATTTAAACAACTCTATTATGGACGTTATGCAGATCTAATGAACACTGTCTATACCTGCGAAAATATGATAGAAACTTTAGAGCGTATGGTAGCAGTCATAGATCCAGAAATGGATAGACAGATTGCTAGATGGGGTGGTACTCGTACAGAATGGGAAAGCAACGTAGAAGATTTAAAAGAGTTTATAAACCAAAGATGTGAGCTTCTAGATGATGGTCTAGTGGAATGCTATGAGGTTACAGGACCTTATGAGTTAACACTTATGACGGAGCCTGATTTTGCTGGAGAAATCGACATTAATACCTTAGACATAAGAGAGTTTCCATGGACTGGAGAATACTTCGGAGGTATGGTAAATAATATAAAAGCTAGAGTCTTTGATGAGTATTTAGAAAACTATGTATTCAGTCACTGGGAGTCTGCGAGTGGAAATATTATATTCCCAAGTGAGTCAGATTTCTTAGCAAACATTACCTTGACTCAGGCAGATACTTTGACCGCTGTTTTCTCTGCAACGAGTAGTTTGACAGATTTAGAAAAAGCTCTAGACCTATCTGTATTCCCTAATCCTGCAAAAACTTACTTAACGGTAAATTATAATCTGGAGGCTGCGGCCAATGTTAGATTTGAACTCGTTTCTGTACTAGGTCAGAGTGTAAAGCAATTTACAAACCTTAATGCCGAGAGGTCTTCAGGAGAACATAGTCACGTATTGCCCCTAGAGGGAATTATCAGTGGTATGTATATGCTTAAGATAGATGTAGGAGATGAAACCTTCTTTAAAAAAGTAAATGTTGTTACAAATTAGTACTAAAAAAATATTGCGATGTGTAGCTTTTCTGTTGGTTTTCCTTCAGATGGGTACGCATTGTTTTTCTCAGGTCGTATGGACAGAGCCTGCCTTTCCCTCACAAGAGGATGATATAAAATTATTCTACGATGCCACTCAGGGCAATGGAGCTCTCGAGACCTTCGCTACAGTATATGCCCATACAGGAGTTATTACTTCTAATAGTAATAATGCTAACGATTGGCAACACGTCCAAGGAAACTGGGGAACACCAGATCCTAATGTTCTGATGCAGTCAGAAGGTAATAATATATACTCCTTAAGTTTTAATATCAATGATTTCTATGGTGTAGAACCTGGAGAGATTGTAGATAAGCTGGCCTTTGTTTTTCGTAATGCAGATGGAAGTACAGTCGGTAGAGCTGCTGATGGAGAAGACATTTTTTTTGATCTCACCCCAGAAAATGAATTCAGTGTAAATATTATTTCTCCGGCAGATAATAGTATTGTGCAAATTGCTCCCGCTACTGTGGATATCGAGCTACAAACCAGTGAAAAAGCCTTTGTAGAAATATTTCTCTCAGGCAATTCTATCTTTCAAGACTCTACATCTAGTGTGGATTTTTCTGAATTTTTATTCTCACTAGGTAATCAAAAGTTAGAATTTAAGTTTTCTACTGTGGATACAAGCTTTTCTCTTTTTAGAACTTTCGTTGTATTAAACGATGCCTATCCGATAATAAACATACCACCTGAAGCTGTAAATGGTTTAAATTATTTGGAGGATGGGAAGCTAGGGTTTAAACTCACTGCTCCTATTAAGTGGCATGTATTTCTTTTATGCCCAGCAAATAATTATAGCCCTAATATCGATTATTTAATGTTGACTAATGGCTTAGGAGATTTTTGGGTAGAGTTAGACAGTTCCTTGTTTACTAATGGTCAAAATAATTATCAATATCTCATAGATCCTACATTCATTAATGAACCTGTAAAACTTGCTGATCCCTTTTCTACAGTAGTGCTCGACCCCTCTAATGATGATGAGGTGGAGCCAGAAGTTCTGAATAGGTATGGGTCTTATCCTGATGGATTGACCACTGGAAGGGTTACTGCCTTTGATTTAGAGCCAGAAGATTTTAACTGGACAGATGCAAATTTTGAAAAACCTACTAAGTCTAATCTAGTAATCTATGAGCTCTTACTTAGAGATTTTCTGGCAGATCACAGTTTTGAATCATTGATAGATACTCTAGATTATTTAGACAATCTAGGAGTAACGGCTATAGAACTGATGCCGATAAACGAGTTTGAAGGAAATAATAGCTGGGGTTATAATCCGAGTTTCCATATGGCAGTAGATAAGTATTATGGCTCGACGACTGAACTAAAACAATTTATAAATGCCTGCCATGAGCGAGGAATCGCCGTAATAAATGATGTAGTATTTAATCATGCATTCTCACAAAGTCCATTATGTCAGATGTATTGGAATGCTGCAGACTTTAGGCCAGCAGCAAACAGTCCGTATTTAAATGAGACTCCTAGACATCCCTTTAATGTAGGCTTTGATTTTAATCATGAGAGTGATTTGACTAAAGATTGGGTAAAGCAGATTTTATCTTATTGGATAGAAGAATTCCATTTTGATGGATTCCGATTTGATTTATCTAAGGGATTCACTCAGAGAAATTCTGGAAACAATGCAGGACTGATGGCACAGTTTGATCAAGGTAGAATAGATATACTTACAGATTATGCAGATCACATATGGTCTCACGATTCTGATGCCTATATGATATGTGAGCATTTTGCAGATAATGATGAGGAGACTGTTTTATCTGATTATGGGATGATGCTTTGGGCAAATACTACCTTCCAGTTTGCAGAGGCTGCCATGGGTTACATAAGCGGTTTTTCTCAAGCCAGTTACAGATCCAGAGGATGGGATGAGCCCAATCTTATCGCCTATGCAGAGAGTCATGACGAGGAACGTATGGCTTATAAAATCGACACTTGGGGAAATAGTACCTCCAGTTATAATGTTAAAGAAACTTGGACAAAAGCAGATAGAATTATAGCCACCAATATGATTTACCTATCGATACCTGGGCCAAAGATGCTTTGGCAGTTTGGAGAGCTAGGTTATGACTTCAGCATAAATACCTGTGAGAATGGAACCGTAAATGATAACTGCCGGTTGTCACTTAAACCTGTGAGATGGGATTATCAAGAACAGGAGTCTAGAGCTTATATGTATGACAGAATTTCTGCTCTTCTTAAATTGAGAAAGGAACAGGAGTTTTTTAAGACTGAAGATTTTGATATTCCGAGTGACTCTTATACAAAGAGAGTAATTCTAAGAGGTAATGATATTCAAGCTTTATCGATAGCTAACTTTGATGTAATTCCTAAAGACATAAATCCTCAATTTCCATCTACAGGAACTTGGTATGATTTCTTTACTGGTGAGGCTATCGAGATTACAGATCCAGAAGCCATTATGAGTTTTGAGCCTGGAGAGTATCATTTGTACCTCACAGAACCTTTGATGCCTGAAGATGGATTTATTTCCTCTTCTTCAGATTTGCAATCGGAGCGTATTTCCTTATCTCCTAATCCATTAAAAACTGGAGATTATATAAGCTGGTGTTCTCATAATTCTATTGATATTTTATCTGTAAATCTAATTTCAATAGATGGAAGAACTCAGCAACTGGATTGGCAAAAAGGAAATTCATGTTTAGAAATATCAACAACTGGTATTAATGCTGGCTTTTATTATGTCCAGCTAGAATCTGATCAAGGGCGATACCATTCTTCTGTTATAATTACAGAGTAAATGAGGTTTCGATATTCACTTCTACTTTTAGCTATTCCATTTTTGGCTGCAGCCCAATATGTGCATCCTACAGATGGTGACCTATTTATAAATACGGAGGTTCCCAGAATAGATATTATTATTGCTGATGACGATATAGATTTCATTCTTGATCCGAGTAATGAGAATAGCGATACAGAATTTCCTGCCACCTTTATTTTTAGTTCTTCCTCTGTATTAGATACCATAGAAGGAGTAGGTTTTAGACTAAGAGGAAATACCTCTAGAGCTTCCGCCAAAAAATCATTTAAGATATCCTTCAATTCTTTTGAAAAAGGAAAGAAATATGGAGGAGTAGAAAAACTAAATCTAAATGGAGAACATAATGATCCGTCTATTATAAGGTCAGATCTGGCCTGGGATTTATTTGAAGGAGCAGGTGTTCCAGCTTCAAGGTCAAATCATGTCGCTCTTTATATTAACCAGGAGTACAGAGGCCTGTATATAAATGTGGAGCATGTCGATGAGGAGTTTATACAAAAACGTTTTTCTGAAGCTCGAGGAAATTTATGGAAGTGTTTATGGCCTGCAGACCTACATTACCAAGGTCCTAATCCTGTGGAATATTCTGAGCCAGAACCATGGGGTAGAAGAGCCTATGATTTAAAGACCAATACGCTAGAGTTTGATTATACCTCCTTAGCTCATTTTATAGATGTGCTTAATAATTATTCTGGTGAGGAGTTTATTTGTGAGATGGAGAGAATTTTTGATGTGGATAATTACTTACGTGTTATAGCCATCGATGTCCTGTCTGGAAACTGGGATGGACCGATAGTCAATAAAAATAATTTCTACCTCTATCATAATCCCTTACTGGATCGACTTACTTATATCCCTTTTGATTTGGACAATACCTTTGGGATTGATTGGTTCGGTATAAACTGGGAGACTACAGATATTTATAACTGGTCTGATAACAGCGGAGAGTATAGACCCTTGTACGAAAAAATAATGGCTATCCCAGAATGGAGAAATCGATATTCATTTATACTCGATACCTATATAGAAGAACTTTTTTCCGCAAATCGATTGTCTCAACACCTAGACCAAAAACTTGAACTTATAAGTCCACATAGAGTCTCAGATGTTTTTGCAGAACAGGATTATGGATATACACACGACGATTTTTTAGACAGCTATACAGGTGGGTTAGGAGCTCATGCAGGCATTGGCCTTAAGCCATATATAAACACTAGAATAAATTCTGTGCGGTCACAATTACAGATAGAATCATTTGCTCCTGCCGTTTTTAATCTAGGAAGAGATTGGTCCTTAGATTCGATTAACTTTTTGTTGAATTATTATGATGATGGTTCTGTAGATGAGATTACTTTTCACTACAACATAGAAGAGCAAGGATGGCAGAGTCAGACGCTATTAGATTTTGATGATATCGAAGCCAGTTATGTTTTTGTGGTAGAGGAGCAAGGAGAGATGATCTATTATTTTGAATTGAAGGATGATGAAGGAATGGTTAGCAACTATCCACGCTGTCAGAATGGAAGAGTCTTTTTAGGCTATGATGTGACTCCTGATTTAGTTATAAATGAATTTATGGCCAGCAATACCAGTAAGGTACAAGATGCTGAAGGAGAGTATGAAGACTGGATAGAGCTTTATAATAACAGCAATGCTCCGATAGATTTAAGAGGAAAATATCTTTCTGATGACCCTGCCGATACTGACAAATGGAGATTGCCGAGCAGGCAACTTTTTCCTTCTCAGTATTTAATTATATGGGCTGATAAAGATGCTGAGCAGGGACTTACACATGCCGATTTTAAACTTGCTAAGGAGGGAGAACATTTAGGAATCTATGACTCATATGCTAATAATTTTGCCCCAATAGATACACTCACTTTCCCTGCCCAAGAAACAGATGTCTCCTATGCTCGATTGCCTAACGGAGTTGGGGATTTTGCATTTGCTCCGTTTATGACCTTCGACTTTAATAATGACTCTCCGTCTTCGACAGAGGATGATAGTCTTGAGGAGTTTTATGTTTATCCTAATCCGACTACGGACTACTTGTACTTTTCGGATTTTACCCGAGTGGAAAATTTTAAATTATTTAGTTCGGATGGTAGCTTGATACTTGAAGGTGGTGAGTCCTTTATTGAGGTAAATAAGTTTCAGTCTGGTTTATATTTCCTTCAGCTGCATTTGAAAAATGGTCAGATTCTGAGAAAGTCGATTACTATTTTCTAAAGCTTTTTTATGTATACTTCATTATTTATGGTAATTTATCGGGGTAATCAGACCTGATGAAGAAGCTAATACTTTGCCTTTTATTACTTCCTATAACTCTATTTTCTCAAAACGATTATAATGGTGAGCCCTGTGTGTTTTGTGATTTGGACTGTATAGAATGTACTCCTTAGACAACGATTGTAAATCAGCTCGATACTTTGTTTGAGGAAGAAGGTGCTGGAGATGGAGAGAATGCCATATGTACTGGTTTTGAGCATCAGATAACTTGGTATGGATTTATAGCAGGATCAGAAGACCTAGACTTTAGTATTGTATCTGATTCTTGTACTAACAATGTGGCAGTCGAGGTTGGAGTTTAATTCAGGAATAGACTGTGCTAATTTTGAGCAAATAAGTGACAATTGCTATGGTGGTCAAAATGGGAATACCTTGGCAGAAGGCGAGTCTGGCACCTTAGGAATGACCGATTTAGTCATAGGTCAATATTATTGGATTATTTTCGATACCGCACCGACGAGTAATAGTAATTGCTGGTTTACTTTGGAGGTTACAAATGGTTCTACGGGATCATCGCCGATAGCAGATGTACCGATTATAGATGGACCCGCTTTTCTATGTGATTCAGAAACTGGAGATTACTCTATAACTAATGATGTAAATGGTGCTTCAGAATATGAATGGTTTATAGATGGAGGCTTAGAAGACACCTCTGTCGATTTTGAATTTGTACCTCAGGGTCCAGGAACATATGAGATATGTGCCACAGGCGTAAGCTTTTGTGAAACCGGGCCTGGGAGTTCGCCCTGCTTTGAAGTAGTGGTGGCAGAGTCTACTACTGCAGAGATAGATCTAGTAGCTTGTCTTCCTAACTGTGTAGATTATCTAGGGAACGTTTACTGGCGGGTCCACAACCGACCTAATAATTATTCCCAATGTTGCAGGTTGCGATAGTATGATAACTGTAAATGTTACAGAAATAAGTGCTACCCTCGATATCGTGGAAGTCGGAGATTGTGTGGATGGACAGGGTGTAGAATTGTTTTTTGCTCCTCAAATAGATGCAAACCCTGGTCTGGATGGTTCGGAAATTCTCAGCTGGATTTGGTTGCTTGATGGAGTCATGATTGGAGGTTCTGAGGATATGAGTACCATTTTTAGAGATATGAGTGGGACTTACTCCGTAGAGTATTCTATAGAATATCAGGGATTTACTTGCATGGAGTTTTTCTTTATTGATTTAGATCTAGATGAGTATGCTTTCGATTTTGATCCGCTCTTTACCTATGATGATGTCTGTGAGGGAGAGATTGTGGAATACGAAATCGATTTTTCACCTTTTTTCTGCAGATGATTTTGAGGTAAACTGGACAGTACCTACGGGAGTTATAGTGTTGTAGATCCTACATGTGCTGAGGACGATATGGGAACTGTCATACTCTCGAGTGAGGATTTGCCAGGAGTAAGTTACTTTTTAGATGGGACTGAAATCAACTTCAATTCTGAAACGACTCTTCCAGTCGGAGGCTATGAGCTCATGGCAGTATCGGATGATTTATGTGAGACTGTAGTATTGCTAGAGATTGTGGAAGCAGAGTCTGTAGAGTTGAATATAGATGGTCCGAGTAGTTTACTATTCGGAGGAAGCGGAGATTATAATGTCACACTTTTTCCAGCAAACAATATTCAATCGACCCAGTGGTTTTTTAATGATTCCTTAATACAAGGAGATATTGCCGATTTTAGTTTCTCTAGTAGCGGAGAGCTCTGTGCAACGGTTGAATATAACGACGGCTGTATTGTATCCTCATGTATTCCGATAGTCATCAGTAATCCGAGTGTCTACATTCCTAATATTATAAGTCTCAGCTCATCAAGTGGCAATGATGTATTTAGAGTTTTCTCAGCAGTAGATGCTAACCTAGAGTATATAAGAATCTACGATCGATGGGGTAATCTAATTTTTAACCGAGAGAACCTACCGATTTCTTCTCCAGATTTAAACTGGAATGGAAGCTTTAATGAAGAGTCCGTTGTCGCTGGTGTATATGTTTATGACTGCTTTATAACTTTTGCAACAGGAGAACAGGAAAAGTTTATGGGAGATATCACGGTTATGGAGTAAGTGGAGGAAATTTAGAAAAGTGAAGTATCCTAAGCTAAGTTGAGGAAGCAATCTGTGCTAATCTGAGAAATCTGTGGTAAAAAAATATTGACTTACTCTACTCCCTAGCATGCTCACATTGTTCTTTTAATCGATTTAAATTATTCTCCCATTCACTAATACTCAGAGCATCGGAATTTGTTTCACTAGCTTCTATAGTAGCTGCTCTTATTTGTTCAGCCCATAGGTCAAGTAGGGTATTTACCTCATCCTCTGAGAATGGACCGTTTATAAATTCTTCTTGAAGTTTTTCGTATTCCTCATCATAGGTGGCTAGAGTTCCAGTTATCTTATCACAGGCAGCAGATAGCTGTTCTAAAAATAACCACCCATAAGGAAACGGACTACAGTTGTTTCTGGTCTGACCCCAGTCATCGGCAATAGGTGTAACTGGATTACTGTCCTCTATAATATTGTCAAAGGCATTGTCTAAGTCCCAAGCGATAAGGTGTAGTTTTTCTTTAATAGGCTCCTCGTACCAGTAAAAATTATGACTGGCACAATCACCACTGTCTCCGCAATACCAGTGGAAAGGTCCGTCATCATGTCGTATGGTTCGATCTACGACAGCATACGCAAGTGATTCCGATAGGTCTAAATATTGCTCCACGATTTCTTTTTGCTCCTCTTTGCTTTCTGCTGTTGCCATTGCGAAGGCAAAGGTTTTCATGAGATCAATATTAGGATTTTCGTCCTCATTGGTTTTTAAAGCATTTAGATATACTTGATCCGGAAACGGATTTCCGTTACTCCTCAGAGGCCATACTTCTTTGTATAGGTTTCCATCTTCTTCTTCAAAATTGAAATCTGTAAACCGTCCATCTATTTGCTCGACTAGAGAAAACAGCCCATTGTATTCTCCATTTATAACCAGACGAGCATGCACAGCCCTAGGAGCAGGAACACCCATTTCTCTAAACAGGTGATAACCTAGTCTATCATGCATCTGACTTGGGTCATTATTCATAGAGTGGAATTGTAGCTTTTTAAGTTTGTAAAATTTCTCTTCTCGTTCTTCCCAGTTTATTTTGAGTTTCATGGAAAGCTTAGTGCAGGTTTTTACACCTGATGGATTGGCCCAGTCGTTTCCTGAGGTGCATCCTACAAAGGCTCCGATAGATCCCTTGTATCTAACCCCGATAGGACTAATAGTATCTCCATTAAAAACCAATTGGCCTTCAACATATTCTTCTGCAGTAGGATTTGTATTGATAAGATCTAGATTGTCCTCAGGAATTATAAGCTCAAAGGTATGTAAGCTGTCTTGGTCAAAAATGTAATCTGATTTTAGGTTGAGATAATTTTCAGAACCATCTGGAATGATGTGAGGAACACTTTCTTTCATCTCCTCTTCTTCCTCTTCCATGACGTCCTCCATAACATCAGTCGGGCCCATATTCTCTTCTTGACAGGCGATAAGGCAGCATAGAAATAAACCTAGAATAAAATACAAACGAGTCATATTGCAATTTATTTAGAAAATATAAGAATTGCTAATTTCAACAGTCTATAGGAGAAGTGTTATCTCTGTACGATCGATTTAGAGCCTTCTATAAGATTAGTAACCACTTCAGGGTTGTATAGGGTAGAGACATCTCCCAAACTATCCGCTTCATTAGTTCCTATTTTTCTTAGTATCCTTCTCATTATCTTACCTGATCTAGTTTTGGGTAAACCATCTGTAAACTGGATCTTATCTGGCTTTGCTATCGGTCCTATTTCTTTTGTGACCACATCTAAAATTTCCTTTCTAAAGTCGTCGTCCAACTCTTTATTCTGTGATATGACAAAGGCATAAATTCCTTGGCCTTTTATTTTGTGTGGATATCCGATTACTGCAGACTCTATTACGTTTGGATGTTCGTTGATTGCGTTTTCTATTTCTGCAGTTCCCATTCGATGACCAGATACATTCATTACATCATCTACTCTTCCGATTACTCTCATGCGACCATCCTTATCTCTTCTCGCTCCATCTCCAGTAAAGTACATATTGTCAAATCTGGAGAAGTACATATCTAAGCACCGCTGATGATCACCATAGCAGGTCCTAATCATTGACGGCCATGGATATTTGATACATAGAAATCCTTCTACCTCATTTTCTTCTATAAGTTTTCCAGCTTCATCTACTAGAACCAGTTGTATTCCAGGCATCGGGTAAGAGGCATAGGTAGGTTTAGTATCTGTGATACCGGGAAATGGAGTAATGACTATTCCACCAGTCTCTGTTTGAAACCAAGTGTCGACTATTGGTGCTTTATGATTGCCCACGTACTTATCATACCAGTGCCAGGCTTCTTCATTAATAGGTTCTCCTACAGAGCCTAATACCTTTAAAGATGACAGGTCGTATTTCTGTGGCCATTCATCTCCTTTTGCCATTAAGGCTCTTATGGCAGTAGGAGCGGTATAGAATTGATTGACCTTATATTTTTCACATATTTGCCAGAATCTTCCAGCATCAGGATAAGTGGGTACTCCTTCAAACATGAGACTTGTGGCTCCTGCCAGTAAGGGGCCATAAATAATATAAGTATGTCCAGTTATCCATCCTACGTCAGCGGTACACCAGTACATATCGTCTTCTTGATATTGGAATACATTCCTGAAACTATAGCAGGCATAAACCATGTAACCTCCTAGTGTATGTACTACTCCCTTGGGCTTATCCGTAGAGCCAGAGGTGTAGAGAATAAAAAGTAATTCCTCACTTCCCATCTCTTCCGCCTTGCAGAAAGGGCTTTGGTTTTCTACTACATCATGCCACCATATATCAGTATCGTCGCTCCAGTTTATCTCCTCTCCAGAATTCTTGTAAACGATTACTTTTTCTACACTATTGCAACTGATGTCCATCGCATCATCGACGATTCCTTTGATAGGAATATTTTTATGACCTCTTCTGTTAAAATCGGAGCAGATAATAACTTTTGCCTGAGCATCATCTACACGATCTGCGATTGCCTGAGCAGAAAAACCTGCGTAGACTACAGAGTGGATGGCACCTATACGTGTACATGCTAGAAGAGCGATGGCCAGTTCTGGAACCATAGGCATATAGAAAATTACTCTATCTCCTTTTTTTACTCCGAGCTCTTTTAATCCATTTGCAAACCTACATACCTCATCATGCAATTGTTGATAGGTGATTTTTCGATTTGGAGCATTGGGGTCATTAGGTTCCCAGAGTAGGGCGACTTGGTCAGCTCTTTCGAGCAAATGTCTGTCTAGACAATTATAACTTAAATTACTCTTTCCATTAAGAAACCACTTTACTTCAGGTTTTCTAAAATCATATTCACAGACCTTATCGAAGGGTTTAAACCATACAAATGATTCTGCTTCTTTTTTCCAAAATTCATCTGGGTCTTCTACGCTCTGTTTATAAACGGATTTATACTCCTCTAGGCTCTTAAATTGTGTAGTCATAGCTTTTCGTTCTTTGAAAAATCTTCGATTATAGTTGGTTACTGTATAGGAAGAAGTTTCAAATGATAAGCTAAAATAAAAAACTTTCTAGCTAGTATATAGTAAACATAGAATGGCTTTTTAATGAGCAGCAGTAGGATTAGATGATCCTCTAGGTATTCTTATGTCTTCGACCAAATCTTGTATCTTCTGAGGAGGAGCATCGGTAAGTCTACTTACCACTAGAGCTATAATCAGATTCAGAAACATCCCTATAACTCCTATACCTTCTGGTTTTATTCCGAACCAGTATCCTTCCGGAGTTCCAGGACCTCCAAGCTGCGGTTTAAAATACCAGATGTAAACAGCTGTAAATAAAATGCCACAGATCATTCCAGCAATGGCTCCCTCCTTATTCATACGTTTATCGAAGATGCCTAGAATAATGGCTGGAAAAAATGAGGCTGCCGCCAAACCAAAAGCTAAGGCGACGACCTGAGCCACAAAGCCAGGCGGATTGAGTCCAGCTAGACCTGCTCCTATCACAGCAACTGCAATTGCAATTCTTGCTGCCATCAGTTCTCCCTTTTCAGAGATGTCAGGCATCAAATTATTCTTCAGTAAATCATGTGATATAGAAGTGGCTATGACGAGAAGTAATCCTGCTGCAGTAGATAAAGCTGCTGCCAATCCTCCAGCTACAACAAGAGCAATAACCCAAGCCGGTAGATTTGCTATTTCTGGATTAGCAAGTACCATGATGTCATTGTCGATTTTGAGTTCGTTTATTTCTGCATTGGCAACGTACTGCACGATACCATCTTTATTTTTATCATCAAATTCTATAAGCTTGGAGTCTTCCCATTTTGTAAACCAACCTGGCATTTCACTATAGGGTTGGTTACTTACAGTCTGGATAAGATTAGTTCTTGCAAAGGCTGCAACCGCAGGTGCAGTCGTATAGAGTAGAGCAATAAATAGGAGAGCATAACCTGCTGACTTTCTAGCATCTCTAACCTTAGGAACTGTAAAAAATCTAACGATGACATGAGGGAGACCAGCAGTACCAAGCATCAGAGCAGCGGTAACAAAAAATACATTTACCCTATCATCCATTCCCATGTTGGTATACTCTGCAAAGCCCAAATCTGTATGTAATAGATTGAGCTTGTCGAGTAAGTAAGTGCCATCATGCATAGTTCCTCCCAGTCCTACTTGAGGTAGAGGATTACCCACCATCTGTAAGGAAATAAAGATTGCAGGTACAGTAAAGGCAAATATCAAAACACAAAACTGAGCGACCTGAGTATAGGTTATACCTTTCATTCCTCCTAGCACGGCATAGAAAAATACAATTCCGATTCCGATAAAAATCCCAGTGGAAAATGGTACTTCTAGAAATCTAGCAAAGGCAACTCCGACTCCTTTCATCTGTCCGACTACGTACGTAAAGGAAACCAGTATGGCACAGAGCAGTGCTACTGTTCTTGCAAAATTAGAGTAGTATCGCTCACCTATAAAATCAGGAACTGTAAACTTTCCAAATTTACGTAAGTATGGAGCGAGTAATAAAGCCAGTAAAACATAACCTCCTGTCCAGCCCATCAGAAACTGTGCACCACCATAACCCATAAATGAGATGAGTCCAGCCATGGACAGATATGAGGCTGCCGACATCCAGTCTGCAGCTGTGGCCATACCATTTGCCAGAGGATGTACTCCTCCTCCAGCTACATAAAATTCTTTAGTAGATCCGGCTCTTGCCCAAATTGCAATTCCTAGGTATAGTGCAAATGTTATCCCGACGATTATAAAGGTCCATGTCTGTACTGACATATATTATGGCTTTTTAAGTATTGAATTGATTACTTCTCATCTACGTCAAACTCCTTATCGAGCTTATTCATAAGATGGACATAGACAAAAATTAGGATAACAAATACATAGATAGATCCTTGCTGAGCAAACCAAAATCCTAATGGAAAGCCACCTATCTTTATTGCATTGAGAGAGTCGGCCCACAAAATTCCACAGCCATAAGAAACTACAAACCATATAGCCAAGAGTATAAACAAATACCTCAAGTTCTTACTCCAATACTTATCTAAATGCTTATCAGACATGGTCTATTATTTATATGGATTTAAAATCCAACTGTCAAAGTG
>CAZDWO010000008.1:22909-78048 GCA_964509175.1 uncultured Saprospiraceae bacterium
TCTAAAACACAAAAATCTGAGGACCTCGAGTAGTTAAAGTGAGCTCCTTGTCTAGTGTAATCTTCTTGCCAGAAATGATTTCCTTGGCTTTTGTAGAACCTTTTACAAATCGATTGAAACGAGAAAGGTCTAGAGTAATAGCCTTTTCGTTTTTATTCAAAACAACCATTACGGTTTCCTTATCTGTATATCTAAAGTACACATAGACTCCTTTCTGAGGCTCAAAATGCATGAGCTGACCATTGTGGATGGTGCTATTTTCTTTTCTCCAGTTGAGAAGATTTTTCATAAATTCTTTAGCCTCTTTTTCTTGAGTGGTAAGACCTCTGCCAGTAAACCCATTTTTAGTATCTCCTTTCCATCCACCTGGAAAATCTGATCTTATCATTCCATGAGAGTCAGTCCCAGGATGATCCATGAGAATTTCTGTTCCATAATAGATTTGTGGAATTCCTCTCATGGTTAGGATATAAGCCATTGCCATTTGGAAATTAGGGATGTCTTTTTCTACCTGCTCATAGATGCGACTCATGTCATGATTGTCAGCCATGATTACCAGTTCCATTGGGCTATGATAGTGGTAGTCTTTTCCTAGAATCTCGTATAAACGCACTAGTCCTTTCCCCCATACTTCAGGTTCGTTGAGGGCCTTGGCTAAAGCTACATTCATAGGGAAGTCCATGACGCTTTTTAGGCAGGAGGTGTAACCATCTGGATTTTCTTTTCCTTTTTGCCAGTAAGAGATGATGCCTGGATCATCAACCCATTCTTCTCCGACGATAGTAAAACCTGGATATTCTTTTTCTATGGCACAGGTCCAGTCTGTCATAAATTCTTTAAACGGATAGGAGTAAGTGTCCTGACGAATTCCATATAAATCAGCATACTCTATCCACCATATAGAGTTCTGTATTAGATAAGTAGACATCAATGGATTTCGCTGATTGAGGTCAGGCATTGTCTTTACAAACCATCCATGAGTCATTATTTCTCTATCCTTAGGAGCTGCATAGGGATCAAGTAGGCTAAATTTTCTATGATTTGTAAAGGTCTTTGGTTCTTGGTCCTGGTAGTTTATCCAGTCAGTAGTCGGAGGATCAGCCATCCACCAGTGCTGATGGCCACAGTGATTTGCTATCTGATCCATAATAATCCCCATGCCTTTTTCTTTGGCAAGTTTAGAGAGTTTTAGGTAATCTTCATTACTGCCAAATCTGCGGTCTATTTTATAATAATCAGTGGTAGCATATCCATGATATGACCAGTCGTCTTGGTCGTTTTCAGTAAGTGGGTTTATCCAGATGGCAGTAAAACCCATTTCTTTTATATAATCTAAGTTGTCTATGATGCCTTGTATATCTCCTCCGTGTCGTCCATATTCTACCTCTCTTGCCAGACCTTCCTTCATTCCCCGGATCTCGTCATTGTCTGGATTTCCATTTGCAAATCTGTCAGGAGTAATCAGATACATTACGTCCTTACTAGAGAAAGTAGCTCGGCTAGAAGAATTCTTTCTTCTTTCTTTTAATTCATAATTTTTACGAGCGACTACTCCAGATTGTCCATAGAGTAATATGTCAAACTGCTTAGCCTTAGCACCTTCTTTTATTTCTAGATCTAGGAACAGGTAGTTCTTGTTAGGGACAGGTAGTATGTCTACGATTTTTACGTCATCATTTACGATACCTGGAAGAAGCTTTCCGATATTTCTGCCATAGAGCATGAGTTGCAGCCTATTATTCTCCATGTCCACATACCAGTGTGGCGGTTCCACTCTTTGTATACTTTGGCCATAGCCAAATGAAAAACAGAACAGTAAAAGAATAGATATAATGGATTTCATATGCTCAATTTAGAAACTACTAACAGAGATAGATTTAATTAACCTCCACTTTTTTTAAGATTGCTTACTCCTTTCTGGCTGAGGAGTTCCATAACCTTGTCTCGATGATTGCCTTGGATAATGATTTCATTATTCTTAGCGGTTCCACCTACACCACATTTCGACTTTAAGAATTTGCCGAGTTCTTTGAGCTCGTCTTCGTTAAGATATTCAAAACCTCTAACGATGGTTGCAATCTTTCCTCTACGATTTTTTTTATCGAGATGAACACGTAAGATTTCTTTACTTAGATAATCTTCTATGTCTGGATTGTCTTTTTCTTCGATAGGGTCAGGAGCATTATCAGGATTTCCGAGGGCCCTGAATTCATCCCAGTTGAGTGTCTTTTTTGGATTGGACATTTATGCTTTACGTTTCCAGTTGTGATTTATCATACGCAAGATAAGCATACCTAAGTCTTCTGTACCCAGCGAGGAATTAGAAAGTAAGACTACTCCCGTTTTAGTCTCATCCACAAAAGCTACGAAGGCCTTATGGCCTCCAGTCGTACCTGTATGCATACGTATGTCATAATCAGATTTAGTATCTATAATATGCCATGCCTTGCCTAGGTGTATATTCTTGTCGTAGGTAGAGCTTAGCTGTATTTCATGAGTAGCGGGCAATGTTTTATCTAATTCTGTGTGCGAGATTCCCATATTTGCTCTTACATATTCAGATAGCTCTTTTACGTTAGATTTTAATCCTTCTGATCCTCCAAAACTTTGAAAAACCCATGGACTTGCATCTATCCCCGCTCTATTATAACCTGTTGATAATTCTGTAGCTCTTAGTTCCGTAGGGTCGAGATAAGTTTTAGATAAATCCAGTTTAGATAAGAGATGCTCTTTAAGAATTACCTCAAAAGAGCTTTGCATTTTCTGCTCTAAGACATATTCTATCAGAGCATAATTTGTATGTGCGAACTTAAACTTTTCGTACTCGTCTTTATTAGGAACGTACTGAGTATAAAACTTGATGAGATCAGCCTTTGTGTAATACTTGTAAGGATTATTTCTTTCTTTTTCCTTTTTACCGAAAAGGGTAGGTCGCTTAGGAAATCCAGATAGATGCATCGCTAGATGATAGATGGTAAGGTCCTTCATCCTAGGGTTTCTCTGATCTTCTGGTAGGTAGCTGTTTACTCTATCCGTATATTTTATATGCCCTTCTTTTGCCAGTACTTCTAGAAGGCCAGCAGTAAATACTTTTGTAAGTCCTCCGATCTCAAAAACAGATTGCTCATCATAGGTCTCTCCTTCATTATCTACGGTAGCTCCATAACGGAAAAAAAATGTGCTATCATTATCGATTACACCGATCATGAAACCTGGATTGCTTTTTAGATCTATATCGGTATCATAAGAGATGAGTTTATTAATCTCTTTTCTTAATTCTGTGGATTGTGTAAATACAGGAGTAAACAGACACAATAGGCTGGCAGATAATAAAAGTTGAATTTTCAATCTCTGATACATCAAGGCTGAGGCTTATTCTACAATGTCACGAATAGATTTATTTCAGAACAACATTATAATAACGTTATTCTAGTCTGCTCAGTTTCATAATTAGTCACTTTTCTTTAACTATACTGCCTATAAATCCTTTCCTTTTAAGGCCTTAGAAACATTGATGTCTAGTGCCTTTTCTGCCAATGGTCGAGAATACTGATTAAGCTTTTCTAAGGCAGCCTCTATATCGTTTTTTATACCCGCATCTATTGCCGTTTGTAGTTTTCCTTTTAGGGTTTCTATGGAAGTAAGTTCAGCACTAGTCAGCCACTCATTTTGTTTGATAAATTTATTGGTAGCAAAAACCACATTTCTTCCCTCTGTTTGCGATTCTATCAGTGCCTTAATGGTCATATCAGCCTCTGCATTTTTTATAGAGTCGAGAAGCATCTTGGCCATTTCTTCTTCAGAGAGACCATATTGAGATTTTATTTCTATTTCTGTCTCAGTATTAGACCGCTCTTCCATGGCCTTTACCTTAAGGATTCCATCGGCATCTATGATAAAGTGTATGGCTATTTTGGGGATACCTGCTGGCATAGGAGGGATTCCTTTTAATATAAATTCTCCGAGCTTCCTATTGTCTTTGACCAAGTCTCGTTCTCCTTGAAAAACAGCAACCTTTAGGTTAGTCTGTCCATCTACTGAGGTGGTATAATTTCTTCCAGACTTTATAGGGAGCTTACTATTACGTGTGATGATGACATCCATCAGACCTCCTACAGTTTCTATACCTAGAGATAAAGGAGTGATGTCTAGTAATAGCACATCCTTATTGTTTCCAGCAAGTATATCAGCCTGCACTGCAGCACCCAGTGCCACTACCTCATCAGGATCCAGTTCTGTAAATGGCTCTAGGCCAAAAAATTCTTTTACTCCTTCTCTTATAGCAGGGACTCGAGTAGAACCACCGACCAATATAACCTTATCTATATCTGATAAATTCAGTCCAGAATCGGCTATTGCTGATTTGCAAGAATCTAGGGTCTTTTCTAAAATCGGCTTTAATAACTCATCGAAATCGGTTCGTTTTATAGAGAAGTTCACATTGGCAAAAGCCTCTGAAAATTCTAACTCTGTAGAAAGAACTCTCTTAGCTTTTTCTGCAAGAAGTCTTATGGATTGTGAGAAGGTCTTATCTTCTAGTTGTTTAATAGATATCTGATGATCTTCTATCCAGTAATCTATAATAAGCTGATCAATGTCATCTCCACCGAGAGAGGTATCTCCATGAGTCGATAGTACTTCAAAAATTCCATTTTCTATCTGAAGGATAGATATGTCAAAGGTTCCACCACCCAAATCATAGACAGCTACTTTTTCTGATACGGCATCCGACAGACCGATTCCATAAGCCAGAGAGGCCGCTGTCGGTTCGTTTATAATTCTTAACACTTCTAGGCCTGCGAGCTTTCCTGCATCCTTAGTGGCTTGTCGCTGACTGTCGTTAAAATATGCAGGGACGGTAATTACAGCCTTAGAAACTTCGGTGTTTAACTGTGACTCTATTTGAGATTTGAGCTCTTTTAATATCTCAGCGGATAATTGTATAGGTGAGTAATATTGGTCTTGAACCTTAATCTTTACTAGAGAGTCAGTGTCATCATCTAGTATCTCATAACCCAGTTTATTTTGGCTCGAGCCAATGTCCTTAAAAGACTTACCCATCAGCCGTTTTACAGAAAAGATGGTATCCTCTGGATGAGTGACTAACTTCTCCTTGGCAGCTTCTCCGACGATGACCATGCTTGCCGATTCAAAATGTATGATAGAAGGAACCAGACTCGACTTGCCATTTCTGTTTTTTATCGCCTCTGGTTTTCCATCTTTTACGATGGCCACTAGACTATTGGTCGTTCCTAAATCTATACCCACGATGAGCTGACTGTCTTTTTTGACAGCGGCTTCTTTCATATTAATGGAAATCTTTGCCATATTACATTTATAACAGAACACAAAAGTACGGATTGAAACTAGACAAACTATATACTGATAAAGCGACTATTTTGTTCTTCATATTGGGAGGATTTTTTATCTGTAATGCCTTGGTTGCAGAATTTATCGGTATTAAGATATTTAGTCTAGAGCGGACCTTGGGTTTTGAGCCCTTTGACTGGGAGATTTTAGGGGTTGATGGCCTTGGGTTTAGTTTGACTGCAGGTGTATTATTATGGCCTGTGGTTTTTGTGATGACTGATATTATAAACGAATATTTTGGGAGTCGAGGAGTAAAGCGGCTTTCTTACTTTGCGGTGATACTCATCTGCTATGCCTTCGTAATGGTTTTCCTTGCGATTCATTTAGCTCCTAATGACTGGTGGCAGAACGTAAGTGGAGTAGTAGAAGATAAGCCAGATTCTTCATTGGGAGATATGGATTTGGCTTTCGCCAAAATTATGGGCCAGGGTCTGTGGATTATTATCGGCTCTCTGGTAGCATTCCTAGTAGGACAGATAGTAGACGTTTTTGTATTCCAACAAATAAAAAAGAAAACTGGAGAATCTAAAATATGGCTGCGAGCTACTGGGTCTACTCTGGTCTCCCAACTTATAGACAGCTACGTAGTCTTATTGATTGCTTTCTGGATAGGTGCAGATTGGGATTTGGTTCGGGTTTTGGCAATAGGAACTGTGAACTATATCTACAAATTTATAATGGCGATTATACTGACTCCTGTTATCTATCTTGCTCATTATCTAATAGATAAGTGGTTAGGAAACAAATTGGCTAACCAATTGAAATTTAATGCTTTAGAGAAGTAGAGTTTACCCTTTCTTAGCAACGTATTTTTATTTTATTTATATTAAAAATATTTATACGTTTCGTTTTCATCATTACCTTTGTGCCAATCAACAAATTAACTTGAAAATGAAAAAACTATTATTTTTTATTGGCCTATTTGTTCTGTCAAGCGGAATTTATGGTCAAGGTGTCACTACATCTGGGATGCAGGGGCAAATTACTGGGCAAAATGGAGAACCGCTTATCGGTGTTACGATTTCTGCCAAACATAATCCTACCGGTGCCTTTTATGGAACCATCACTGATGAAAACGGACTCTATCGTATGGATAACATGAAAGTCGGAGGTCCATATACTGTCGAGATTTCTTATGTAGGAGTTGAAAATCAGACCATCGAAAATGTCTTTTTAAGACTAGGAGAAAAACTTAAAAGTAATATTGTATTGCAAGATGGAGCGGTTGCACTTCAAGAAGTGGTCGTATCTGCAAAGAGCGGATCTGTCGGTAAGAGTAGTGGAACAAGTACACAAATCGGGACCGAGGCTATCGAGAATATGCCGACCTTAAATAGAAACCTGTCGGATTTTACTCGATTGACTCCTCAAGCAAGTAATGCAACTGGTGGTACCTCATTTGGTGGTATTAATAATAGATATAATGCCATATATGTAGATGGAGCGGTAAATAATGATGTCTTCGGTCTTGCAGGATCTGGAACTAATGGTGGACAGACTGGTATATCTCCATTTAGTATAGATATTATCGATCAGCTACAGGTAGTATTATCTCCATACGATGTTACCTATGGTGGTTTTGCAGGTGGTGGTATAAATGCTGTTACAAAATCTGGAACTAATAAATTACAAGGTACGGCTTACTACTTTTGGCAAAATCAGAATCTAGTAGGTAAAACAAATGGAGAACTAATAGATAGATTAGGACTTACTGGAGATGATAGAGAAAGCGTTGATGACTTTTCTCAAAATACTATCGGATTCTCTTTAGGAGGACCTATAGTAAAAGACAAAGTTTTCTTCTTTGCAAATGCTGAGATTCAGAATGATGAAACTCCAGCACCTTTTAATGTTGCGACATACTCACAAGAAGATTCTTTAAGAGCTCAGGAAGCAGACCTTCAGGGATTACGTGATCATTTAATTGATACATACAATTACGACCCTGGTACATTTGGAAATACTTCTGACCAATTAGAAGGACTAAAGCTTTTCGGTAAATTAGATTTTAATCTAAATGCGGCTAATAAGCTGACTCTTAGACATCAATACACAAAGGCTGAGCAGTTCAACAGAAGTGCTGGGAATAGTGGGACTATAAATTTCTCTAACAATGGAATCTTTTTCCCAACGACTACTAATTCTTCAGCATTGGAGTTGAACTCTACAATAGGAGATAATATGTCTAACAATCTGATTGTAGGTTATACTGCGGTAAATGATGATAGAGATCCTCTAGGAGATCCATTCCCTTATGTAATCATTTTTGATGAGGCAGGTGGTCAAATAGAATTTGGATCTGAGCAGTTTTCTACTGCAAATCTTCTAGAGCAAAAGATATTTACTATTACAGATAACTTTAAAATATACAAGGGTAAGCACACTTTTACGATAGGAACTCATAATGAGTTTTATGATATACGTAATGTGTTTTTGGCACTGAATTTTGGAGAGTATGAATTTGATAGTTTAGATGATTTCTTATCAGGTGCTCCAGCATCAGATTATGCTCGTGTTTATTCTTTAGTAGATGATATAGCTGGAGATGAAACAGCTGCTGCGGCAGAGTTTAATGCTATGCAATTAGGATTTTATGCTCAAGATGAAATTGCTGTCAATAATCAATTGACCGTAACTGCAGGTATTAGATTAGATGTACCAATTATTACTTCCGATCCAGAAGAGGCTCCGAGATTTAATGATGAGGTATTGCCGAGACTATTTGAATCTTATCCTGATTTTGAAGGAAATGTAAGAGCAGGATCTGCACCTGATGGACAGTTTATGATAAGTCCGAGATTAGGTTTTGATTATAAAATAGATCAGAAGTCAACATTAAGAGGTGGAGTAGGAGTGTTTACGAGTAGAATTCCTTTTGTATGGCCAGGTGCTATGTTTAATACAAACGGGCTGAACTCTACATTTATAGGTGGTTTTGCATTCTCTGATGGTATAGATTTTATCGCAGATGTACAGAATCAGCATGAGTTTGAAAATGCAAATGTTCCACAAGGTGACATGAATCTTTTTACTCAGGATTTTAAATATCCTCAAGTATTTAGAACTAATCTAGGGTATGATACGAATATAGGAAATGGATGGAATACTTCTGTAGAGGTATCTTATACTAAGACTCTAAATAATGTGGATTATACAAACCTAAATACTTCACAAGAGATACAAGGTAATTTCACCGGATCAGGTGATGATAGACCAATCTTTGTAAGATCGGAAATAGATGAAGATGATTTTGGAGCTGTTTACCTAGCATCTAACACTAATGAAGGATCTGCTATAAATATTACAGGTAGTATCAATAAAGTTTGGGCAAGTGGCCTTAGTGCTAATATAGCTTATACTTTTGGAGATTCATATGCACTTTTTGAAGGGACCTCTAGTCAAAATTCTTCTCAATGGAGAGGTGCTATAAATGTAAATGGAAGAAACGATCCTTCTTTTGGAAGATCTGATTTTGCATTAGGAAATAGAATTATTGGTGGACTTAATTATCGTCTAAATTGGAATGACAACATAGGTACTACATTCTCTTTATTCTATAACGGACAAAGTGGAAATGCCATTTCTTATGTAATAGGAGGCGATAGAGATGCTAGAAACCTAAATAACGAAAGAGGAAGTACTTCTAGATGGAGATCTTTAATTTATGTACCAGCTGATGCTAGTGATATTAATCTAGTAGAATTTTCTTCTGGAGATGATGTAGTAACGGTAGAAGAGCAATGGGCTAACCTAAATGCATTTATAGAAAGTGATTCTCATCTTTCTTCTAGACGAGGACAGTATGCAGAGAAAAATGGTTCTAGAGCACCGTGGGTAAATTTCTTTGATGTTGCGATTAGACAAGATTTTGGAACTAGCCTAGGAGGAAACTTACACAAGTTCCAGTTGTCTTTTGACATCTTCAATGTTGCCAATTTAATAAACAACAGTTGGGGAGCGAGATACAATGTACCTGGTGACTTTAATAATTATGAATTATTGAATTTTGAAAGCTTTGATGCTGATGGTACTACTCCTCTTTATACGTATAGAGATACAGAAACGGGCAGTGATGCCTATGACGTTTCTGATGTTGCCTCTAGATGGAGAGCACGATTAGGAATTAGATATATCTTTGATTAAGATATTGAAATAATATTTTTTCCGAGACCGAGCAAGATTTCTTGCTCGGTCTTTTTTACTTTTTTATTATCCTTCTTCTTTTAATTAGATTCTAACTATTTTTAGTAACAACCAATCTTATAAAAATGAAATCAGCTTTACTTACCCTCTCTTTTATCTGTCTGAGTCTTTTCGGCTACAGCCAAATCGTTATCTCAGAAATAATGTACAATCCTCCAGAATCTGGACAGGACTCACTGGAGTATATAGAAATAACAAATGCTGGAATGACAGCGGTAGATATCTCAGGATATCATTTTTTACAAGGAGTAGAAGATACTGTAGCCATGGGGACGATGTTGCCAGCTGGAGCAGCTTATGTTTTCTCAGAAAGCTCGGTAGCTCTTATGACAGTATTGTCAGTAGCTTCTGATCAGTGGACAGATGGTGCTCTGAGTAATGGTGGAGAAACCATAGAAATAGCAGATGCTTCAGGAAATTCATTAGATATCGTTGCTTTTAGCGATCAGGGAGGCTGGCCTGATTTTATGGATGGTACTGATGGACAAGGTGCTTCTATAGAGCTCTGTGACCTTGGATCAGATAATAATGATGCTGCCAGCTGGTCCGTATCTGGAACAGATACAGGAGTTGAAATAAATGGAAATAATATATCAGGAACTCCCGGTGCTGCAAATACTGCAGTATGTATGCTCGTTCCAGACCATATGGTAGAGGCCACTGCCAATAATGTATTCTCTCCAGCAGACATAACTATAAACGTAGGAGAGGTAGTAGGTTGGACCAATGTAGGAGGTGGAAACCACAACGTAAATGGTTCTCTAGCAAGCTATCCTAATAACCCAGAAGGCTTCGATAATGGAGCACCTTCTACTGCTAACTGGACCTTTAATGAGCTGTTTGCAACAGTAGGAGTGTATGACTATCAAAGTGACCCTGCAGTAGCAATGGGTATGGTAGGTACGGTTACCGTTATCGACCCTAATGCTCCAACTTTTCCGAGTTATGATATCGGCCTTATCAATACCATAGATGCTGATGGTGTGGCAGATAGCGTAGGTGTAGACTGTAGAATTTCAGGAATAGTACATGGAATAAACTTTAGACCTGCTGGACTAACTTTTACCTTGATAGATGCGGATGGAGATGGAATCGGTTTGTTTAGTGGTTCAGAAAACTTTGGATATACAGTTGTGGAAGGAGATGTTATAGAAGTAGAAGGAACGATTACTCAGTTTAATGGATTGACTCAGATTGAGCCTGCTAGTATAGCTTTGATAGGATCGGATGATCTAATGGTCCCAATTGAAGTTAATATGTTGAATGAAAGTAGTGAGTCGCAGTTAGTACAGGTTGAAGTACAGGATCTAATTATTGCTAATTGGGTAGGAGATGGATCTAGTTTTAATTTAGATCTGACGACAATTGATGGAAACACTGTAACAGTTCGAATAGATTCTGACACCGAACTTGCATCTATGGAAAACCCTCCTTGTTCGGGTTTTGATGGTACTCTAATAACTGGCTTAGGTGGACAATTTGATTCAGATAGTCCTTTTGATTCTGGGTATCAAATGTTTCCAAGATACTCAGATGACTTTGAATGTCTCACTTCTACAAACGATCTCTTAGAAGATGGCATCATCTCCATAAGCCCAAATCCTACAAATAATTTTCTAAACATAACTACAGAACAGAACCTAGAAAGATTAGAAATTTCTAACCTCATGGGACAGACTATGATTAGAAAAAATTATACATCTAGTGTAGATGTTTCTGATCTAGTATCAGGAGTTTACATGATTACTTTTTACAAAGAGAATAGATCTCATACTATTAAGTTTATTAAGGAGTAGGCTGAAAAAAATAAGTTATCCATACCCATCCCTTTCTTCGCAGAGCGAATTCATTCCCTTCCCTTGGCCAAGGAAGGGCTAGGGATGGGTGCGGATTTTCTTTACACTAGGACTTTTTCTTTCTCTTCTTCCGAGATTCAAATTCTTCAATCTCTTCCATAATAGCCTTATAATCTTGCTTCCGCTCGCGTTCGATATTGAGGGTGTCGGAGTAGTCGTCTTTGCTGATTTTTAGTTCCGTGACTTCTTTGTTTAGAAAGCCTTGTATTTCTTTGAGGATGGGCTTTTCGTCCTTGGAGCAGAAGGAATAGGCAAAACCTTTTTTCTTTCCCCTACCGGTTCGCCCTACACGATGCACATAGTTTTCAGACTCGGTCGGTAAATCGTAATTGACTACTATGTTTACGTCTGGGATATCAATTCCTCTGCCTGCTACATCGGTGGCAATTAAGATTTTATATTCAGTATTCTTAAAAGATTGTAGGATGTCAGTACGTTGTTTTTGAGTCTTGTCTCCATGGATGGATAGGCATTCTATATCTACTCGAGCCATTGCTTTTAAAACTCTCTCGGCTCTTACCTTGGTCCGTACAAAAACTAAAATCTTAGACTCCTTATTTTCTGTAATCACTCGTTCTAAGAAGAATCGTTTATGATCCATTTCCATGTGTAGTACAAAGTGGGTAACGTTTTTGGACACTGGATCTTTAGGAGATATCTGGATACGGATTGCACTCTGTTTTATAATAGAGTAGGCAATCTTTTTTATGGTATCATTTATCGTTGCCGAGAAAAATAGGGTTTGTCTTCTTTTGGGAAGTTTATAGAGTATATCTCTAATGTCTTTTATAAAACCCATGTCCAGCATGTGATCTGCCTCGTCCAGAATAAGTCTTTCTATTCTATGGATTCTAAGATGTCCTTGATGGATTAGATCAAACATTCTACCAGGAGTAGCGATGACTATGTCGACACCTTCATTTAGTTTTTCTATCTGAGGGTCTTGGTCTACACCTCCATAGATGGCCACAGTTTCTACTGTTGTGTATCTAGCGATGTTTTCAAAAACCTTGAGCAGCTGAGTAGCCAGTTCATGAGTGGGGACTAGGATGAGACACTTAGCTCCATCCTTACGACGACGGTTTTGTTTCTCATAATAGAGCTCATCTATAATCGGTATGGCAAAGGCTGCTGTCTTTCCTGTTCCGGTTTGTGCTACAGCTAAGAGGTCTTCTCCGTCTTGGATATTGGGGATGCATTTAAACTGGATATCGGTCGGCCGTTTAAAGCCCATCTCTTCTAAGGCCTGTTTTACCTCATCATGTATTCTGTAATTCTCAAATTTCATTTACCGATTCCTTCTGCTCAAAGGTACGAGCCATAGATTTAAATAAGGCAAGATGTATGTCTTTGGTAATTTTTCCTTCTTCTTTAAAATGATGATTGGCAGATAGTTTTACGATTACTAGATTGTGTTTTGGTTGTACATAGACAAACTGGTTATAGATTCCGACCATAAAAAAATCACCCTCATCATGTTGTGGGATCCACCACTGATATCCGTAACCGTGATGATTGCTAGATAGCTTTTTTTGGTTTGGTTGCAGATGGTCCTCAGTGATGCTTAAAGACTTTTGAACCCATTCTTCCGAGACGATTTGCTTACCATTAAATTTGCCCTTGTTGAGATAGAGTAGTCCCATTTTTGCATAGTCTCTAAGGCTTGCATTCAGACCTCCTAGAGCGAGTTCCAGTCCTTCATTGTCTGTTATCCACTGACCCTCATGTTCAAAACCCATAGGATTCCATATCCATTCTTGAGTAAGCTGAGTTATGGATTTGCCTGTGAGTTTTATGAGTAGTATTCCGAGTACCTGAGTATCTAGACTTACATAATGATTATAGGTTCCGGGTGTTCTTTGTCGTTCTAAATCTTGGGCAAAAGCCTCTAACGAAGAACCCATCGCAAAGGCTCGACCGAACTTATTTATATCAGAATTAAAATCTCCGTAGTCCTCGTTAAATCGTACCCCAGAGCTCATTTGGAGCAAGTCTTCTATCTCTACACCATCATAGCCCGTTCCTTTAAACTGAGGCAGGTACTTCGTTACAGGGTCTGATAATTTGTACAATCCGTTGTCATATGCGATACCCATCATAGCTGCTATAAATGACTTGGACATCGACCATGAGATGTGTGACTCGTCTGGCTCGAGGTCGTTTGCATATTGCTCATAGATGATTGTATCATTTTGTATGACGAGCAGACCTTCAGTTCTAGTGGTCTCTAAATATTCATCTACAGAGAAAAGAGAGTCTAGGTATTTAAATTCTTTTATTGGCTTAAAGCCAATGTCCTTAGAAGGAAGTTTTATAGGATTTGGACTGGATGCTATCTGAGTAGAAGGATATCCAGTTTCCATATTTTGAAAATTCTGGACAATTACCTCTTTGTCAAACAGGGCTATAGTATGTCTCAGTTTCTGAATCGTAGACCAGTTAAGAACGATTACAATAAGGAGTAAAAAAATAAGAAGTAGAATAACCCTTCCAAAAAACTTTTTCATACCATAAAATTAACGAACTAATGTGACAGTACCTGTCAAATTAACTATGTCGCCATTTTCATGTAAGACTTTAATGAGATAAGAATATACACCTTCCATGGCTCGGTCATCTTTAAACTGTCCATCCCACCAGATCGCTCCATCGTTAGCATCTCTATTAAACTCATGGATGTCAAAATCTCCAGAGTTAAAAGCTTCTTCTCCCCATCTATCATAGATCCAGTATTCTATAATATTAAGTTCGTAGCCAGGATCGACATAGATGATAAACTCATCGTTGCTTCCATCTCCATTGGGAGAAAAGATATTAGGAATGTATATAGGGCACAGTGGAATTGCTAGAGAAATGGAGTCTATTACTTCACAGTCGTTTGCATCACGTATAGTGTATACGTAGCTGCCAGGTTCTAGGCCTGTAAATGCAGGATCTGTTGTAAAAGGTCCATCGTTTAGAGAATACCGTAATCCTCCGAATCCTCCAGATGCACTTATTGTTATTTCGCCATTAGCGGCAAGACATTCTGGATTTAAGGTGTCTACGGATACGCCTTCGATAAAAGGGTAGGGTTCTATAAATGCTGGTCCTGTATCTATACATCCATCGTTGTCCATAATAGATACTGTGTAATCACCTGAACTTAGATTTTGGAATAGGCTGCTTTCTTGGAAATCAATGCCATTTACACTGTAGGTATACGGTGGATTACCCATAGAGCCAGTCGCTATAATCTGCCCATCATCTCCAACACAGGTCTCTGGAATACTTTCTAAGTCATCGTCGAGAACCACATCTGTACTAGGGTCTATAGTAAAAACCAGTTCTCCAGTACAGCCATTATCATCGATGGCTTGAATTACATAATCACCGGGAGGTAGATTTTCAAAAAAATGATCGGTGGTAAACGTATTGCCACCGTCTATACTAAACATTGCATTTAGATCTGGAGTGACCTCAAAAGATGCCATGCCATTTTCTAAATTACAAGATGTGCTTACAGTATCGACTTCTACAAATAAAGGATCCTGTGCAGCAGATATCTCTATCGGGACGCTTGTTTCGCATCCATTCTCATCTATTACAAATATGGTATACTCGGCAGGTTCTAGTTCTGTAAATAGGCCATCTTCAGAAAAATTTATATTGTCTATAGAATATTGATAGACCTCATCAGTGGTGCTAAAAATCTGTATACTACCATCTAAGGCTAGGCAGGTAGGTTGTATAGTGTCTACTTCCACATTTATTCCAGAATAACAAAAAGAGAAATTATCTAGTCCAAGTCCAAAAGCACCAGAACTAGTTCTAAATCCTGAAAATTTGACCTGATAGACTGTACCTACACATCCTTCTAGATTAAATCCCCAGCAAGTGGCTAGTCCATCTCCTGTTCCTGGATCTCCTGCTGTTATGCTATCTGCCAAAATCAGATTACCGACTTCATCAAAAGTCTCCAAAACAAACACTTCCCCGAAGTCCATATCTAGAATACATCCTGCAAAACTATCTATCGGAGTCTCAAAATTTAATACTACCGGTGGGGCCAATAGTCCATCAAGCGTACCATCATCAGTTAAAAAAAAGCTTCCTATAAAATCCTGATCCTGCGGTGCAGGAGTATCATTTCCCCATGGGCTAGAAAACGCTGAGATAGGATTACCTACTTGAGCAAGGACAGGGAATCCTCCTC
The DNA here is from genome assembly GCA_964509175.1 of uncultured Saprospiraceae bacterium. Lineage (GTDB taxonomy): Bacteria > Bacteroidota > Bacteroidia > Chitinophagales > Saprospiraceae > JAHDHU01. The sequence continues at coordinate 38,534 of CAZDWO010000008.1, forward strand.
CCTCTAATTCGAAAGTAAGCCCAAATTCATCCTCAAATTGATCACTAATTATAGTGCCCTCACTCAGTTCTTGATCAAAGATGTTTTCAAAATCTATGAGGATACATCCTAATCTAGCCTCCTGAGCATGCAATATGCTTCCGATTACTAAAAAGCTAAAAAGAAGGAAATAGTTTTTCATGTTATTAAGGTCTTCTCAAAAATAGGCCTTTACGGACCAATATGTCGAACAAAAATCGTCACTTGTATAAATATTAACGCTTCTTTTATAGAAGTGTTAAATGCGACATATTAGCCCTAATCCTTCACCTTTAGTTTAGGTCTTTCGTATCTTGCTAGTTGTTTTAAAACTGCCATATATTATGATAAGATTAGTCCTCACGGTGTTCTTCTTCATTGCTACGCATATTTTAGTTTTTTCTCAAGAAGGAATCCAGTTTAACACTCCAGAAGCTCTAAATGGCTATTTGCTATATGAAAATATGGAAAGTACTTATCTCGTAAATAACTGTGGAGATATTGTACACTCTTGGCCTGGAGTTGCCAATACTGAACTGCATGCAAAATTGCAAGAAGATGGAACCCTCACCTATATTTCCAATGACGAAAAGACGCTAATAGTCAGAGACTGGGATAATAATGTAATCTATGATTATACTGTACCAGAATCAGAATCTGATTTGAGATTAGTTTATGAGGCTATTTTAATGCCCAATGGCAATTTCCTTTGCTTAGCTCGAAGAAATATGTCGATGCAAGATTTTTTGGATTTAGGATATGATTTTGATTATCTGGATATGGGATTCAATAATCCTAGAAGAATAGATGGTGTAGTGGAAATAAACCCTACCCTAGATGAAATAGTATGGGAGTGGAGCTTTAAAGATCACGTGCTTCAGGATCGAGACCAAAATGCACCTAATTATGCAGTTGCGTCTGAAAACCCACAGTTAATGAATATTGAACCCTTGTACAATTCTTTTGATTGGCATAATGGAGAATCCTTTATGATTAATGGATTCGATTATAATCCTGAGTTGGATCAAATTGCATTATCAGTAAGGAAAATGGGTGAAGTAGCTATCATAGATCATAGTACAACGACAGAAGAAGCAAGAGGAAGTAGTGGAGGTAATTCTGGGATGGGTGGAGACTTTATTTATAGATGGGGTAATCCCCAAAATTATGGAAGAGGTACTGCTGATGATCGAATCCTTTATTATCAGCATAATCCCAACTGGATAAAATATGGTCCTCATGCAGGAAAATTAATATGCTTTAATAATGGACTCGATCGTCCCGAAGTAACAAATTTTAATGATCAGTATTCTGCAGTTCCGATTTTTGATCCGATAGAAGATGGATTTAACTATGCACTACAAGATGGAGAAGCTTATGGACCGGCACAACCTGAAGTGAATTTTGATAGATTCGACAGCAATACTTTTTTCTTCTCTGGTTATACTTCAGCTGCTAGGGTCTTGCCCAATGGAAATATTGCCATTACTCAAGGAATGGATGGTAGAGCCTTTGAGATAAACATGGATGGAGAGAGAGTATGGGAATATGTAGCAGATGGCTATACTGGCAGTTCATTTCTTTTTAGGTCAGAGAGATATTCTATAGACTATCCTGGACTTGCTGGTAGAGATCTCACTCCTACTGGTAATATGGTAGAGTTTCCTCCGAGTACAAATGATTGTCAGTTATTTACTTCTAGTGTAGATGATCCAGATTTTCAGTCTAGTTTCCGCCTGTCTAACAATAACGATAGATTAGAGCTTATCACAGACCTAAAAGACTTTAATGTAGCAGTCGTAGATATGATGGGTCGTCGCTTAATAACTCCATCTAAGGAAAATAAACTAATAGATATTAGTTCTTTACGCTCTGGTATCTATTTATTGCAGATATTTACAGATTCTAATCAGCATTTAAAAACCTTCAAATTTTCGAGAATATGAAAAAACCTTTAATTCTATTTCTACTTCTTAGTTCTATTTATAGCTATGCACAAAACACAGTCGGTTTAATTAGCTATGATATCAGTAGATCCTATCAAGGTTTTACGATGATTTACCCTCATAACCAGCCCAACGTTTATCTACTTGACAATTGTGGTGAGATAGTACATACCTGGGAAGACGAGGCAGTATTTAGACCTGGCAATACTGCTTATCTCATGCCTGATGGAAATCTTATTAAAACAAAAAGACATGCAGATTCTACAGTAGTAAACCCGATCTGGGCAGGTGGCGGTGGTCAGATAGTAGAAGTACTTACCTGGGATAACGACTTGCTCGCAACTTTTGATTTAAATACGGAGGCAGCTAGACTACATCATGATATAGCACCTATGCCTAATGGAAATGTGCTTCTTGTAGCTTGGGAAGCAAAATCGAGAGAAGAATCGATTCAAGCGGGACGAGATTCTATGTTGATTACACAAGGAGAAGTTTGGCCAGAAATGATACTAGAATGGAATCCTACCTCAGATGAAATTGTATGGGAGTGGCATGTATGGGATCACTTAGTGCAAGACTTTGATGATACTAAGGATAATTTTGGAAATGTAGCAGAAAACTTTAGACGTATAGATGTAAACTATAATATAAATGATGGGGCTGCGGATTGGTTGCATTATAATTCTATAGATTATAATGAGCAATTAGATCAGATTATGGTTTCTGTTCCACACTTTGATGAGATATGGGTTATAGATCATAGTACTACGACAGAGGAGGCCGCCACCAGTTTTGGTGGTCGTGCAAATCATGGAGGAGATATTATTTATAGAATCGGAAATCCGAGAGCATATCGTAGAGATTCTCTTGGACAAACTTTATTTTTTAATCATGATGCTCACTGGGCAAACACTTTTTTAGATCCCTCTGATCCTAATGTAGAAAGCATAGTAGTCTTTAATAATCGATTGGGAGAAAATTTTTCAGGCATCGAGGTTTTTCAGTCCTCTTACTCTATGTATGAAAGTGATTATTTGACCTTTGATGATGCTTTTCCTCCGTTTGAATTTGAAAACACTATAATTCCGGATTCTACTCCATTTGCCTTTCATTCTACTGGGCTGAGTGGTGCTCAGTTATTGCCTAACGGAAATGTACTCGCCTGTAGTGGAAGACAGGGAAGAATTATAGAGCTTACGCCAAATAATGATATAGTATGGGAATACATAACCCCTAGAATCGGACCTAACCCTGCCACACAAGGGGATACCTTAGCTCTAAATAACAACCTAACTTTTAGAGCGTTTAAGTATCCACCGGAGTATTCTGCTTTTGATGGGAGAGATTTAGATCCTAAGGGATGGATAGAATTAGAGCCAGATGCAGAATGGTGCAATAGATTAGTCTCTACTAATACACCTGAAATAATAAGTTCTACCTTGTTTCCTAACCCCGCGGTAGGTATGGTGCAGATTGTATGGGATTCAGGAGAGATGTTAGATATTAAAATAGTCGACCTGCTAGGTCGAGTACGTTTAAAAGATACGGGAAATGGAGGGATGAAGTACCTAGATATTTCTAGTCTAGAACCCAACATTTATTTTATTACGCTTAACGATGGAATTGCACATAAATTGATCGTAGGACGATAGTTTTAGAAAGAATTGAATTAAAAGAATAGATGCAGATTTATGTATAAAGGATTATTGGTTTGTGTATTAATGATGGTTTTTTCTTTTGGCTATAGCCAAACGGGAACACTAAGAGGGTATGTATATGATATGGATTCTGGAGAACCAGTCATTTATGGAACGCTAGTTATCGAAGGCACTGACAAAGGAGAGAATACAGACTTTAATGGATTTTACAATTTTAGCAACTTAGATGCTGGGACGTATACTCTAAAAATCTCATACCTAGGATATGAAGACGTTTTTGAAACTGTAGAAATTAGAGCAGGAGGTATTGCAACTAAGAGTTTCTATATGCAAGAGAGTGGGATAGAAATAGGAGTGATAGATATCTCTGCACAGAGGCAGACTGCAAGAACAGAAGTACAAGTATCTAAGATAGAAGTAAGTCAGAAGCAGATAAAAGCACTGCCATCTACAGGTGGTGATGCAGATATAATACAATACCTACAGGTATTACCAGGAGTAATAAGTACTGGTGATCAAGGTGGTCAGTTATACATTAGAGGAGGATCTCCGGTTCAGAATAAAATATTATTGGATGGTCTCACTATTTATAATCCATTCCACTCGATAGGATTCTTTTCTGTATTTGAGACAGAATTGATAAGGAAAGTGGATGTTCTTACAGGAGCTTTTAATGCAGAGCACGGTGGACGGATATCTGCCGTTGTAGACATTCATACTAGAGAAGGTGATCGTACTCATTTAGGAGGACAGATATCTGCCAGTCCATTTATGGTAAAAGGTCTATTTGAAGGACCCATAAAGAAATTTGAACAAGGAAAGGGGAGTACCTCATTTATCCTTACAGCAAAGAAAAGCGTCATCGACCAAACCTCTCAAAGCTTGTATCAGTATGCGGTAGATCAAGATAGCATTGGACTGCCATTTGATTTCCTAGATCTATATGGTAAGCTGAGTTTTATAACAAGTAATGGAAGTAAGTTTCATTTATTTGGATTTAATTTTGACGACTCTTTTAATAACCCATCAGTGGCCAATATAGACTGGACTACTGCAGGTGGTGGAGCTAATTTTACCCTTGTTCCTACGAGTAGTGGAATGATTCTAGGTGGACTTATCGGATTTTCTGATTATGAGATAAATCTAAAAGAAGACAATGATGATCCTCGTAGTTCTAAAATAAGAGAGCTTACTGCTGGTTTAGATTTTACTTCTTTTGGAGTAGATAGTGAGTTTAACTATGGGTTTGAGATAAAGAGTATTCGTACTGATTTTGAGTTTACAAATCCATTTGGACATCAGATAAACGAGTTTCAGAATACGACAGAGTTTTCTGCCTTTTTTAAATTCAGAAAAGTTTTTGGGGAGAAATTAATTTTTGAGCCTGGGATAAGAACACAATTCTATGCTTCTCAGTCTTCCTTCTCACCAGAGCCTAGATTAGGACTGAAGTATAATGTCTCTGATGCATTGAGGCTAAAACTTGCCGCAGGATTATATAGTCAGAATATTCTGAGTACCTCTAATGAAAGAGATGTAGTGAATCTATTTTCAGGATTTCTAACTGGTCCTGAATCTCAAGTAGCAGATCTAGAAGGTGGATTCCTTACTGATAAAATACAAACCTCTGCTCATGCAGTTGCGGGTTTTGAATATGATATTAATAGTAATCTAATGATTAATATCGAAGGCTATTACAAAGACTTTAACCAGTTGATTATCGTAAATAGAAATAAATTACAAGCCTCGGATCCAGATTTTGGAACGGAGACAGGAGAAGCTTATGGAGTTGATTTTTCATTTAATTATCAAGAGGCTGATTTTAATGTCTACGGAGCATATTCTTTAGGTTTTGTAAATAGGTTTGATGGGGAGCAGCAATTTCCTACCGTTTTTGATAGGAGACATAATGTAAATTTACTGGGTACTTATAATCTTCAGGATAATGGGGATCTACAGATAAGTGGTAGATGGAATATGGGATCAGGCTTTCCTTTTACAAAGACCCAAGGCTTCTTCTATAACAATACCTTTCAAGATGGGGTAGGAACAGACATCCTTCAGGATAATCCAGATGATGTGGGAATTATATTCTCGACTACTCGTAACGGTGGTAGATTACCTTATTATCATAGATTTGATATATCGGTAACTAAGAAATTTAGATTCTCGGAATTTGTAAATCTAGAAGTAGTGGGAAGTGTTACTAACGTATATAATAGAGACAATATCTTCTTTTTTGATCGTATAGAATTTGAAAGAGTGGATCAGTTGCCTATTATCCCTAGTTTGGCAGTAAGACTTAATTTTTAACATATCTTATTTAAATCACTGCAGTTAGGCAGAATGTATAAATAGTTGTAATTTTGTGACGCTAAAAAATCTTCTTACTTGATTTACAAGCTAGAGGAGTATGGTTTAACCCAAGTAAATTTAAGACAGCATGCCTGCAAAAATTAGATTGGCAAGAAGAGGTCGTAGAAAAAGACCTTTTTATCACATCGTCGTTGCTGATGTCAGAGCACCTAGAGACGGAAAATTCATAGACAGTATCGGATCTTATAATCCTATGACTAAGCCTGCAACTATCGAAATTGATAGAGACAAAGCTTACGAGTGGCTTATGAAAGGAGCACAACCTACTAATACGGTAAATGCTATCCTAAGATTCAAAGGTGTACTATACAAAAAACATCTTCAGAGAGGAGTAACTAAAGGAGCTCTAACTCAAGAAGCTGCAGACCAAAAACTTCAAGAATGGATAGATGCCAAAGAAGCTAAAGTCGCTGCGAGAGTAGAAGAAACAAGAAAAGAAAAAGAAGCATTCTTAAAAATGGTATCTGGAGAAGCTAAACCTGCAAAGGTAAAAGCTGCTACAGAAGCTGACGCCGCTGCATTTAGAGTAGAGGGAGATGATGCTGCCGCTGATGCACCTGCACCAGAAGCAGAAGCAGAAGCAGAAGCACCTGCTGCAGAGGCTGCTGCACCGGAGGCACCGAAAGAAGAAGCACCAGCACCAGAAGCTAAAGAAGAAGCACCAGCACCAGAAGTGAAGGAAGAAGCAAAGCCAGCTGAAGAAGTTGCTGCTGTTGCTGCTGCCGCAGCTGCACCAGTTGTAGAAGAAAAGAAAGAAGAGGCACCTGCTTCTGCAGATGATCTTACTAAGATAGAAGGAATAGGTCCTAAAGTATCTGAGGTATTAACTGCCGCGGGTATCGGTACATTTGCTCTTTTAGGAGCTGCTACTCCTGATAAGGTAAAAGAAATTTTGGCGGAAGCCGGATCACGTTTTAAAATGCAAGATCCTACTACATGGCCTAAGCAAGCTACGATGGCTAGCAATGGTGAGTGGGATGCATTGAAAAAATGGCAAGATGAGTTAGATGGAGGTAAAGAACCAGCTGCTAAATCAGAAGAAGAATAGTCCTCAAAAGTAGAGGAGAAAATATAGTCGAGTTGTAGACTCATTTACAACAAACTGGAATTATTAATTGAAACCTGATAAGGCTTAAAATCTTATCGGGTTTCCATATATTAAGAGCTTACTCTTATCAAATCGTTACTTATGAATACAGTAGATCAAAAATATCTAACCTCAATAGAATCCATTAAAAGTGGAATCCAAAATTCTGACCTATTAGCAACCTACCTAGATACAGAAGAAGAGGAGGATTATCTAGCTCTCAAAAATTACTTTGAACCGCAGATAAGCGAGTTACATGAAAAAGTAGCGGCAGAAAATCCACTACAGCTTGTAAATTTTGAGCGTAAATTATTTAATGAAGGTTTTGAGGGTCTATATCTGCCTAGAATACTTGGATACTCTGTACTAAGGGGAGAAATAAACGAGCGTATAAAATACATAAGACCACAGGATCACTTTAAAGATATCATCGTAACGATTTGTAATTCACTAAACTTTGATCAGCTAAAAAATCGTATCGGACAAACGATGCAAGTTGGTTTTGGACTGAGTAGTGACATCTGGATTTCTAATCTAAAAGGACTATTCTCTAATAAGAAAATCGTTGCGTTTTTAGATTCTCAGAGATTACCTAAATATAGAGATGCAAAAAACAGACTTACTGGCCTGGTAAAATTCAGAAAGCAGTTTGAGAGTTTAAATTATCATACTACTGACTTTGCAGAAAATATAACGGAGCTCAAATTAAAAGCTCCTTCTATGAAGAGTTTCTTGATCTACAGATCAGTAAAAGAATTTGATAATTCTCAACTTATAGAGCCTATAAAAAAGCTAGTCTCTGATCCTAATCTAATGCATGCTCCTGAGTTTGTAGAACTACTTACGGTTGCTGGACTTTATTATGATTTAGATGCAGAAGGCAAGGAGCAGTATCAAAGCTCGCTTAACAAGCTAAGAGAAGAAGAAGGCTTTGGAGAAAAGTTCTTTGGGTTTTATAATAACCTCCTAGAAGACAAGAATGGACTTACGGCAGAGATGGATAAGAGAATGTCTAGCAATGTAAGTCGTACGCAGTCTGATGAGCTATCTGCCTACTTTAATGTACTCGACGCCATCCATAGCAAAGGATATATCCATGAAGAAGCAATTGAAGCGGTAAGAGGATTTTATGATAGTCATGAGGGACTTTCTGTATATAACGAGTGTCTACGTAATCATTTAAAAAATTACTTTGAGACCTTCCTAGGAAATATTGATGAGGAGAGCTATCAAGAATACTTCGAGATAAATAAAACCTTTACTACCTACATGGACATCTTCTCTAACCAGGAGTTTAACCAAGACATCAAGGCCATGAGTCTGAAGTATGTAAAACGTTTGAAGAAGAGGTATACAGATAAGAGAGGTAAGGACTATCAGGATATCAAGAAGTTTGTAAAAACTACCTTCATAGATTTAGGCTTTATGAAAGAAAAAGAAATCGTCGAACTATTCAAAACTAGACGTAAGCCAAAGGCATAATCTTCAGCCAGATAGCTATGTCCTTTGTACAAGATATCCGAGACGGAATATTTTCTTATACCCGAGTAATTCCTTTAATCAAGGAACACGATCTTAGAGGCCATTTTATCTCAGTTGCGATACTAGGATTAGTAATAGGTGGGGGAATCCTCTCACTTGGATACTTCTTTTATGACGACCTCAGTGCTTTGCTCAGTTCGTTTTATAAGTGGGAGAGAGGTAGTGGTATAATTTCTAAAATTACGGATTTTCTAGGTGCTGCATTGATTTTAGGGCTGGGGCTCATTCTCTTTAAATACATACTACTTATCTGTCTGTCTCCGATACTATCTCTGGTTTCTGAGAAATTAGAAAAAGGAATTACTGGTCAGGCTCATAGCCAAAGCATCCTAGAAATCGGTAAGTCGATTTTAAGAGGATTGAGAATATCTTTGAGGAACATTTTTAGAGAATTGATTCTTGTAGGCTTGCTTTTACTCCTTTCATTATTTCCCCTCTTTGTAGTTGTGACTACGCCTTTGATTTTCTTAGTTCAGGCTTACTATGCAGGTTTCGGAAATATGGATTATACGATGGAACGATATCATTCTGTAAAGGGATCTGTGGCTTTCGCCAAAAAACATAGAGGTCTTGCACTAGCAAATGGAGCTATCTTTTTAGGAATCTTACTTGTGCCTGTTCTGGGTCTACTTATTGCTCCGATGTTTGCAACTGTAGCATCTACATCAGAAACCCTTAAGAGATTAGGTCAGGCCGGAGGAACAAACTTATAGCCCACACCTCGTATCGATAAAAAGTGAATCGGATTCTTAGGGTCTGGTTCGAAATTTTTTCTAAAAGAAAGTATAAAATTATCGATGGTTCTAGTAGCTGGAAAAACGTCATAACCCCAGACCGCTTGTAGTATTTGTTTTCTAGACAACACCTCGTTAGACCGATCTATAAGTAGTCTAAGTAGCAAGGCCTCTTTTTGTGTGAGACTTATATTTCCTTTCTTTCCACTCGCTTTAAAAGATTTAAAATCTATCGTATTACCACTAAAGGCATAATTATGAATGGCCTCCTTTTCTTCTGGCTTAGATCGCTTTATATGATTGTTTACCCTAAGCAGTAGCTCCTCTAAACTAAAAGGCTTAACTAGATAATCATCTGCTCCGACTTTGAGTCCTTTGATACGATCAGCAGGACTGTCCTTGGCAGAAATAAATATTATGGGGATTTCTTTGTTCTTTAGTCTTACGCTTTCACAGATCTGTATACCGCTTATTTTGGGCAGCATGATATCGAGTAACAATAAATCAAATCTTTGTCCCTGAGCACATTTTAAACCACTATCACCAGTATTGCAGGATACTACTTCATAGCCTTCCATTTCGAGGTTTAGTTTGACGACTTTATTGATTTTTTCCTCGTCCTCTACCAGTAAGATTCTGTAGTTACTATCCATAATATTTGGGTAATGTAATTTTAAAAATACTTCCTTTTGGTTTATTATCTAGGACTCTTATATCTCCATCGTGACCTTCTACTATTTCCTTGCATATGTATAGGCCTAGACCAGTCCCTTTAGTATCTCGGGTATCTTCGTTTCCTACTCTATAAAACTTAGAGAAAATTTTCGATTTTTCTTCAGCAGGTATACCGACTCCCTGATCTTTAATTTGCAGTTCTATAGTTTTATTTTGATGCAAATCTACTCCTATGACTTTGGAATGAGAGGAGTATTTTATGGCATTTTCTAGCAGGTTATTGAGTGCTATTCTGATGGCATCTATATCCACATTGGCCATGATTCCTTCCTCTATACCTATATCAAACTGGATATTTTGATGAGATTTTTTAAGATGATTTACAACGTCGCTTAACTCTGTACTTAGATCTAAAACCTCAAAGTGATATTCTTGGCCATAGTTGAGTTTATTTGCGTAAAGCAAATTACCTACTAGGGCATTGAGTCTACTCGTTTCTTCCAGTGCATTGTCATTCAATTCCTCAAACAAAGTAGGTTTCAGAGTCCTCTTTTTAAAGGTATCTAGAATCAGTTGTATAGAGGCTATAGGAGATTTTAACTCATGTGTAATAGATAAGAGGAAGTTATTTTCCTTCTGAGCAGTCTGTAATTCTTTATTATATGATCTGATAATGAGTAATATTCCGATTACCAGCATTAAACCAAAAGTTAAACCTTCGCCGATTATCATTCCTTTTTGACGTTTAAACTTCTCAGTCAGTGATTCCAGAGCTCCAGAATTGGATCCCTGCAGCTCTGTCATTATCTGCATATTGGCGGCATATAGCTCTGCATTCTTAGTATAGAGTAGTACTGACCACCATATAAGAGCAATGAGCATGTAGGCTATTACGATAAAAGCAATCCATTTTATGTTCTTATTGAAAAACATAACTACAAAATTACACTATATAATGTCGATTTCTCTATATACAGATAGGCCTAACTCAATGCTATTATTATCTTTACATTTAGATGAAGGTTGATGTTACCAGTTGTATAGTAGATTTATTGCATGGAGGATATGATGTTTCCTTGCCAGGCATAGGAACCTTTAGTGTAGATAATAAGGGTGCAGAGATTATAGGCAATAGGGTACATCCTCCTAAATCCTACATTCAGTTCTCCGATAAAGAGGCAGTACACAAAGAATTGGCTGATCTAATTAGAAATCGATATAAGATTACTAAAGACACTGCCAATAATGTAATCAAGAAATACTCACAAATTTTAATAGGGAAATTAGTCAACTTTAACTCGGTTAAGATCCCAAATCTAGGTGCTCTCAGTAGTTCTAATGGTGGTAAAATAAAGTTTATCGACGGTAAGAATCTTGTAAATGCTGGTAATGAGCTATTGCCGTCCTTTGAATTAAAAGAACTTATCGATACTAAGACATCTACAGTAAAACCGATTGCAGCTGCCGCAACTGCAACAACTGCCGCTGCAAGTTCCGTTATAGGTTCTACTATTAATTCTACTAAAGGTGCAGCATCTAGTGTTATTTCAGGAGTAAAACCTGCTGAGCCTAAACCTGCAACTAGTTTTGCTACACCTACAAAGAAAACAACACCTATCTACCCACCTACAATAGATGAGACCACAAGCTGGACAAGTTATCTATTGCCGATTTTCTTACTCTTGTTATTGTTATCTCTACTGTTCTTTGGACTAAAAAAATGTACGAGCTTAATTAATGGAAGTAATGGAAGCGATGCAGATACCACGGAATTAGTTGGGGACAGTGATGGGTCAGAATCGGAGGATGACTTAGATTATACAGGAGGTGAGGATTCTTTTGTACAGTATACACTTGCAGACATAGATGATATTCCAGCAGATGTATATGCTGATGGATGTATCATAATCGTAGGTTCGTTTACCCAGAATAGAAATGCCATACGTATGGTCACTCGATTAAAAAGTATGGGTTATTCTACTTATCAGGAGCTAAATGATGATGGCCTTAATCGAGTAGGAATCGAGATAAACTGTAGCCCAGAAGAATTTGAATCTATCCTTCAGAAGATTAGAAATGAAGTAGAACCTTATAGCTGGTACCTAGTTCCCCTTCTTGAGATTGATTATTAATTAAAGCCTATTTTAATTACAGCCCAATTCCGTAACAGAAAGTGCATCAGCGTTAGGGAAGCAATTTCCAGAAGGTAAGTCTGTCGGCTTATATCTTATTAAATCAGGGTCTTTAAGTCCATTTCTTATAAACTCTACTAAGTGAGATTTTTCTTCCTCAGTCAGATTGAGAGGTAGAAATTTTTCAGAGATAAGTTCTTGGTCTACATTAGGATTTTCTGTTAGAGCAAGATTTTTATAGTCCACAAGTTCTTCTAGATTGTCTACACTAGAGCCATGGAACATAAAAGGAGTGTCCTCTACATTATAGATTCCTGGAACCTTAAATTTATAATTGTCTTCTTCTAGGAGTGTAAATCCACCTCTTCCGAGATTACGCTTATCATCTACATGAGCATCAAAAGATCCTCCTAGTCGCTGGTACATATCTTTTACACCTAACGCATGAAACTCCAATGAACCCAAATTCTGCTTATAATGACAGTTATTACATAAGGCCTTTCCAAAAAACAGAATGGCACCTTTTTTCTCTTCATAAGTAAGTGCACCTTTAAATCCTTTTAGGTATTCCTGAAAAGGAGCCTTATCTGACATTATACTTCTGATGTATGCAGAAAAAGCAAATGAACCTGTCCGTTGGGTATATCGCTCTGATACATCTATGTCAGCAAAAGCCTCATCAAACATTTCTGTATAACCCAGTGAGTCTATAAGTTCTTTATTTATCGCTATTCGATGAGCTATTAATCCTTCAAAATTCTGAGTTTCTATTCCTTCAAACCCTTGGTGATTTCTCTCTGTATCCTCATTGTTATCCCATAGATGTTCAGTACCTACATTTTCTTCAGTAGCTCCGAACTGACCGTTCCAGAAAGTATTGGTTACAAATCCTACATTGACCATAGTCAGAGGACGAGCTGATTGTACGTCGAGTTCTGCTTCGGTATAATCTGTATTTCTTACTCGGTTATCTCCATCTATTCCATAACCTTCTCCACCATCTGCTATTCCTTGGAAGGTCGCAGATTTAAAACCAGCCTCCGGTATGTGACAGGTAGCACATGAGTAGGTTCCTATTCCTGATTCTTGTACTGCATCTTGAGCCAGACCAGTTTCAAAAAATAAAAATTTACCCAGTCTGACCTTGGCTTCTGTAATAGGATTTTGAGGATCCTGAGGCAACTCACTTAAGTCAGAACCATCTGGTAATATGTAGTAATCTGTAGTACCATCTGGAGATTTTCCAGCTATTAAAAAATCTAACTCAGTATCTAGCTCACTAGAAATAACCATTGTATCCTTTGTACAAGAGATTACAAGCAATAGACTAGAAAGTACTAAACAACAAGAAGTAATTAAGAATCGCATAAGCAAGCCTGATTGAGTCGAAATAAATATATTATAAAAATAAGTAATATGTTAAAAATGTAAACTAGATGTTCTGTTAAATATCTAGCTTTTCCCAGGTCTTTAGCAGGACAAAAATACCTATTATTAGGGCAATTAGGTAAAAGATTAACATAGAAAATTGTCCATAGATTATCGAGCCGGTCATAAACAAGAGGCTGTAAACGACCATACATCCGCCAATCATCGCCAGTATCCCATATGGAACTTGCCAGTCTTTATTTTTTTGCTCCTCATCGTTGAGTCGATTTGTAAATCTTTTCCAGCCTGGTCCTCCAGGATTTATCTTTCTCACAAAATCCATTAATACCTTATCATCTTCTGGTGGAGTCATTAGATTTACTGCAAGCCATACGACAGTAGTAATAAGTACAGAGAGCGGAAACTGGTAATCTGGTTCTACCCAATTAAAGAGAGACGTAAACTTCATAGATAAGGCCACTATTCCTGAAACAAACATGGCTGCAATTTCTCCCCAGATGTTTATACGCCACCAGAACCATCGCAGAATAAAAATCAGACCCGTACCAGCACCGAACATTATTATAATATCAAACAGCTGCTTTGCATTGGTCAATATCATAGCAAATCCCACTGCCAGTAACATCATTACTATTGTAGAAAGACGACCTACAAGAACCATTTCTTTTTCAGAAGCCTCTGTATTTATTACTCTTTTATAAACATCATAAACGAAGTAAGATGAGCCCCAATTGAGGTGCGTACTTATCGTACTCATATAGGCTGCTGCCAATGAGGTCAAGACCAAACCCATCAATCCAGATGGTAAAAATGTAAGCATAGCTGGATAGGCCAAATCATGACCAAGCTTGCTCTCACTTACATCAGGGAATGCTGCTCCGAGACTTTCTAAATCAGGAAACATCACTAGAGAAGCTAGAGCTACGATTATCCATGGCCATGGTCTAAGTGCATAGTGAGCTACATTAAAAAATAGGGTGGCAGCAACTGCATTTTTTTCATCTTTAGCAGCTAGCATACGTTGGGCGATATAACCACCACCACCAGGCTCTGCACCTGGATACCAGCTGGACCACCACTGGACTACTAGTGGAATAAGAAATATGCTTAGAAATAAAGCAGGGTCATCAAAGTCTGGGACAAAGTCGAGCTTGTCTGATACATTGGGATGAGCCAGTAATCCACTGAGTCCATCTACAGGAACAACCTGTATCGCTATATATGCAGCACTAACGGCTCCTATCATAGAGATAAAAAAGAGTAAGAAGTCCGTAAGAACTACACCTCTAAATCCACCTAAAAAACTAAAAACAACGGTTATGGCCGATGTGATACCTATGGTTTGCAATGGAGGCCAGCCGAGCATTACTTCTCCGATTTTTATAGCAGCGAGAGCGACACCACTCATTGCCAATAGATTAAAAGCTACACCTAGATACAGAGCTCTGAATACTCTTAAAAACTTAGCACCTTCTCCTCCGTATCTTAATTCGTAAAAAGCCAAATCTGTAGTAAGTCCTGATTTTCGCCATAAGCGAGCATATACAAAAACTGTGAGCATACCAGTAAGCAGAAAAGCCCACCACACCCAGTTTCCAGCAACTCCTTTTTGTCTGACGATATCGGTTACCAGATTAGGGGTATCAGTAGAAAAAGTCGTGGCCACCATAGATATACCTAGTAACCACCATGGCATTTGCTGACCAGATAGGAAAAATTCTGAAGCACTCTTACCAGCTCGACGAGAAACATAGACACCTATACCCAGAGAGATAACAAAAAATCCTAAAATAATGCTCCAATCCAGTGTAGTTAGCGTCATAAGAAATGTATCGAATCTCCAATATAATAAATGCTTAATGAAGTGATTTAAGAATATATGTTAAAATGAGTTGTAAGTGCTTGGTTTTCAAGTCGAAGCTCTTTTGGAGATTCGTAGCCTTAGCTACGGATCGAGAAAAAGCTGAAGGATTGAGAATCAATGGCTTGCAAATCGATCAACAATTTGTTTTTAAATCACTTCAATCTATAGATAACAGATACAATATTTAACTTCGTGTAAAATTTTAAAAACTAGAAATTATATGAAACCCACTTTGTTAGTTTTGGCCGCTGGTATGGGATCCAGATATGGCAGTTTAAAACAACTAGATTCCTTCGGGCCTAATGGCGAAACGATTATCGATTACTCAGTATATGATGCCATAAAAGCAGGATTTGGAAAAATCGTTTTTATCGTTAGAGAGAGCTTTAAAGAAGAAATAAAATCTGTATTTACTAAACGATTTGGAGATCGTATAAAACTAGAGTTTGTAACTCAAGAGATTGAAAAAGTACCTGACTTTTTCTCTGTTCCTGCAGAACGTCAAAAACCATGGGGAACTGCCCATGCGGTTATGATGGGTGCTAGTGTAATCGAGGAGCCATTCGGTGTGATAAACGCTGATGATTATTACGGAGTGGAGTCCTATAAAACCTTGGCTGATTTTCTTACTCAGGATACCTCTGATGATTATGCAGTTATTAGCTACTACCTCAGAAATACCTTGTCAGAACATGGAACTGTAAACCGAGGAGTGTGTAATGATGATGGCACAGGTAATCTTTCGACTATAGTCGAAAGGCTAAAAATCTCTAAAGTAAATGGCGGTGGAGAATTTACAAATGAAGAAAACGCTAAACAATTTTTGTCTAATGAGACTTTAGTATCTATGAACATGTTTGGCTTTAAGCCAAGTTTCTTTAAATACAGTGCGGAGCAGTTTGCAGATTTTTTAAGAGCGAGAGGAACAGAGGATAAATCAGAATTTTTTATACCATTAGTCATAGATAATCTGATTAAATCTGGAGTGTTAAATGTTAAACTTCTTGCCTGTGATTCTGAGTGGTTTGGGGTAACTTACAAGGAGGATAAACCCAATGTAGTAGCTAGAATAAATGACCTTATAGAAAGAAATGTATATCCCGCTGATTTGTGGGCTTAAAATAAATAAGTAAAATGGAATTTAGATTAAACGAAGACCAACTGGCAGTAAGAGATGCTGCTAGAGAATTTGCTCAGAGCGAATTAAAACCAGGGGTAATAGATAGAGATTCGAACATGACCTATCCTACAGAGCAGGTTAAGGCTATGGGAGATTTAGGGTTTCTAGGGATGATGGTAGATCCTAAATATGGAGGAAGTGGAATGGATACCATTTCTTACGTACTCCTCGTAGAAGAACTCTCCAAAGTGGATAACTCATGCTCAGTGATTGTCTCTGTAAACAACTCACTCGTCTCATGGGGTTTAGAAAAATTTGGGACTGAGGCACAGAAAGAAAAGTATCTGACTAAGTTGACCACAGGTGAGTGGATAGGAGCTTTTTGTTTGTCAGAGCCAGAAGCGGGATCAGATGCTACGATGCAGAGAACCACTGCTGAAGATATGGGAGACCACTATATCATAAACGGTACAAAAAACTGGATTACCAATGGTGGTACTTCTAAGCTACATCTAGTTTTTGCTCAAACAGATAAAGAAAAAGGACATCGTGGCATAAACGTATTTATCGTAGAGACCTCATGGGATGGAGTAGATATCGGAGCTAAGGAAGATAAGCTAGGAATCCGATCATCTGATACACATACCATCATGTACACTAATGTAAAAGTGCCAAAGGAGAATAGAATAGGAGAGGATGGTTTTGGGTTTAAGTTTGCGATGCATACCTTGTCAGGAGGAAGAATAGGAATCGCTGCTCAGGCACTAGGAATCGCTGCAGGTGCTTATGACCTTGCGGTAAAATACAGTCAAGAGAGAGAAGCCTTCGGTAAGCCTATTGCAAAGCATCAGGCGATTGCATTTAAACTAGCAAGAATGGCTACCGATATCGAAGCTGCAAGGATGCTTGTTTATAGAGCAGCCTGGTTAAAGGATCAAGGAAAAGATTTTACAATGGCCAGTGCTATGGCAAAATATATGGCCTCGGAAGTAGCCATGAAGCATACTGTGGAAGCAGTGCAGATACATGGTGGATATGGTTTTGTAAAAGAGTATCATGTAGAGCGATTGATGAGAGATGCAAAGATTACTCAAATCTATGAAGGCACATCTGAGATACAGCAGATTGTAATTTCTAGAGCTATCCTAAAAGGAGAAACAGAAGTAGACATAAAATAATATGATAAAAAAGATAGCTGTTATAGGAGCAGGAACGATGGGCAACGGGATTGCTCATGTTTTTGCTCAGAGAGGATATAATGTACATCTGATAGACATCGCTCAGGCTGCTCTAGATAAAGGAATGGCAACCATTACCAAGAATCTAGACAGAATGATTGCCAAAGAGCGAATCACAGAAGCTGATAAAAAATCTACATTAGATAATATCACCACTTATACAGATATGACTGCTGGCATTCCAGGAGTAGATTTAGTCGTAGAAGCCGCTACAGAAAATGTAGCTCTCAAGCTTAAGATTTTCAAACAAATGGATGAGCTCGCAGATGCACATACAATCTTAGCTTCTAATACTTCTTCTATCTCATTGACACAAATAGCAGCAGCGACCAATCGACCTGATAAGGTAATCGGTATGCACTTTATGAATCCAGTTCCTATTATGAAATTGGTAGAAATCATAAGAGGCTATTCTACTTCTGATGAAGTCACTAAAACGATAATGGATCTGTCCTTAGATCTTAAAAAATCTCCAGTAGAAGTAAACGACTATCCAGGTTTTGTAGCAAATCGTATTCTTATTCCGATGATTAACGAGGCCATATATACGTTGCATGAGGGTGTAGCAGGAGTAACAGAAATTGATACTGTTATGAAGCTAGGTATGGCTCATCCTATGGGTCCCTTGCAGCTTGCAGATTTTATAGGATTAGACGTATGTCTGGCTATTGCCAATGTTCTTTATAAAGGATTTGGGAATGGAAAATATGCTCCTTGTCCATTACTCGTAAATATGGTAACTGCAGGAAAGCTAGGGCGTAAATCTGGAGAAGGCTTCTATAAGTACACTAAGGGTTCTAAGGAGCTGGTGGTTGCGGATGCGTTTGTGTAGTTTAATAAATGGATTGTTTGATATGACAACATAGATTTGGTGTTTTAAAACAACTTAAAGAATAACCGCAAAGGCTTTATAAATATCTTTTCCAGTAACGATACCTATTAGCTCATTATTTTCTGTAATCAGGATACAGTTTATTCTATGCTCGATCATTAAATTTAGTGCATGTTTTAGCTTGGTATCAGGAGTAACAGTCCATGGGTTTTTTGTCATTATATCTTCAATATAAACTTTGTAATCGTAGACATTATTAGGATAATGGTATCGACCGATTTCCTGATTTTTCACAAAGGCTAGATAATCACCGTTGCTTATAATTCCTATCACTTTATTGTCGGATAGAACTGGAATATGATGAATGTCATATTTTGCAAAAACTTCCTTTGCTCGAGATATGTCATCCTTGGGATGTAGGCTGATAATTTTCGTATTCATGATTTCAGAAATGGTCATAACTTTTGTTTTTAAGATGAATGATCTAGAGATTAATTTGTCAAGATTGCTTACTAACGTTTTTTTGATTTGCAATTGCCGCAATTTATGCATTTGCAGATTCGACCATTTTTTGGATTTATCTTAAGAAGAAATGAATATAGCCTTGTAAGATCTATCTCAATTGTTTCTTTGCTGAAAACGATTTTCTGATTTAAATAAGCGAGTTGGATGTTTTCATCATAACCCGAGTAAAGTACGCTTACATTTAAATTTAAATCTGATAAATAGTTTTCTAATGTAGTTTTGACCAGGACGAATATGTCGTTTTTAGAACCTTGTAATACAATAGCAGGAGTTCCTGGATTTAATTGATTCTGGATATTCATTTTAAAAGTTTTTTTGGTTTAGAGTTATACCTATTTCATAACCAATACTGGCAGAGTGGACTGCAATGCTATGGATTTAGAAAAGCTAGAGTTTAAAAATTCTTGGATAAAATTTTTTTCGTCACGAGCCACTACGATTAGGTCGATATCATATTGGGTACAATAGTCTTCTATTACTTTAGTGTCTACTTTATGTATTATTGTGTTGAACTTAACTGTTGAATCTGGCCTCAGTTCTTTCCATTTATCTAGTATTATCTTGTGATTGTAATTGTCATCGAGACCTATATGTACGAGATGTATTTCTGAATTTTGACCCGGAATTAGATTACTTATATTCCGACTTACACTTAAATCTAATTTTAAATCTTTTGTACATACGAGCACCTTTTTAAACCCATTGTACTTGCCTTTTGATGGAATAAGGAGTAAAGGGCATTTACATACTTCAATCATCTTTAAAGAAACAGAACCTAGCCATTTTTTTTCGTTCGGATTTCTATTGCTGCTGCCCATTATAATGATGTCATCGGGAGATTTATCTGATAAATTTTTAAGTACATCTACTGCCAATCCTTCAATGATTTGGCCGTTCATTTTTTTTACATTATGACCTTTTTGAATGTATTTTTCTGACAATCCATTTATGTACTTCTTTAATTTCTCTTTCTCATTTTGAATGATACGAGAATAAGTGTCCTGAATATTTTTATTTGCAGCAGATGGATGGAAAGCATGAATTACATTTAGTTTTCCATTTAGTCCATCAGCATAGGAGTTTGCAAATTCTACCGCATTTTCGGATGTTTCAGAAAAATCAGTTGCGACATTAATTTTAATCATTAGTGAGTATTTTTTTCCTCGGATAACCATTGATTTATTTCTTCTATAAAGTATGGTATGTTATCATTTGGAAGATTTCTAATTTCGTTATTAAAGCGTACGCATGGAATAGATTTTAAACGCTCCTTTATAAAAACAGAGGTGTCTTGAACTTCCTTTAGTTTAATCTTATAAGCCCCATTTATTATTGACTCCTTTATGGATGATTTCAAAATTTGATAGGGTTGGGATGGAATCCCATATAAAATAAGCTCTTTCATACTTCTGTTGGATATTTATTTACTGCACCATTGCTTTCTGCTAGAGCTTTGATAACATCGTATGTTGTTACAATACCTGCCAAAATTTCATTTTCCATTATTGGTATAGCATGAAATAAATTTTCTTTAAATATTTCTAGTGCGACATCGATACGGTCATCTACTTTTAGAGTAGCGAGTTTTTTGGTCATTATTTCATGAGCAGCATGAGATTTTAACCTGAATTCTTCAAACTTTGGATTGCCTGCCATGTAACCCCTTTGAAATAGTAAGAAATCAGATTTACTTATCATTCCGATAAGCTCTCCATTTTCTACTACTGGTATGTGGTGAATTTTATGATTTTTAAATATTTCTTCAACCTTAGATAAGGGTGTGTACTCATCTATTGTGATAAGTGTAGAGCTCATTATTTCTTTAACGGGAGAGAGTAAATTAAACATAGTTATTTATTTTATAATAAAATTAGATATATCAATTTGAGGTTTATATGATTGTAATCACTTGGCCATATGATCTTGATTATATCTACTATTTTTATGTTAAATATTAATGGATGAATTCCGAAGAATTTAAGGACTATGCTTATCGGCTTCAGGGCATCATAGATGCGGCCATAGATGGAATTATTACTATTGATGATAAAGGAATAATAGAAAGTATTAATAATGCAGCCGCTAGTCAGTTTAAATATCATGCTGATGAGGTGATAGGCCGTAATATTTCTATGCTTATGCCGCAGCCATATAGAAGTGAGCATGATGGCTACTTAAACAATTATAAAAAAACGAGAAAACCAAAGATCATAGGTATAGGTCGAGAAGTTATAGGTCTGAAAAAAGATGGTACAGAATTCCCTTTCAGTTTAGCTGTAAGCGAAGTTATTCTTCATAATAGAGTGATTTTCACAGGAATAATCCATGATCTTTCTGAGATTAAACAAGCTCAGAGAGATTTACTAAATGCTAATAAAGAATTAGAATCGAGAATTGAAGAACGGACAATGGAGTTAGAAGAAGCCGTAAATGGCTTATTATCTGCAAATGAACAATTGCTAGTAAATAAATCAGAATTGACTATAGCACTAGACAAAGAAAAGGAATTGAATGAACTGAAATCTAGATTTGTTTCAATGGCCTCGCATGAGTTTAGAACTCCGCTTAGTACGATACTGTCTTCTGCAGCATTGATATCGAAGTACACTGATTCTGATCAAAATGACAAACGGATTAAGCATGTATCCCGTATAAAATCAGCCGTACAAAACTTGACTGGAATACTAAATGACTTTTTATCCTTAAGCAAAATAGAAGAGGGCAAGGAAAATGTGATATTTGAAGAATTCAATTTTAACGATGTATGTTCTGTCGTTATCGATGAACTAAAGTCGATATTGAAACCTGGTCAGAAAATTGATTTTGATTCTAGTATAGAGAAAATCGTCTCAGATAAGCGAATAATAAAAAATATTCTATTCAACATTCTCTCTAACTCTATAAAGTATTCTAAAGATGATAGTTTAATCTTTATCAATACTTTAGAAGAAAATGATAAGCTTTTTATTCATATTAAAGATCAAGGAATAGGCATACCAGAATCGGAGATGAAGTATCTCTTCTCTAGATTTTTTAGGGCTTCTAATGTTGAGAATATCAAGGGTACTGGATTAGGGTTAAATATAGTTAAGAGATACTTAGAGTTGATTAATGGACACATTGACATAAAAAGTAAAATGGGACATGGGACAGAAATAACTATTCAATTAGATAAATCCAAATGAAAAAAATATTAGTTATCGAAGACAATTTTGAAGTTCGAGAGAATTTAGTAGAAATACTAGAACTAGATAGTTATGAAGTGTATAGTGCTGAGAATGGAAAAATAGGAATTCAGAAAGCTCATGAATGTAATCCAGATCTAATTTTATGTGATGTAATGATGCCAGAGTTAGATGGTTTCGGTGTACTTAAGATATTGAATAGATCTCCGGACTTAAATAATATTCCCTTTATATTTCTAACTGCTAAGTCAGAGAAAGCTGATTTTAGAAAAGGTATGGGACTCGGAGCTGAAGATTTTATTACGAAACCATTCGATGACGTAGAATTATTAAATTCTATAGAAATGCGTATTCAGAAATCAGAACGCCTTCGGAATATAAATTTAAAAACACCACAAGGCTTACAGCATTTATTCTCCGAAGCAAAGGGAAACGGAGAATTAATTAAGATTTCCTTAGATAGAGAAGTGAGAAAATTTAAATCCGATGATTTGGTTTTTGAGATTGGAAAAAGTGCTAGGTGGTTATATTTTGTACAAAGCGGTCAAGTAAAACTATTTGTAAATAATGATAATGGTAAAGAGCTTACCACTCAATTAATTTCGGAGGGTGAATTTTTTGGATATTTTTCAATTATCGGAAATAGTAAATATCAGAATAGTGCCAAATGTACAGCTGATACAGAACTACGACTTATTCCAGAAAAAGACTTTTTAAATGTACTATTTAATAATAGAGATTTTGCTGCGAAGTTTATAAAACTATTATCAAAGAAAACAATAAATTTAGAAAGTAAACTTTTAGATCTTGCTTATAGTTCCGTAAGGAAAAAAGTGGCCAATTCGTTAGTGGAGTATAGTCTTGTAAGCAATCAAGTATCCGATAAGGCATATGAGATATATTTATCTCGTAGTGAACTTGCCGCAATGGCTGGGATTTCTAAGGAGACAGCCATCAGAGCATTGTCTGAGTTTAAGTCAGAAAAATTAATTCAAATCATTGATAAGAAAATTATTATTCCTGATATAAAACTATTGTCAGAACTGATAGGATGATATATCAATATAACTGTCCTAAGAAAAGCTTTTTGGTATGCAGGACCTTGCTATAAAATCTAGAAGAGCTGAAAAAATAACCAATCTATCAAGCACTATGTACTTGATAGATTGGTCATTATTTTGCCTATGCCGCAAGCTTTTTAGTATTGTCTAAACCAAAGTGCTTGGTGCTTTTTATAGCATCAGTCTTTTTGGGTCTCTTAGAATCGAAGCTTAGGCCTACCATTATACTCAGAAAAAGAGGTAAGGCTAAAATTGCTAGGGCAGGTACCCCAGCATAAAAAGGTGCGATTACTATAACCATCATTAAATAAAATCTCCAAATTACGTAGTCGAATCTTAAACTATAGAATTTCATATTATTTGTTTTTTGATACTATAAAGATCTATTCATATTTGAGAACTTCTTATGACTGTGCTCATTGCAGCACATGATAGTTATCATGTTCTAAAATTTTAGCAGGGAAATTCTGGAAAGATTAGAAGTGCGATACGGATAGATGTAGAGTATCAATGAATATTTTGCCCGTAATAATAACCTTAGCTGTGACAGGAATGAAATTAAAACTTAAATTAAGTATCTAGAAAAAAGAAAGAAGCCTTCGGGTGAAGGCTTCTTTTGAAAAAGTATGAAAAAACTATCTACTACTATTACTTATAAGACGTATAATTCATCGTTGTGGTACGTGTCTGATGGATGATTTTTTACCTAATGCAAATAAATACACACATATTAATAAATAAATTAATATAATCATCTGATTTACAGTACATTATCTTTAATTATAGCAAATGTTAAAGAATTATTAAGAAAGGAAAGAAATCAGTACTCCAGCTGCTACGGCAGACCCTATTACTCCAGAAATGTTACTCGACATCGCATATTGTAAGATGTGATTATTAGAATCATGCTTAAGAGCAATGTCATTTGCAACACGTGAAGCCATAGGTACAGCACTCAGTCCTGTCGCTCCGATAAGTGGATTGATTTTTTTCTTTGCAAAAAGATTATAAATCTTCACGGCCATTATTCCTCCAAATATCGAAATGATAAATGCTAAGAAACCACCTAAAATAATCATCAGCGTTTGAGGCTTTAAAAAAGTCTCTGCAGTCATGGTAGCTCCGATTAGAAGACCTAGAAATATAGTTGCAGTATTCATTATGGTATCTGCTGCAGCGGTAAACAATCGCTTGGTATCACTACCGATTTCTTTCACCAGATTACCAAAAAGAAGCATTCCTACTAGAGGTATAGAAGATGGTACTAGCAGAAAAATAATCATTCCTAAAAAGATAGGGAATAGGACTTTTAAAAGTTTGAGGTTTTTTATTTCGTAAGAAGGAGGATGATTTCTGTCCTGTTCCTTCATATTTATTTTAATCTCTTTTTTGGTCATGGTAAATCTGACCACTAATGGAATGATTACCGGAACCAGTGCCATATAAGAATAAGCAGCAATTGCTATCGGTCCTAAAAGATGAGGAGCTAGTACAATGGCTGTATAAATAGCAGTAGGTCCATCTGCTCCACCTATGATACCTAGGGCAGCAGCTTCTCCCATATTAAATCCAAAATATACGGATGCTATGAGTACTGTAAAAATTCCTATTTGGGCAGCAGCCCCAAAAAATGCCAATCTCAAATTTCGCAACAGCGGTCCAAAATCTGTCAATGCTCCAACACCCAGAAAAATTAGTGGTGGAAGTAGTCCTGTCTTAATCAACATAAAATAAAGCATGTTCATAATCCCATACTTCTTTGCAATCTCCATTACGGTCATGCTTTCTATTGCAGTAGTCGATTGTAGCACAGCCATTCCACCAGCTGGGTAGCTCCCTCCAGATACATAGGGCAGCATATTTGCCAATAGAATTCCAAATGCAATAGGAATCAGTAATAAGGGTTCAAATCTTTTACCTATACCTAGATACAACAACAATAGAGAGAGCAGAATCATCAAAAACGAAGCTGGACTTGCTACCAGTTCGCCGATGGCTGTCATATCATATAACTTACTCAGTACTTCCACGGGACTAGCTTAACTTGATTATATGATCATCTTCTTCTACCTCATCTCCAGATTGGAAATAGATATCCGTAACCGTTCCTGATTTATCAGCAGTGATGGCATTTATTACCTTCATCGCTTCTATGTATGCGACGGTCTGTCCTTTCTCTACCTGATCTCCGACTTTGATTCCTGTTTCAGAAGAATCCTTGGTCAAGAAAAATTTTCCTTCTAGTGGAGAGTCTATATAACTACCTGCCACATTAGGACTGGTTTTAGACTTCATGACGTCATCATCACTGTAGTCTTTTTTATCTTTTTTGATCTCACCTGGGTAAGAAACATGGACTAGAAACTTCTGACCATTTACATCTACTTCTACCTTGTCTGGTCTCGGTGCTGCAGTTCCTCCAGTGCCTTGAGCGGCTTTATTTCTTCTTTCTTCAGAATCCTTAAGAAAGTTTTGTTTTGCCTTTCCTGATTTAAATGCCTCGTACTGAGGTGGATGCATTGCGTATTCTAGTAGCTCTTCATCATCTTCTCCAAAGTCCCAGCCTTTCTCTTTCATCTTATCACGATAAACATCCAGCTCGTTAGGGTAGAGGTCTTGAGGTTTTCCAGTAAAGTATTCTCTCTTCTGATCTTCTGCCAGCTTCTTTAGAGTAGGATCTATAGGTCCGAGGAGTTTTCCAGATTTACCCATGAGCATTCCCCATGTATTCTCATCTAACATAGACCATCGCTCTCTTCCTTTTATCATCTGAGAGATATTCATAAGTGCAGCATTTTTTACATACTGACTAAAAGGAGTAACCAATGGTGGATAACCCATCTGTGGCCAGATCAGTTTTACCTCATCAAAGAGTTTTATCAGAAGTTCCTCCTGCGTAAGATTAGGCTTATCATTTTTGGTTAGCCATTTATTTATACTCTTTAGATTTTTCTCTAGGTCAGCCATAAGACTTCCCATCATACCTCCAGGAAGACCTGGACCGATGAGTAGAGAATTCATAAATCTATTCTGCTTATTTATATACAGTCCGAGGAAGTCATCTATAAACTCTTGTGATAGACTTCTTACCTGCATGTAGGCCTTCATGTTTATGTCTGGTAGAGAAAATCCAGCATCTCTGAGCATCTCGTGTATCGTAAGTAGATCTGCATGTCCAGTTCCCCAACTAAGCGGCTCCATTCCTACATCTATAATATCTGCTCCATTTCTTGCAGCCTCTAGTGAAGAAGCAACAGAAAATCCAGGAGTAGAGTGACCATGATACTGTATGAGTATATTAGGATGATTGCTTTTTATTCCAGCTACGATTTTTCCTACTGTCGCAGGTCGACCGATTCCAGCCATGTCTTTTATACAAATCTCCTCAGCTCCTAAATCGATATACTTATTGGCTAGATCGATATAGTATTCTGCATTATGAAGAGGAGAGTAGGTGAGACTGAGAGCTGCCTGAGCAATCATTCCTCCTTCCTTGGCATATTTAAAAGAGAGCTCTAGGTTCTGTGGATTATTCAATCCATCAAAAGATCTAGAAATATCTGTTCCTTGTATTTTTTTAACCTTAAACATCAGCTGTCTGATGTCTGCAGGTACTGGACTCATTCTTATACCATTGAGTCCTCTCTCTAGCATCTGAGTCTGTATTCCTACATCATTAAAGGGCTGAGTCCATTTACGTACGGCTATGTTTGGGTTTTCACCAAAGAGTAAATTGATTTGTTCAAATCCTCCACCATTCGTTTCTACTCTGGCGAAGCATCCCATATCGATAATCGGGTTTGCAACTTTTAAAAGCTGATCGACTCTGGGAACGTATTTTCCAGATGATTGCCACATGTCTCTATAGACGAGGGCCAGTTTAATTTCTCTACTCATAATATTAGTTGAGCTTTTCTACTTTCTCTATAACGCCTTGAGCGTTGGTGATTTTCTTGATTGCTGCATTTAGAACAGCCATTGTTTCACTATTTATCGGGGTAGGTTCTTCAGTTTTGTTTTCTGCTAGAGGGAACCATTTATTGACGATTCCGATCATCAGTCGGCCACATAGAATGACCAAAGCCAAAATACTGAAGACGGTAATCATACCGACCGTCATAAGGAAAAACGCATTTGAGATTGAGTCTACCATATTGCATGAAAAGTGAGCCCAAACTTACATTTATTGTGGCAGAATCTATGCTCAATGTTCTCTAAATTATAGGTGTATGTAAGTAAAATGATGTAAATAATAGCAAAACAATATATATCATGCTTATGCAAAAGTGATATCGAATAATGTATCGCTGAGCGACTAATCCCGTGCTCGATTAAAGACTTTATCTCTAATGAAATCCATTGCCTAAAAAATTGACAAGGTGTATATCCTATTCTTTTAAAGGTTCTTGTATAGATTAGTCCGAGTACTCTATATCTTTGGCGGTTCTATAGATTCGTAAGCGATATGCATGTACACAAATTTGGAGGAGCGTCTGTAAAGGATGCGGATGGTTTTAAAAATGTAAGTAAGATTATAGAAAGTCATTCTAAACAGAAAATGCTTATCATTCTTTCTGCAACTGGTAAAACGACCAATGCACTCCAAAAAGTAGTGGCAGATCATTACGCTCCAGATGCTGATCCTTTTGAGTCTTTGACTACAGTCAAAACAAATCATTACGAAATTATAAAGCAGCTATTCGATTCTAATCAATTATTAATCGATGAGATAAACGAGGCATTTGTAGAAATCGAGTGGATGATTGAAGACAGTCCTCATGAGAACTATGACTTTGAGTATGATCAGATTGTGTCGGTCGGAGAACTTGTTTCTAGTAAAATACTTGCTCACTATTTACATAGCAAAAATTTAAAAGTTAGATGGCTAGATGTGAGAGATGTAATTCTTACAGACAATACTTATCGAGAGGCAAAGGTTGATTGGGCTGAGACCCAAAGTAGAATTAAATCTAAAACAGACCAACTATTTAAAGAATGTGATATTATCGTAACGCAGGGATTTATCGGTTCTACCTCAGAAAATTTTACAACAACGTTAGGAAGAGAAGGATCAGATTTTACGGCATCAGTTTTTAGCCATTGCTTAGATGTGGACTCTATGAAAATCTGGAAAGACGTTCCTGGAATACTCACAGGTGATCCACGTCTGTTCGATAATCTGACCAAAATAGATGCGATGTCTTATCGAGAAGCCATAGAGATGACCTACTATGGAGCCAAGGTCTTGCATCCAAAAACCATAAAGCCTATTCAAAACAAAGGCATCCCACTACAGATAAAATCCTTTGTAGAACCCGAGGGAGATGGAACGATGATAACTGGAATCGATGATCTTGTCTATCCTCCGATTATAGTATTTGAGCATAATCAATGTCTACTCAGAATAGCTACCAAGGATTTTTCATTTATTGCAGAAGATCACCTAAGTGAGATTTTTGCTCTAGTAGCGAAGCATAAGGTAAAGGTAAAGATGATGAAAAACACTGCCGTAAGTTTTATCATATCTGTTAACAATGAGCTAGAAAAAGTAAAGGGTCTTGTTGCTGACTTAGATGAGAATTATACAGTGTTTAGTCAGAAAGATTTGGAGC
Source organism: uncultured Saprospiraceae bacterium (assembly GCA_964509175.1). Taxonomy (GTDB): domain Bacteria; phylum Bacteroidota; class Bacteroidia; order Chitinophagales; family Saprospiraceae; genus JAHDHU01. Next base: position 67,528 of record CAZDWO010000008.1, read on the forward strand.
TACTTACCATAAGACATTATACAGAGGAGATTATAGAACGACTTACTAAGGATAGAATAAAACTTTTCGTTGAGCGGATTCCTAAGACCATACAGATGATAGTACAGCCGATTCCTAGTTTGAAACTTAAGAAAGAATCATAGAAGCAATTCACCACGGATTGCTCAGATTAACACAGATTTATAACATCTGGAATCTGAGAAAATCTGTGTTATCTGTGGTAAAAAAAGAAGAGCCTAAAGCAATTTTACCAGAAAGTCATTCAGATTCTGCTCCAGCGTAGAATACTCACCATCTGCATCAAAGAGCTCTCTCATCTTCCCTAGCAATTCTTGTTTCTGTGGAAGGGTAGGATAATACAGTCCTTTATGATCCATAATAATCTGGAGACGTTGAAACTCAGTAGAATCGAGATATACCTTTTCTATTTTTTTAAAGGACTCTTCATCTATTTTAGTCAAGATGTGATCCTTTTCAGCCTTACTAAAATCTAGATCGCTATAGCTAGCATAGATTAAAAGGTAGGTACAAAATTCATTATAATTCCACTGTAATTCCATAGCACTAAATTATACTCTTATTTTTAATTAGGAGATTACTCCGAGTTCTTTTCCCACTTTTGTAAAAGCGGCGATAGCTTTTTCTAAATGATGCTGCTCATGTCCTGCGGATACTTGTACTCTTATTCTTGCTTTTCCCTTAGGGACTACAGGGTAGTAAAAACCGATTACATAGATTCCTTCGGCGAGTAAGGCTTCTGACATTTTTTGAGACAATACTGCATCGTATAACATAACGGGTACAATAGGATGTACACCAGGTACAATATCAAAACCTGCATCAGTCATTCCCTTTCTAAAAAATGCAGTATTACTTTCTAGTTTGTCTCTTAGTGCCGTGGAGTCAGACAATAAATCTAATACCTTAATACTTGCTCCCACTATAGATGGTGCTAGGGTATTAGAAAATAGATAAGGTCTTGAACGCTGACGGAGCATGTCTATAATCTCTTTACGACCTGCAGTAAATCCACCTGATGCTCCACCTAGTGCCTTCCCGAAGGTTCCGGTAATTACATCAGGTCTACCGAAAGCTCCACAATGCTCCGCACTTCCTCTGCCTCGCTTACCCGTAAATCCAGTAGCGTGACAATCATCGATCATCACCATTGCCTCATATTTATCCGCTAGGTCACAGATCTTATCTACTTGTGCAATTACTCCATCCATCGAAAATACTCCATCACTAGCAATGAGTATTCTTCTTGCTCCAGCTTCTTTGGCCTCTTTTAATTTTACCTCGAGATCTGCCATATCGTTACTGATGTATCTATATCTTTTGGCCTTGCATAATCTTATTCCATCGATTATAGAAGCATGGTTTAGGGTATCTGATATGATTGCATCTTCGGCATTTAGGATTGGTTCGAAAAGCCCTCCGTTTGCATCAAAAGCTGCTGCGTAAAGGATGGCAGATTCTGCACCTACAAAGTCAGCAATTTTTCTTTCCAGTTCCATATGTATATCCTGAGTTCCACAGATAAACCTCACTGATGACATCCCGAATCCATGAGAATCTATCACCTCTTTAGAAGCTTTGATCACATCAGGATGAGACGAGAGACCTAGATAATTGTTTGCACAAAAATTGATAACATCTAGTCCTTGATTGGTTTTTATATCTGCGGCTTGAGGCGAAGTGATCACTCTTTCTTCCTTATACAATCCATCAGCTTTTATCTGATCTAATTCTTTCTGTAGTGATTCTTTTACTTGAGAAAACATATTGTCTTTTTTATTTTATTCTAAGCTGATAGATTTTTTATCATGTCAGCGGTCATACTATTTAAATCATAATCGGGATTCCATCCCCAGTCTTTTCTTGCTTGTGAGTCATCTATGCTCTCGCTCCAGGAGGCTGCGATCGCCTGTCTAAAATCAGGATTATATTCTATGGTAAAATCAGGAATATGTTGACGTATAGAAGCAGCTATTTCTTCAGGAGTAAAACTTATGGAGGATAGATTGTATCCATATCTCATGGAGATTTGCTCCTTATCTGCAGCCATAATATCTATGGGAGCGCTGATTACCTCGGGCATATATATCATCGGTAGTCGCGTATCCTTTTCTAGGAAGCAATCGTAATGTTTATCCTTAAGAGCAGCATGATAAATCTCCACTGCATAATCGGTAGTTCCTCCTTCTGGAATAGATTGCCATCCGATTACTCCAGGATATCTAATCGATCGTACATCAACTCCGAATTTTTTATGATAGTAGTTACACCAGAGTTCTCCACTGGTTTTGCTCATTCCATAAACCGTCTCTGGTAACAGTGGCACATCTTGAGGAGTCATATTCCTAGGAGTGGTATTCCCAAAAACAGCAATGGTACTAGGAAAGAATAATCTGTCTAAGTCCAGTTCAACCGCCAGTTTCAGGACACCTAATAATCCGTTTAGATTTATGTTCCAGGTAAAGGCTGGGTTACGCTCTCCACTGGCAGATAGGATAGCAGCTAGATGGTAGATTTGAGTTATTTTATATTTCTCTACGAGGGTTTTAAGTCTTTCGACGTTAAGGATATCTAGATATTCAAAGGGAGCCAGTTTTTCCACCTGACTGTTTATATCCGTAGCTATCACGTTTTCCATCCCATACTTGTCTCGTAGTGCTTCTATTAGTACTGTGCCCAATTGACCAGCCGCTCCAGTAACTAGAATTCTAGGTTTATCCATCCTGGTTTTTGCGGTCTAAATTAAACTTAATTTCCAATAAAGTGTGGAATATCATCCAAAGCAATTATTTCTTCTGTCTCATGATTTACACCATAGCAATAAGCGTCGTATCCATTGCAGATAAGTAAGTAAGGAGCTTGTAAGCTGAGATTATAAGCACTGACCTGTTCTATGGTTTTTTGCTTTATCGGAACCTTATGAGACTTACACTCTAAAAGGAGGAATGGCTTAAAATCAGAATCATAGGCTACTAGGTCATACCTTCGAGCCATTCCATTTACGACTACTTTTTTTTCGAGCTGAAGAAGGTTTTTTCGGTAGCCTTTTTGGTCAGTTAGAAAATGGACGATGAGTTGCCGAGTCATTTCTTCTGGAGTAAGAATGACTTTCTTTTTCCTTATGGAATCATAAACTAGAGTCTTACCTTCCTCTGATGATATTTTTAAAAGTTCCTTGTAGGTAAAAAGATTTAGATCTAGATTCAATCTTAGTTTTGGATTGGTTCTCCTACTTGTTTACCATTTTTAAATTGGTAGGTGAGCGTAACTTCTCCTTCAGCGTTAAAATACTCTAACTTACCATCTTGGACACCATTTTTATATTCTGATTGTCTTTGCAGTTTCCCTGCATCTTTGCCACTTGTGTAATATTCTCTATAGAAGCCATCTATTTTTCCGTTGATGTAATTTGATTCTAATAAGGGTCTGCCATTTTTATATTTGCCATAGGGTCCGTCAAACTCTCCATTATTAAAATGTGCCTTAAGTTCTATCTGGCCTCGATTTGTAAATTCTAGATGTGGTCCCGATTTTAAATTGTCCACGTAAGTAGTTAGGGTTTTTAATTTGCCATCAGGATGATAGGTTGTCCATACGCCATTCATTTTGCCATGAGCTACATATCCTTCCTCGGTTAGTGTTCCGTCAGTTGTAAATTTCTGAGCTCGCACTCCATTTCCAGCTAGATTAGTTGTAGTATATCCAGAAAGGTCTATACCTCCACCGCCTCCAGAATTTCCACCACAGGAAATAATACAAAGGCACATTGCGATTAAAAGCGAAAGTCTCATAATATATTTTTTTATTGCTTGACCAAAATTAATTGTTTACACTAATTTCGCAAAGATTAGATTATTCAAAATATGACCAACAAAGAAATTGCTAAGGAGTTTCAGTTTTTAGGGAAAATAATGGAGCTGCATGGGGAGAATCACTTTAAGACGAGATCTTACTCTAGTGCATATATGAATATCAGGAATCTACCTACTGAATTGTCTCAAATGACAGTAGCGGAAATCTCGGTTCTTCCAGGAGTGGGTAAAGCTATCGGCGAGAAGATTCAAGAATTACTAAAAACCGGATCCCTTAAGACTACGGAGAAGTATACTGATATCACTCCTCAGGGAATTCAAGATTTATTGAGAATAAAAGGGCTAGGGCCAAAAAAAATAAAACTAATCTGGGAAGAACTAGAAATAGAATCGCCTGGAGAGCTGCTTTATGCCTGCAATGAGAATAGATTAATAGAGTTAAAAGGATTCGGAGCTAAGACTCAAAAACAGCTCGTAACTCAGCTAGAATACTATTTTGCCTCTAAGGGCAAATTACTTTGGGCGACAGCCGATTCCATGGCCACAGAACTAATTGAAGATTTAGAGGCTAGTTTTAATGAGAGCTTTATTATAACAGGTGAGCTAAAAAGATTACTTCCGATAGTAGAGCAAATAGAAATCCTTACCACACTCGATTTATCAGCCGCAGAAATCGCTGATGAAGTTGAGGGTCTTTTATTTGATTCTACAAAGGAACTTCTCACCTATAAGGACTGTCCGATAATTATTATTCCTTCTAGTCCTAGTGGAATGGGATTAGATTTATTAGAGACTTCATCATCTGGAGCTTTTTTAGATGCACTAGGAAATTATGAAAGCTTAGAAACAGAGGAAGAAATTTTTGAAGCCTTAGATCTGCCATTTATTCCTTCTGAGTTTAGAGATGATGAATATGTATTAGAGGATAAGCAGTTAGATCAACTAGAGGATATTATTACAGTAGCAGATATAAAAGGAGTAGTACATAATCATTCTGTCTATAGTGATGGTGTAAATACGATAAAAGAGATGGCTGAGAAATGCATCGCTCTAGGTTATAAATATCTCGTAATGTCAGATCACTCTAAGTCTGCTTTCTATGCCAATGGTCTAAAAGAAGATCGTGTCTATCAACAATGGGAAGAAATCGATAAGTTGAACCAGTCCTTCAAAGATTTTAAAATATTTAAAAGCATAGAGTCTGATATTCTTTCTGATGGGTCGCTGGATTATACAGATGAGATACTAGAAGGCTTTGAATTAGTCATTGCCTCTGTACATTCCAATCTAAAAATGGATGAGAAAAAGGCAACTAATCGTTTGATAAAGGCTATAGAAAATCCATATACGGATATATTAGGTCATCCTACAGGGCGACTTTTACTCTCCAGACCAGGATATCCAATAAATTATGAAAAAGTAATAGATGCCTGTGCGGCAAATAGGGTAGTCATCGAGCTAAATGCCAATCCTGTAAGACTAGATATGGATTATACTTGGATTCCATATGCAACCGAGAAAGGAGTCATGATTTCCATTAATCCCGATGCACATAGCACAAAAGCCATCGAAAACATCAAATATGGCGTTTATGCAGCTCGTAGAGGCTTCTTAACAAGTGCTAACTGCCTGAATACCTTGTCATTAGAGGATTTTGAGAAATGGATTAGTACAAATAGATAGAGTAGAATTGCGGTATTGTTTAAGGCTATGGGATAGATATCAACCTAGTGACATAACTAAACTATTGTAATTTCTACCATTTACTAGATGGAATCTGTCCCTATTGATTAAAATATGACGTTCTTCTGACTATTTATTTTGAACAATAGATTAGAAACCTTACCTTGATTACATTTGAGTTATTAGCATTGAGGGCATACGAGTATATTCATACAAATAAAGATGGAAAAAAAGCTACTAGGAATTATTTTCAGTTTACTTATAGTTACTATAGGTATTTCTCAAGAAACAATAAAAGGAATAATAATCGATGCAGACCTTAAAGATCCTATCATAGGTGCATCTGTAATTATACAAGGAACAAGTACAGGAACCACTACAGACTGGGATGGAACTTTTGAATTAGAAATGGAACTCCCGGGCACTTTAGAAATCTCATACATCGGATTTGCCACCAAGGTTGTCGAAGTTGTGGATAATAAAAGACTAGAATTGACGATGAGCGAAGATTCTAGGATAATAGAAGGTGTAGTGGTAAAAGCCTCTAGAATATCAGAAAAACAGAAAGAATCACCACTTACCATAGAGGCATTGGACCTAATAGCGATTAAAGAAACACCTGCAGCTGATTTTTATGATGGTTTAGGAGCTCTAAAGGGAGTGGATCTCACTGCAGCCAGTTTGGGGTTTAAAATTATAAATACCAGAGGTTTTAATAGTACGAGTCCAGTAAGATCACTACAGATTATAGATGGAGTAGACAATCAAGCTCCAGGGTTGAATTTCTCACTTGGGAATTTTCTGGGTACCTCAGAACTGGATGTAAATAAAGTCGAAATTATTGTCGGTGCCGCTTCCGCTTTTTATGGTCCTAATGCATTTAATGGAGTAATCAGTATGCAGACCAAGGATCCATTTTTTCATGAAGGTTTATCAGCATCAGTGAGGCTTGCAGAAAGAAATTTGCTTAAGACAGCTGTTAGATATGCTGATAAATTTCAAAATGATAAAGGGGAAGACAGGTTTGCCTATAAGTTTAATCTAGAGTATCTCCGTGCTGATGATTGGGAAGCAAATAATTTTGCTCCAGTAGATGATTCTGAAGTCGGAGTTGATAATCCTGGAAGATTCGATGCAGTAAATATTTATGGAGATGAGTATCAGAGTGGAAATGATTTTACATCATTTACCCTTTCTAATCCTAGTAGTGCTCTGGGCCAATGGCATCGTACAGGTTATAAGGAAGAAGACCTAGTAGACTACGATACTAGAAACTTTAAGGCAAATTTTGCCCTCCATTATCGAACCAATCCTTCTAAGGCAGAACAATCACCAGAGATAATATTTGCAAATAGTTTTGGATCTGGAACTACGGTTTTCCAAGGAGATAATAGATTTAGCTTAAAAGGAATAACATTTTTACAAAATAGACTAGAGTACAAAAAAGCAAATAAGTTCTTTATAAGAGCCTTTACAACGAGAACTGGTTCTGGAGATAGCTACGACCCATATTTTACGGCCTTAGAATTGCAAAATGCAGCTAAGAGCAATGGAGAGTGGTCTAGAAATTATACTAAGTATTGGTTAGATGTAATCACCCCATTGATGTTACAAAATGGATATCCTGAACCTGTTTTTGTGGGTGTAGATCCAGAAACTTTTGAGGCGATTTTTGATTTTGATGTAGATGCTGCTAATCAGTGGTTAGAAGATAATAATGGAGTATTGCAAGGGTATCATTCGGAGGCCGAGGATTTTGCAAATTTCGAGTTGGGACAAAATGGGGTAGGAGAACCTTTCTTTGAACCAGGTACTGAGAGATTTGACCAAAAATTTAATGAGATAACACAAGCCTTTAGAGATCCTAATGGAGATGGTGTCGGCACGAGATTTTTTGATAATTCTGCTCTATATCATACTCAAGGCGAATATATCTTTACTCCTGGTTGGACCAATAAATTAATAGTAGGAGGGAACACTAGATTATATGCTCCTGATTCTAGAGGGACAGTTTTTTCTGATACTACAGATAATAAGATTACCAATTTCGAATTTGGATTTTACACAGGTATAGAAAAATCACTTGTAGACAATAAAATAAAACTCCAAGGAACCCTAAGGGCTGATAAAAACGAAAACTTTGACTGGTTATTATCTCCAGCCGCATCCATAGTTTATAATCCATCACCTAATAATTTTCTAAGAGCTTCATTTTCTTCTGCGATACGTAATCCTACTTTGGCAGACCAGTTTTTATTTCTTGATGTAGGTAGAGCTACTCTAAGTGGTAATTTAAATGGAGTACAAGGATTATTATCCATTGATAATTTAACAGCCTTTTTTGCAAATCCTAGCGAAGATATTTTAAATCAAACCTTCGATATCGATCCTATACGTCCAGAAAATGTAAGGACTTTGGAGTTTGGATATAGGACTACCTTATTTGAAAAGTTATTTGTAGATGCGAGTTATTACTACAGTTTGTATGATAATTTTATAGGGTTTAATATAGGTGCTGACTTTGTTCCTACAGCTGATTTTAGAGGAATCCAAAGGCTAGAAATATTTAGATATTCCGCAAACTCTACAAATCAAGTAACTACCCAAGGAGCCTCAATAGGACTTAATTATTATCTATTTGACAAGTTGGCTTTAAACGGAAATTATTCGTGGAATGCTTTAGTTAAAGCTGATGAAGACGATCCTATTATTCCTGCATTTAATACTCCTGAGCATAAGTTTAATCTGGGATTCAGTGGAAGAAATGTTACCCTTAATCTAGGAGAAAAGAAAATAAAGAACATAGGATTCAATATAAACTACAAATGGATAGAAGGCTTCTTATTTGAAGGGTCGCCACAGTTTACTGGATTTATTCCATCGTACGACATGCTAGATGCTCAGGTAAATATATTGGTACCAAGCATTAATACAACTTTTAAAATAGGAGCAAGTAACCTCTTAAATAACGAAAGCTTCCAAACTTTTGGAGGGCCTAGAATAGGAAGACTAGCTTACATTCAATTTACATATCAACCTAATTAATTTTTTAATACAATACGCTTTATGAAATTATTATTTGCGTTAAAATCAAATTTATGAAACAAAAATTTACTTTATTATTCACAGTACTGTTGTTTGCAGTTACAGTAAATGCTCAAGATGTGAGATACATCGATGATGGACAATTTTCTGTTTCTGTAGAATCTGATGTCGTATATGGTGTCAATGCTACAGTACTATTTATACCTCAAGTAGGAGAGGCAGTGCCACAACAATTATTAATGGATGTTTACACTCCAGACAATGATACAGAAACAAGTAGACCAGCTGTACTTGTATTCCATACAGGTAATTTCTTGCCTCCTGTGACAAATGCACAAATCGCTGGACAAAAAATAGACAGTTCTGCTGTAGAAATCTGTACTCAGTTAGCGAGAAGAGGTTACGTAGCATGCTCTGTAGACTATCGTCTAGGATGGAATCCACTAGCTCAGTCTCAGCCAGAGAGAGCCTTAGGACTTATTCAGGCTGCCTACAGAGGAATCCAAGATGGAACTACCGCTGTAAGATTCTTAAAGGAAACTGTTGAAAACGGCGGAAACCCTTATGGTATTAACCCAGATCAGATTGTAGTTTTAGGTACAGGTACTGGAGGTTATATAACCTTAGGTATGGCTGGGTTGAATAACTTCGGCGATGATAATGGAGATGGTCTAGATGATGCTTATGCAAAAATAATAAATACACAATTTGGTCCTGCCAAATTTGTATTAGATACAGATGCTGATGGAACACCAGAAACACCCATGGTTGTACCGACCTTTCATGGAGATGTAGAAGGAAAAGCACTTACTGTGGTGCCAGCAGATGGTTTTGGTTTAATGATGGGAGATACTACTAATTATCCTAACCACGTAGATCAATCCTCAGCTTTTGCCCTAGCTGTAAACATAGGTGGAGCACTTGGTGATGCTTCATGGTTAGATGAGGAGTCTTTTCCTACGATATCTATACAACATCCTAATGATCAGTTTGCTCCATACATAGATGACGTTTTAGTAGTACCTACTACTGGAGATCCTATTGTAAGAGTTCAGGGTAGCTTAACAGTTGCAAATATTCAAGATTCCTTAGGAAATCAAAACTATACGGACGTTAGTTACTTCGATCCGATTACCGATATGGCAAGAGCCAATGCAGAAGCTGCAGGACATGATTATGTTGAAGGTCTTTTTCCTTTTTTAGCGGAGCCAAATTCAGCAGGTTTAACAGAAGGTGTTGTTATAGACTGGTGGGACGAAAATGCTCCAGCTCCTGGTCAAGGAATGGGAATTCCGTGGAATATGCTGCCTCACCCACTAGGTGGAACATTCCATTCTAATGGATTGATCCTTAATGAAGGAATGTCTGCAGAAAAAGCAAGAGGAAACATCGACCTTATGATGGGTTATCTATTGCCTAGAATGTGTGTTTCTTTAGGAATAGGAGAGTGTGGAATTTCTTCTAATGAAGAAATCTCTCAAGTAGAATTAAGCATAAGCCCTAATCCTGCTAGTGGTCTAGTAACTGTTACTGCAGGTGATAATACAATGGAGAGAATTTCTATTACAGATATTCAAGGTAAGGTAGTTTTCCTATCAGGAAATTTAAATACCACTTCACAGAAACTAGATGTTTCTAATATGACTGCTGGAATGTATATCATCCAAATAAAATTAGAAGATGGCATAGCTTCTTCTAAGCTAATGGTAAACTAAGCCTAGTAAAGACATTAAAATTTGATATTTATGGGAATCTCTTTTTAGAGGTTCCCATTTTTTTGTGGCAGTGAGTACTTATCTACAAAGGCTTATTATAGGCAAGCTAACTAAGTTATAGGGGCTTTAAATAGTCAAAAGAATGGGATTTGATAATACTTAATCTACTCATTTCTCATTAGATGATGTTAATACCTAATATATAAAATGTACAGCCTAAGACGCTTAGGGCATCATTCTTGTTAATA
>CAZDWO010000009.1:0-5381 GCA_964509175.1 uncultured Saprospiraceae bacterium
GCTGGTGGAGACGCCAAATTTTCTCCTGATGGAACAAAGTATGCTTATTTTAATCATGCCGATGGATTGTTGCTTTATGATTTTGACAGAGATAATGGTCAGTTAACAAACATCAAGAAATTAGCTATTCCCATCGTTGGTCAGGTTTCTTTTGCAACCTGTGAGTGGAGTCCTAGCTCAGAGTTTTTGTATTTGGCTACAGCAGATTCTTTATGGCAGGTAGAAGTGGCCTATGATAATTTAGTAGATGGAAAAGAGTTTATAGCGGAGCATAATGGTGTAAATGATCCCTTTTCTACGAGCTTCTTTGTTAGTACTCTGGGTCCAGATTGTAAGATTTACATAAGACCTGGAAGCAGTAGTTATTCTTTCCATGTCATACATAATCCAGATAAAAAAGGAATCGCCTGTAATCTAGTGCAGCAGGGTGTAATCTTACCCGAGGTATCTTCTACTGGTAGTTTTCCTAATTTTCCGAGATTCAGAGTAGATGAGGAGGAGAAGTGTGATGCTAGTATTTCTAGCATCTTAGGAGAGGAGGTATTCTGGAGAAGAGATTTAAAAATGTATCCAAATCCTGCATCATCTTTTGTTACGGTAGAGATTCCTGATAATACCTTTGGAGATATCTATCTAGTAAATATGCAAGGTCAGATTGTATTGTATCAGCAGGAGTTATGTGGAGAAGTGGAGTTGGATGTGTCTCAGTTTCCTTCTGGGTTATATTCACTAGAGTATGTGCCTGGACGGAATGAAGAGCGGATTGTGTATACGGAGAAGTTGGTAAAGGTGGATTAGGAATGTATAGAAAAACTAAAATGCAAAATTTTCATCGATTAGAATATTTTTCTATTAATGCTTCTCCTAAGATTTCATCATAGGTTTCATCATTTGGGATTTTGACAGATCCACATAACTCTTCTACGAGGGGATGAAATTTTGATTTATTTCCTTTGGGTCTCGACTTAGATATGACCGTTAAATATTCTTCTACAATTTCAGAAAGACTACTTCCTTGTGTTTAAATAGTTTTCTACCATTATAAAAATTATAATACTACTTGATAAAATACATAAAGTTTAGTAGCTTTAGATATGTACGTTTATGACCTCATCGAAAAGAAAAACATCAAGGTACAAATTACAAAGCTCGAGCAAATAGAGAAGAGTGATTTATTAAATTTTCAGTTCGAGTGGGTAGAAGAAAGTTCTTTTGATGTTTATAAACTAGAGATTATAAGGACTAATGAAATACTTGGTCTTATGTCAATAGCTAAAATATTTGAGGAGCTAAGAGTGGAAATTAGACTTCTGGAACTTTCTAAGAGCAACATGGGAAAGGATAAACGATATCAAAGAGTAGCAGGAATTCTGATAGCTCATGCTTGTAAAGAATCTTTTTATTCGGGATTTTATGGATTCGTTTCTTTAATCCCTAAAACCAGATTAATAGACCATTATAAGCGAGAATATGGTTTCAAGCAATATGGCAAACACCTCGCAGTAGAACTAGAATCCAGCGAACGATTAATGAATAAATACCTAAGCAATAATTAGATCAATGAAGAAGAAGCAGGAATACTCCATAGAGCCACATGGTTTAAGCCATAAACAAAAAGCCAAAGCAGATAAAGAGCTAGTAAAATTAAGGCTACGGAGCTTATCGAAAGTAGGGAAAGAAGAAAAAATCTATGCAGACCTGATAAGTCTAAAATTTAAATTTACTGATTATATCCAAACGGAAAACTATAGTAAGGAATTTTCATTTTCGGAATTCTTTAAACAATATGTAGCGATTTTAAATATTACTAAAAGAAAACTAGCGGAGGACTTAAGTATTCATGAAACTAGATTTTCTAGAATATTAAATGATAAGGAAAATCCAGGTTTGGCAATTCTGTATAGAATAGAAGAGCATTGTAATGGTTTAATCTCAGCCACTCTACTATGGAAAATTGTCAATATGAAACTGTCAGTAGAAATAGAAAACAATTCTACGGAAAGGAAAAAGCAAGCCAGATTGGTTAAAAATAAGTTGAAACTTAAGTCAGCCTAAGATATTTTACCATCCCTCGTAATGTACTTTATCAGGTTTGCTGGTCCATTTATTTCCTTTTATTCTATATCGCCATGGCCAGTTGGACGATTCTTTGGCGGTAGACATTCCGACTCGAGGTCCAGCGATAATATCGTTTTTCTTTAGGGTGATGCCTTTGTCTTCAATCCAAAGTTTACTTTTTTTAGAAGTTAAATCGATGGCATTATGTTCCTTCGTGATACCCATGCATCTGGTAAATTTTCCTGGTCCGTTGCAGCTCTCCTTTCGCGTAAGCGGCATATTCCTTCTCTTTTCCATATGGTCAAGTCCATCTGTAGGTTCTATGGCTCGTATAAGAATGGCATGAGCTGTATCCTCTGGGCCAGTTACGATATTAAATAGATTATGGATGCCATAGCATATGTAAACATAGGCAGTGCCTCCGATGGCAAACATGGTTTCTGTACGAGGAGTTCTTTTATTTGCGTAAGCATGGCAGGCTTTATCATCAGGTGCTCGATAGGCTTCTGTCTCGACAATCTTTCCTGCTGTCTGTTTTCCATCGATGCTGCTGATCAGATATTTTCCAAGAAGATCCTGAGATAATCCGAGGACATCTTCTGAGAGGTAATATGATCGAGGCAGAATTGCCATCTATCTCGCTGAGTAATTAGGAGCTTCCTTGGTAATGCTGATATTATGAGGATGGCTTTCTAGAATTCCTGATCCTGTAATGCGTACTACTTTCTTTCCGTGCATTTTATCTATGGAAGCCGCTCCTACGTAACCCATACTGGCTCTGAGTCCTCCGAGATACTGCACCATCACCTCTGCAACGGTACCCTTATACGGTACCCTTCCTTCTATTCCTTCTGGGACAAGTTTTTTAATGTCATCCTCTGCATCCTGGAAATATCTGTCCTTAGATCCTCCTTTCATCGCTCCTAGAGAACCCATCCCTCTGTAGATTTTAAACTTACGACCCTGGAAGATGACCATCTCTCCTGGTGACTCTTCTGTTCCTGCAAACAGTGATCCTGCCATAATGGTATCTGCTCCAGCAACGAGTGCCTTGGCAATATCACCTGTATATCTCACTCCTCCATCCCCGATAACGGGTATGCCTAGCGGTTTGAGAGCTGCTGAGGCAGACTGGATGGCATAATACTGTGGTACACCGACACCTGCGACGATACGAGTCGTACAGATACTTCCTGGTCCTACACCTACTTTTACAGCGTCTACACCTGCTTCTGCTAGAGCAAGTGCTCCTGCTCCTGTAGCGACATTACCACCGACGATTTGTAAATCCCCAAACTTGCCTTTTACATTTCTGATGGCATCTAGGACTCCCTTAGAATGTCCATGAGCCGTATCTATACATACCACATCTACATCTACATCTACGAGTGCTTTTACACGGTCTAGTATATCAGCCGTAACTCCGACTGCCGCACCGACCATAAGTCTACCTCTACTATCCTTGGCAGAGTTAGGGTAGTCCTCGACCTTCATGATGTCCTTATAGGTAATCAGTCCGATGAGTTCCATTGTGTCATCTACAACAGGTAATTTTTCTATTCTATGTTTTTGGAGTATCTCTTTGGCCTGTTCCAGTGTTGTTCCTTCTACAGCAGTGATGAGATTTTCTTTGGTCATTATTTCAGTGACCGGTCGACGACGATTTGTTTCAAAACGTAAATCTCTATTTGTCAATATACCGATAAGCTTATTATGAGCATCTGTAACAGGTATACCTCCGATCTTATGGGTTTTCATAAGACTGAGAGCATCCATTACTATCGCATCAGCCTGTAAGGTTACGGGATCGATTATCATTCCACTCTCAGATCTTTTTACGGATCTTACTTTGGCCGCTTGAGCCTCTATCGACATATTTTTATGGATAAACCCGAGACCTCCTTGCCTGGCTAGTGCAATGGCAAGCTGTGATTCTGTCACAGTATCCATGGCTGCAGAAACGATCGGAGCGTTTATACGTATCTCTCTAGTGAGCTGTGTAGAAATGTCTACATCTCTCGGTAAAACTTCAGAATAATCTGGGATAAGGAGTACATCGTCAAACGTATATGCTTCCTCTGGACGTATAGAAGGGCTATAATTACTTTTTTCCATGTGCAAAGATATTGAAAAATATTTTTTATCCTTGAAGTCATAATAACTTTTCATGTTATCAGTAGAGACCGATGTTTATTTTATGAAGGAGGCCATAAAGGAGGCCAAAAAAGCAAAGATTGCCGGTGAGGTTCCTGTAGGTGCGGTGGTCGTAGCCAAAAATAAAATCATCGCTAGAGCTCATAATCAGACTGAGCTGCTCAACGATGTTACGGCTCATGCCGAAATGATGGCCATTACTTCTGCTGCTGCTTTTCTAGGTAGTAAATACCTCAATCAGTGCACTATTTTTATCACTCTCGAACCCTGTGTAATGTGTGCAGGAGCACTCAAGTGGGCACAGCTAGGCAAGGTAATATATGGGGCGAGCGACGATCAGAAGGGTTTTATGAACTACGGAAAAGAGCTCCTCCATCCCAAGACCAAACTGGAATTCGGAGTATTGTATGAGGAATGTTCTCAGCTGCTTCTGGACTTTTTTGATGAGAAAAGACGCTTACAGAGTCGGAGACTATAGCAGTATAAGCGTTAAGAAATTTAAGCTTTATCATACTTTTCTGGACCAAACTTTTAAACTTAGGTTAAGTACTCTAGTCTAATCTTGTAGTAAGAATAAGTTGGACTAATTTTCCATTGAATCAAAAAGTAGTACTATGATCTCCCTAAGAAATATCATGTTTTTGTTCCTTGCAGGACTTTTCTTAAGTTCTTGTAGCCCGAAGCTGTCTCCATTTACACAGAGAATGTATGATGACTTTAGCTGGTCAGAAAGCGAACTAAAAAGTATACAATTTTATCTATCCGATGACATCGTTCTGAGAAGAGAGAAGGGGTCTGATAATTCTGAGATCGACGATGGTAAAATCAGAGTAAAAGATGGAAGAAGGGTAGAGGAGGTCATTTTTAAGGAAGGTACTCCTGGAATCGTTGTATTTACTCCTAAAGAGAATCGATTTGCAGTCTCCTTTGATGAGTCTGATAACTATCTGATATTCGGTCCGAGTAAGAAAAACGGAGGTCGTTATACTTTACGAGCAAAGGACTGGGAAAGAAGATATGGAAAGATCAGTTATAATGGAGCTACCTATTATACAGATGCAAATAGTGCTTTTACCTCACTGATGGTAGACATTAAGAAAGCTCAGAAAGTAGAATACTCTTCTGATAAAGTGAAAGGAAGGAAGGTAAATTAAATGAGACTTTGATTT
>CAZDWO010000009.1:5481-27157 GCA_964509175.1 uncultured Saprospiraceae bacterium
GACGTACGTACCACATGCATCAAAGCAGGGTTTTCTGTACTGTCACTAGTAAGAACCATATCTCCTCCTACAGATAATAATCCATAGAGTTCCATAGGTAGATTACTTACTTCTGGAGATACTACTATTTTATCAAAAGGAGCATTGCTTCCAGCTGTCGCAATTTCTGACTTATTGAATACTTGTATACGATTTTTTGTTTCTGTAGAAAGCGTCCTAAGATTAGCTTGCACCGTTGTCTTATTATCAGAAACGGTAATTACCTGTGCTCCTAACTCAGCCAATACAGCTGCCTGTAGTCCAGTTCCAGTTCCTAATTCTAAAATTAGGTCATTTGTTTTTACATTCAGTAAGTTCAGACGATATAGAAGTTGTCCGAGAACGCTCTTCTTCTTTTCCTCACTAGAGAAGGTAAAATGCTGCATTGTGTTATTTACGGCAGCCGTTAAATGTGACCCATCATTTTTAGTAGGCCTATCAATTGGGATGATATTTGCCTTACTTTTGTAGTTTACGAGATCTTGCATATGAGTAAATTGAAACACTAATATATTACATTTATTTGTAATATGTAATATTATGGTAATAAACATTTTAAAATGACAAAGATTAAATTTGGTACTGATGGATGGAGAGCGATAATAGCTCAGGATTATACAGTAGATAATGTAGCCAGGGTTGCAGAAGCCTCTGCTAAGTGGATGAAAGAAAGAAATATGACAAAAGTGGTAATCGGTTTCGATGCCAGATTTGGAGGTCCATTGTTTTCTAAGACAGCTGCTAGAGTGTTCGCTCATTATGGAATCGATGTTTATTATGCACAAGAGTTTGTGTCTACTCCGATGGTTTCACTCGGTATCGTAAAGCTTAAAGCAGATTTAGGAGTTGTAATTACTGCCAGTCATAATCCACCGACTTATAATGGATATAAACTTAAATCTTCATTCGGAGGACCGACTATTCCTAAAGAGATAGCGGAGGTAGAAGCACTTATCCCAGACCATACTTTAAAAGGGTTACCATCTTTTGAAGAATGTATAGATAAAGGGAGAATCCATTTTGTGGACTTGGAGCAGATGTATTTTGATCATTGTAATGAGAACTTTGACTTAGAAGCAATAAAAAAATCACATATAAAACTGGTCTATGATGCCATGTATGGAGCTGGCCAGAGAATCGTAGAGAGACTACTTCCTGATACTTATTTACTCAGGTGTGATTATAACCCTGGGTTTAGAAACTGTCCTCCAGAGCCGATTCATAGAAATCTAGGATGGCTCTCGGATACACTTAAGAAAACAGACTACAATCTAGGGCTGGCAAACGATGGAGATGCAGATCGTATCGGTATGTATGACGAGGATGGAAACTTTGTAGATAGCCATCACTTGCTTTTATTACTTCTCTACTATTTGGCTGAGGTAAAGAAAATGACTGGTAAGGTTATCATTACTTTCTCAGTAACTGATAAGATGAAAAAACTGGCTGAGCACTTCGGTTTAGAGCTGGAGGTTACCAAAATCGGTTTTAAGTACATCGCTGAGATTATGATTAAGGAAGATGTGCTAGTTGGAGGAGAAGAGTCCGGAGGTCTGGCTGTAAAAGGACATATCCCAGAGAGAGATGGTGTATGGATGGGATTACTCATCATGGAGTTTATGGCCAAAACTGGAAAATCCATCAAAGAGCTTATCGCTGATATCTATGCGATTACTGGTCCTTTTGCCTTTGATAGAGATGATTTACATATAGCTGAGGATAAAAAATGGGCGATAATCCATAGATGTAAGGCTGGTGATATTAAGCAGATAGGAGATAGAGATATTATTAAAATAGAGGACATCGATGGTTATAAGTTCTACCTCAGTGATTCTGAGTGGGTGATGATTAGGCCTAGTGGAACGGAGCCTGTGTTAAGAGTTTATGCTCAGGGAGCTACGCTTACAGATGTTAGAGAGTTGTTGAGTATGACTCATGCTACACTAGGATAATGTGGGAATATGTAAATGTGATAATGAGGTAAGCTCGGCTGCTATCGCATAGCTTTTAAATTTGGAAATTTGAAAATTTCTGAAGGGCATCATAAATTTTGACTGTAGTATCTGTTTGGTTTAAATATAGTTTGCATTTACAGTTTCGGTAAGTTTAACCAATTCTTGAAAGAAGGGTATTCAATTTCTGCCATTTTTTCCATTTTATTTCGCAAGTCGTCTATCAGTTCTTCTTTTTTTCAAGTCGATAATAAAATCCAACATAGTATTTTTTAACTCGTTTTCTCATCTGGATAGGCCGTATTTTATCAGTCTAGAATAAAAGTTATCGGTACAAAACAAATGTTCAACAGCATTGTTATTTTATTCGAGAATTCTTAGAACTATTACTAATAAGTATTGTTTTTTTTACTATTGTCTAGATAATATTTACTAACACGTTAGTTAGTAAAGCTTACTTTTTGTAACATTGTAAAAATTTTAGAACCATGAAAAACCAGTTTCAGTATTTAAAAAACGATTTACCGGCTAGTATCGTTGTGTTTTTTGTCGCGATTCCTTTGTGTCTTGGGATTGCACTGGCAAGTGGAGCACCTCTTTTTTCTGGTTTAATTGCTGGAATTATAGGCGGTATAGTTGTAGGAGCACTTAGTGGTTCTAAAATAGGTGTTAGTGGACCTGCAGCTGGTTTAGCGGCGATTGTATTAACAGCGATTGGAACTTTAGGAAGTTTTGAAAACTTCTTACTAGCTGTCGTTTTAGGAGGTGTGATTCAACTTCTATTCGGAGTTTTAAAAGCAGGGGTTATTGGATATTATTTCCCCTCCTCAGTAATAAAGGGAATGCTGACAGGGATTGGAATTATAATTATACTCAAGCAAATTCCTCACTTTTTTGGCTATGACTCAGATCCAGAAGGAGATTTTTCCTTTTTCCAAGTTGATGGGGGTAATACCTTTTCTGGAATTTTTGATGCTTTTAACAATATAAGTTTAGGGGCCACGATAGTAGGAATAATTGCCATGGCCATATTGATACTTTGGAGTAATGTATTGTCCAAAAAGGGAAAATTCTTTCAGCTAGTGCAGGGTCCATTAGTAGCTGTAGTTATGGGGATTCTTTATTATATACTGACTTCATCTAATTCAAAACTTGGTATCAGTGCAGAGCACTTAGTAAGTGTTCCTGTTCCCGATAATTTTGATTCGTTTCTGGGACAATTTAGTTTTCCAAATTTTGGAGCTATTACAAATCCAGCAATATGGGTTACGGCCTTTACTATTGCTCTAGTAGCAAGTTTAGAAACTCTGCTATGTGTCGAGGCTACGGATAAGTTAGATCCTCACAAAAATGTAACACCTACTAACAGGGAGTTATTTGCTCAGGGTGCAGGTAATATCATATCTGGGATGATAGGTGGATTGCCGATAACTCAGGTTATCGTAAGAAGTTCTGCAAACATTCAATCAGGTGGTAGGTCCAAAATGTCTGCCATCATTCATGGTTTCCTTTTATTGATTTCTGTGATTTTAATTCCTACCTTATTAAATAAGATACCTCTATCGGTACTAGCGGCAATACTTTTCATTGTTGGATGGAAACTGGCCAAACCAGCACTTTTTAAGAAAATGTGGGATCTGGGCTGGATGCAATTTGTTCCATTTATAGTCACAGTATTAGGTATCGTCTTTATCGATTTATTATATGGGATAGGATTAGGATTAGCGGTAGGAGTTGTTGTAATACTCATAAATAGTTATCAGAACTCTCACTTTTTGCATAAAGTAGAAGGAGGTTCTGGAAGTAATAAAGTAAAAATGACCTTAGCTGAGGAGGTAACTTTCTTCAATAAGGGATCAATTTTGAACGAGTTGGATTCTCTTCCAGAAAACTCATACTTAGAACTGGATGTTAGAAAAACCAGATTTTTAGATAATGATATTATTGAAATATTGGACGATTTTGCCATCAAGGCAAAAGAAAGGAATATTCATATTAAGTTAATTTCAGAAAGAGGAATAATTGAAAATCCTCCTAGCTTTATAGAAGTTTTTAAGCTGGAAAAGATAGATGATTTTGTTTTTTAATAGTGTTAGAGCTGTTAAAACATGTGGGCTAGTTAGTAGAATCAGGGAGGAAAAGAATCTTTGAAAGGAATATAGAAGCCTTTGAGTGATTGGGAAAATAGGTAAATGTGAATATGGAGTGGTGAGATTCAAAAATAATCACCCGGAATTTGGAAATTTCATTGCATTGGATTGGACTGAAACCAGAAATCACAATGTTTTTAGTTCATCGGTAAGTTTGAAGTTTATATTATGATGTTTTTCCTCAATCCAATCTCGGTAGATTAATTACATAATTTGTACTTCTTCCTCCTTCTCCAGAATCTGATAATACGCGTTTATCCACTAAGTCTTGTATGTCTTTCAGAGCAGTGTCTCTATGTACTTTTGTAATCTTTGCCCATTTAGATGAATATAATTTTCCTACAAAATCGCCATGTAGTTTATTTATCATCACTATTTGTCTGTCATTGAATTTAGTGTCTTTATGTAGCTCCCAAAATTTTGCTTTTGAAAAAATCTTAGATAGTGTTTCATTTGTCACCTCAAGGGATTCGATGAGCCGTTCGATATACCATACTAACCATTGACTTATATCTAGGCTTCCTTTTTGGGTTGATTCCAGAATATTATAGTATCCTTTTTTAGATTTCATTATCTCAGATGACATGCTATAAAATCTTTGACTTGTTCTGTCTGCTCTTACCAATTGGCAATCTGCGATTGCCCGAGCGATTCTTCCATTTCCATCATCAAATGGATGTATGGTTACAAACCACAGATGAGCCGCTGCAGATTTTAACACCTTCTCTAAACCATCTTCAGTATTAAACCAACTTAAGAATTGATCCATTTCATCCTCTAGTCTTGAGGCTGCTGGTGCTGTGAAATGAATTTTTTCTTTTTCCATTGGTCCTGAAATAACTTTCATTGGACCTTTTTCATCATTTCTCCAATCTCCTACGGTAATTTTGTACATACCGCTTCTACCTGTTGGAAACAAAGCTGCATGCCAGCCGCATAATCGATATTTAGTTAATGGATCTTTGTATTTCTGCGTTGCATCTAACACCATTTCTACTACACCTTCTATATCTCTACTTGCATTGGGTAATCCAGAAATTTCCATTCCTAGTCTTTTTGCTACAGAGGATCTTACTTCTTTTGGATTTAACAATTCACCTTCTATTTCACTTGACTTCATTACGTCATCTGTTATAGTCTTTAGAACTGCCTCTTCCCGTAGCTCAGATCCCATGCCTTCCATTCTGCCTATTAATCTACCTTGTAGATCACGTACTTTACTTATGTACGGTAATAGTAGGTCATTATCCCATTGGAATTTTAGCCAATCTCCTTTTTCATGAATGTACATTAGATATAATTGCCGTTTATATTACTGCAAATACATTTCCTTCTTGCCGGATTGTAAATTATATGCCGTATTATTTACGGCGAATATGCTATTTAATTGCCGGAATTTTGCTCCGTAAGTGTGTATTTATAAAAGTGTGCTGTGAAAACGAATTAATAGTTCGCGGTTCCTTCGTCGGAAATCCATTTAGGATATTTGGTCCTTCAGACTATCTTCAATCATGGTTGATACTGGTCCACGAGAGTAGGAGACTACCTGTAGGATAATATTTTCATGAGCCGTGTACTCGTCTAATCCTTGCCCTTATTTTTTATTGCATAGGCTTGCTTAGGATGGTTTATCATTTCTGGTATTGTGTATTGTAACTTATTTTCGTCAATTAGTGGCTTTACATATGTTCTGCTTATCCAATTTTCTTCTTTTTGTAATATTTTTGCTAAATCTTTTAGCTCCATATTTTGAAGTTTGCAAAGTTCTACAATTATATCTTTTATTTTATTAGGATCACGTTCTCGTGTTTTTAACGACAAAATTGTGCTCTTTAGTTGATTTGGAATTTGAAATCCTGAAAACCTCTCGTTACTTTTCCTTTTAGGTTCTGTGCTTACCGATTTTCCTTCTGTGTTTAATTTTAAGGGTTCTGTGTTAAGAGACGGGGGTTCTGTGTTTAATTTTACAGGTTCTGTGCTTATAATATTACCTTCTGTGTTAAAAGTCGAACGAATTAATACTTTACTGGGAATATAATATGTTGCTCTTCCTTTACCTTTTTGATCGATTAAGCCTATTTCTCTTAGTGACCTAAGATCATTGCTCGCTTTTAAAGTGTCAGCATCCGATAGTTGTTTATATGCGTTATTATCAATGGCCCCAGTTTCTCTTAGAAAAATCAACGCTTGTTTTTGGCTATCGTTGAGTTCATGTGTTTCAAAATTAGCAAGCCACTGTATGTCATCTTTACTTAGAAAGTGATGAAGTAATAGACGTGCGATAAATTGGTTAGAATCTCTATTTGAACTAAAAGTAGGTGGAGCGAGTTGTGCATTTGATAGTAGTTTTTTCATAGCCCTTATTCCAGATCCTTTAGTTTCCGCAAGATTTGTTTCATGAAATACTGCAGCTATAAAAGGGTTTCGAGTTTCTGAACCAGGAGTTCCGAGGTTTTCCTCTGATTTCAAAGAGAATCCAGGATTGATTATTTCAAGCCTGTTATCATACCTAATAATTTGAATGGGTGAATTTATTCGATATGAACGATGCATTAATGAATTCGTAATCGCTTCTCTAAGAACTTTGATAGGCATTCCTGTCGTCTTAGCTTGAAGAGAATCTTCGAGCTTAAACCCTTTGGGAAGATCGGAAAAGACAGCATCTACAATTCTGAATATAAGAGTAATTAAAGATCCTCGCATATCTATAGTAGTATACCTTTCGTCAGGATCTGAGACCCATTCATTTCCATTTACCCGAATATAGTCAACACGGAGCATTGGGAAAATCCTTCTGAGACTAATAGATTTTCCAAATAAAATTAGTCCAGCTATAGAAAGACGTTGCGATCCATCAGCGGCAAAACAACCCAGTGATTGTAATAAATCTTTGTCAGAATATGTCAACTCTTCAGCAAGAGGGTTGATTGATTCTCTTAAAGTACGATATCTCCTAATTGCTAATTCGTCGACATCACTTAAATTTGTATTGTCTAAGAGTGAAGAATCAAATGTTTTTTCATTTGCATAAAACATGTACATGTCATCTTCTGTACATCTGTGGTCAGTAGGGCCAATTCTTCGATAAGCTCCTTGAGGGAGACCCTCACTTTTAAAGTATAATGGCTTTTGATCTAAGGGAAGTTCTTTGACTTTAATTACGCCTACATTTTTACCATTGATTTGTTCGATTGTTATTTCAGGTCTTATTGAACGATTAAACATGGAAGCACTATTAGTTGCTAGCTCTGATTGTAATTTGTCAGAATCTTCAATGGGGTCAATAATATATTGTGGGAAGAGGGAGTTATCATCTCGAATTGCACCTAACAAAATATATCCTTCTTCAATTCCAGGTTCATTAGCAAAGGCACAAATAGTTTCCATAACAGATTTAGAAATACCAGTTCCTGGCTTTGCTTCAATTTTAGTTACCTCATCTGTTTGGTTTAAATTTGTGAATAATTCTGTTGCGGTCATTCAAGTTTAATTAATCATAAATATACTTAATTGCATTTAAGCTTCTATTTTCTTTAGATTTCCAAAACGGACTGGACTATTTTTTAAATCCTAAACCTCCAACACCATCCCCATATGCGGAATATCATCCTCCAGGTAAAAATCTCCATTAGAAACAAAGCCGAGTTTTTCATAGAAACCTTGGAGGTAGCACTGTGCAGATATTTTGATGTCAGTAGATGGAAATAGTTTTTTGCAAGCTTCGATGGATTTTATCATGAGAGGTAGGCCTTCTCCTTTTCCTCTAATCTTAGGAGAGTTTACTACTCGACCTATAGATGAGTATTTTTCGTAGCTGATTCCTTTGTCTAGGAGTCTAGTGTAGCATAGGAGTTCCGCTCCTTTATAGCCCATGAGATGATGGGCTGGTATATCTTTTCCATCAGCATCTAGGTAAGGACAGTCTTGTTCTACGATAAATACCTCTTGGCGTAAAGCCATAATATCATAGAGTTCCTGCTTAGAGAGCTGATCGAAGGTCTTGAGTCGATAGGTAAGACTGGTTTCCATAGAAACAAAGGTAAAAAAGAGGGTTTATTTACTTCCCAAAAAACCAACAGAAGCCCTAATCTCCTCCTCATACGCCTCAGTCTTAAACTGAAAGGTTGCTAGAATACCTAGATGATTAGAATCTGCATCCTCTATTTCTTCAAACCTCGAGCACTCGAGATCTTTAGAGTAGAACATGTGATCGTAAGGGATTTTGAAACCGAGTGGTGTAAATCCTCTTCTCGTGTTTTCTAGTTCCGCATTTTTTCTAAAGGCTCTTATCTCATTAGACCAGTAGACCATGTTTAGGTCTCCGATTATAATGGTCGGATGTATAGAGCTATGCACGTTTAGAGATAGATTATCTAGTTCGCTAATGGCCTTATCTCTTGAGGTAGAATTAAGAGGAGGTAGGATATAAGTGCTTATGAGGTTTATTTTTTTGGCTCCTATTTTGAGCATTGCTTTTAAATTGGCATTGCCACTAGCATTGAGTGTATCTTTCTTTAGGAAGTCCTTTTTAGAGAAAAGGGCTTTACCGAATGGGTCTATACGTACATTTTTGAGGATGTTAGTATATTTTTTTTCTAAACCTTGTTTTAAGAAAGCATCCCAGTCTGGGGTGAGTTCTTGTAATGAGATGATGTCTGCATCTATTTTTTGTAGCCGTTCTATAAACTCATTATAGTTCTCACTTACATAGGAGAGATTAAAATGGGCGATGCTCATCTTAGGGGCAGTATTATTTTCTGGTAGGACTAGGTGATTGTTAGACTCTCCTTTTAAGAAAATACAGAGAGCACCTACACAGGCCATTCCGACTAGCATAAGGTTGTATCTACCCAGAGCAAAAAACATAAGAGATAAAACAAGCAAACCGACCATGCCATGCACCGCAAACTCACAGGCCTTTTCTACCATCGGATTATTAGAATAGGGTAGGTGTGGTGTAAACATAAAACCCATGGTCACAAAGAGCATCGCTCCTATTGCAATTAAGCCTAACCAGTTCTGTTTTAAAATTTTAACCAAGGGTATTTTATAATTTAAAAATCAGTTTCAATCTAAAAAATCTGCCAAAACAAAGCTCTCTTTCAGCGTTTGCCTGTCTCCAGCACTATTAAATAACTCTACCAGCACTACGTAAATACCTATATCTGCTAGTCCTCCTTCTTCAGTGACTCCATTCCAATAGACGAACGATTCGGTGTTTAGCAACACATTATTAGACAATATCTTTACTAATTGACCCCTATCATCGTAAATATTAACATTTGCGAGGTATCCGGGCTGATCTAGAGTAAAAGCTATTGCAAATAGGTCTTCCATACCATCTCCATTAGGAGAGAAGGTTTTTAGCGGAAGCGATATCATATCTGAGGATCCTCCAGCGGTCAATAGATTACTGTTTGCATATCCTGGTGTTGCAAATCTTACCTGCTCAGCGGCACTATGCCATGAGTTGGGATTATTAGATTCTGCAGTAGGTGTTATTTTTTCTAAGCTGACTCCTTTTACATCATCAATTAGCTCGAAGTGGAAATCATCTAAGTAATCGAAAATATCTAAGAGCTCGCTTCCCTGTGCAGATTCTACAAAAAGACTGACATTTCCATCATCTACATTAAAAGCAGGTAGGTCTTGCTCGATTATATTTTCCGGAGTAAGAGGCTCGTAGTCTTCTATGACAAAATCCGGATCTTCTGTAAATGCCAGAATCTCTCCACCTAGCATAATTATACCTGAGCCTATAAGCTCCACCTGCTCGTTTTGAGAATTCATGATACTGACTCTGTCTAAGCTGATAAATTTATCTGATACATTTATTAGCTCCACAAAGTCAGAGCCACCAGTATTAGGATTAAAGAGTATTTCGTTTATGAAGAGGTCTCCGGGTTCTGGGTCTACAGTTACAAAGAGTTCTACACATTGCTCGGTAGATATGTTTCCTGCTAGATCTGCAACATTTTCTAAACAGACTGTATATATAATGCCTGAGGTAAGTGGCTCGCTAAAGTTTATAATCAACTGGTTAGGCTGAGGCATAATGATATCTGCAGCAGTAATATTTTCTGGAGATATGCTTAGCAAAGCCATAGAGCTTGCATCATCTGCCAGTATCTCATCAAAGCTAAATAAAGCCGTCTGCTCATCGGTCAGAATTCCTTCTACCAGAGTCGGTGCATCAAGGTCAGGTTTAGGCGTTTTAATTTCGAGGTCATCGAAAAAGAACTTATCTGCTCTAGTCGAGGTATAATTACACTCTATCCCGAAAAACTGATTGCCAGTAATGTCCACACTATTGTCCATCACCAGAAGATCATCTACGAGTAAATTACCACCCTCATAATCTGCTTTGATATTCCATTCGCCCTGAGCGAACTTTACACGTATTCGAGCCCGTGCTGGGTCATTTGCTAGAGCTGCCATGGTTCCTGTACCTAGTAAAGTATTACTAGATCCTTGCTGACTAAAAAGCTTCATCGCATCTTCAGAACCGTCTTCTCCTATTTCTAGATAGTATCCATTGGCTATAGCCAAATCTTTGTTATCGATAGCCAGATATAAGCGTAGTCTATTAGAAGAAGAAGGATTAAAGTCCATATCAAAAAAAATATCCCACTCCACACTATCTTCTAAAGTAAGTTCTGTGTACAAAAATGAGCTGCCTGCGTCAGGTGCATTTAGCTGTAGCTGAAAGTCATCGTTTACTATAAAATTATCCGTATCACCCAGCCATGTAGGATCAGTATTGAGGTCTCCATCACTGAAGTCTTCGGTTATCTGAGCTGCACAGAAAGTTGAAATGAGAAGAAGTAAAAGCGTAAGCCTTTTCATATTGTAAAAATAACTATTTATGGCTTTTATTTACCCATCCCTTTCTTCGCCATCCAGCGAATTCTTAGCCAAGGGAAGGGCTAGGGATGGGTATGAAATATCTTCAGTATTTTTGTCAGTCAAATGTAGATTTATGAAAGTAGCTGTAGTAGGTGTAACCGGACTGGTAGGAACTGTAATGTTGCAGGTCTTAGAAGAGTCCAATATGGAAATATCTGAACTGATTCCTGTAGCCTCTAGTCGATCGGTAGGAAAGAAAATAAACTTTAAGAATAAGGAGTACTCAGTTGTTTCTATGCAGGATGGTATAGATGCTGTCTGTGACATTGCTCTATTTTCTGCCGGTGGAGGAGTGAGTAAGGAATACGCTCCGCTTTTTGCTGAGAAGGGTACTGTGGTTATAGATAATTCCTCAGCATGGAGGATGGATGATAGTAAGAAGCTAGTAGTCCCAGAAATCAATGGTAAAGAACTGACTCCTGAGGATAAAATCATTGCTAATCCCAATTGCTCAACTATCCAGATGGTTCTAGCTCTAGCACCGCTACATCGTAAGTATGGAATAAAGCGTCTGGTTATCTCCACGTATCAGTCTTTTACTGGTACGGGTGCTGTGGCTGTAAAACAATATCAAGCAGAAAAAGAAGGAACAGCTCTACCGGCTGAAAAGATGGCATATCATCATCCGATTTTTGAAAACTGTATTCCGCATTGTGGTGATTTTGTGGAGCAAGGATATACTACAGAAGAGATAAAAATGGTGAACGAAACCCGAAAAATACTCGGAGATCCTGACATTCCTATTACTGCGACTGCCATAAGAGTTCCTGTCGACGGTGGACATTCTGAGGCTATAAACGTTGAGTTTAAAGAGGAGTATGATCTCGCCGAGGTCAAAGCTCTATTAAATGCTGAGTCCGGAATTACTGTGCAAGATGACCCAGAGAGTAATAGTTATCCGATGCCGCTCATGGCAAAAGGAAAAAATGATGTTTTTGTAGGACGTATAAGGAGAGACTTCTCTATAAAAAACGGTCTAAATTTATGGGTAGTCTCTGACAATCTCAGAAAGGGTGCCGCTACTAATGCAGTACAGATAGCACAGTTTTTGATTAATAATAAGTGAGTAATAGAAAGAACAACTAATTATAGTAATAAGAACATAGAATATTTAAACTACAGCAACGATGAAAAACAGAATTGTACTTTGGGGAACCGACGAAAACGACAAGAAAGTCCTACTAGGAATAGAACTCCTAGCCGCAGAAAATAAGGTGAAGATTTTATCTTTTAATGAAGAAATCGCCACAGAAGTTTTCTATAACCAACTGATGAACCAGTGGAGAACTAAAGGAGATCTACCATTGCCAGAAGGTCATAAGGAAGAAATCCGAGAGCTATCCGTTACGGATGACTTACTGCCGGAGACACTTAGGGTAGAGCGTACAGATGTTATAAATCGAGCCAAAACGGAATGGCACTTTGCAGTACTCTCTTCTAAGATGTATGAGATGTATAAAGGAGAGGTAGATGGTATAAAATCGAAGGTAGAACAGCTTACTGAGTACGATAAGAATATATGGGAGGAAATGAAAACCTTCTGGTCCAAAGTACAGACTCAGGTAAGAGAAAAAAATCTATATAGAGAACATGCAAATGTGCTGAGAGAAAGTACTGATTTAGTTTTTGATGCACTTAAGAAACTGAGAAAAGCACTCGATGTAGAGTTTGAAAAAATATCTAAGGAAGGTGTAAATACATTTTTTTCTAAGCTAGATGATATAGAGGGTAGGATAGATAAGGGTCTAGGCTTACAGCCAATATTTAATGAGCTTAAAAAAGTGCAAAACGAATTTAGAGATTCTAAGTTTACTAAGGGTGATCGTAACAAGGTGTGGAATCGTCTGGACAAGGCTTTTAAGACTGTAAAGGAAAAGAGATTTGGGAGTAGTGCGGAGAATCAGTCTGCTGCTTCTCGACTAGAAAGAAGATATAATGGGCTGCTGTCTGCAATCGGTAAGATGGAGAAGTCTATCGGTAGAGATAGAAACGATAAGAGTTTTGAGGATAGAAGAATAAATCAGTCTGACGGACAGCTAGAAACTCAAATACGTCAAGCCAAGGTAAAGATGATCGAGGAGCGTATCAAATCTAAGGACGTAAAACTCCAGGATATGCTTAAGACTAAGGCCGAGCTAGAAAAGAAAATGGAGGATGAGAAAAAGAGAGAAGCTAAGAGAGCGGAGAAAAAAGAAATAAAAGCTAAGCAAGAAGAGATGAAAGAAAAAGTGCAGCAAGAAATAAAAGCAAAGCAAGCTGACCTCTCTCCAGAAGAAAAAGCAAAACTAGAAAAAGCTGCTTCAGAATTGGCTAGTAATAAAAAGCCTGCTGCAAAACCGGATGCTAAAGCTGCAGCAACTCCTGCTGCTATAACTGAGAATAAAGATGCTACAGAAAATACTGAGGCCAAAGAAGAAACTAAGGCTCCAGAATCAGCTGATGATAAAGTTGTAGAGAAGGTTGAAGAACTTGCCACTACTCCAGAAGCTACTGAAGACAAGGCTGCTGGTGGAGGTGCTGGAGCTATCCTTGCTGGTGGTGGACTTTTAGGTGCTATCGCTGCCGTAGCCTCCGATGCTATAGAAGATGTAGTCGATACAGTAAAAGCAGTAAAGGAAGTGGTAGAGGATAAGATCGAAGATGCTATAGACGTGGTCAAAGAAGAAGCTGGTATAACAGATAGTGAGGAGGTTACTGAGGTTCAGAAGGCTTTGGGAGAGGAGGAGTAAGAGAAGGTTTTGAGGTCTTAAGGTTTCGAGGCTTTATGGGTCTAAGTATCAAGGAATAGGGTGCAAGGTTTTTGTTATTAGTTTGTAATACTGTGGATAGAAAAATTACATTTATTGCATTTGCTTTGATGATTCTTTCTTTGCAATCCTTTGCTCAGAATAATGAAGTAATGCCAAATGAGCCTGGTAAATGTTATGCCAAATGTCTGATACTCAAAGAAGAACCTAAAAGAGCCACCCAGACTAAGAAAATAAAAGCTGATGGAACTGTAGAATATAGAACTGCTTTCCCAAATCGAAGAGGAAGAGATGAAGGTGGCTTTACAGAGTGGAAAGAAGTTGTATGTGAGAAATACGTAGATTTAGAGCTAATCAATAAGTTACAAAGTACATTAATAGCTCTTGACTACTCTGAAGGGCTAGAAGAATTTTACGGCAAGATGCACCCTGCATTAAAAGCTGCCCTTGTTCAATTTCAAAAAGATAATAAATTACCTATCGGACAGCTTACTATTGAAACCCTAAAACATTTAGGAATATAACTCGACCACTTTCAAAATTCCTCTTTTACATTTCGCCTTTTTTAATTCAAGTTTGATAGCTTAATTTTTTTGCAAATTTTTATGTTTATAACGACAGATTAGAATAGTTTATTTAAAGGAATGGCTAATTCCTCTTATTTTTTCTTAAAATTAGAAATGAAGCTTTTTCTATTGTTTGTCATTTTTTTCTTTTTGCCATTTATTGGTAATTCTACTATTTATTTACAGACGCAAGAAGATGTAGATTCCTTTCCGATAAACTATCCTGGAAATGTTGTAAATGAATCACTTGAAATTCGAGGACTAGAGATAAATAATTTAGATAGTTTATATCAGATAGATACGATAATTGTTTTTTTAACGATTAGAGAAACAAGTATTGAAAATTTGGATGGATTGGATAATTTGGAATGGATAGGCTTTGGATTAACAATTTGGGAAAATGAAGAGTTGGCAAATTTCCAAGGTCTACAGAATTTAAAATATGTAGATCTGGGATTGAACTTTACTCTAATGCCGAATTCCGAGTTTCCTTTGTTTAATATAGAGAATACTATGGGTAACATAATGATCCAAAGTAATGAAAATCTGGTTTCTTTAGAAAATCTAAATTCACTTAGTTTTGACAAGATACAAATAACCAATAATGATAATTTAAGCTCCTGCAGTATAGATGCTCTATGTTCTCATATTTTAGATTTCAAGGAGACTCTAATAAATTGTAATGGAATTAATTGTTCCAAAATAGAAGACATAATTATGGGTTGTGAAGGATATGAACCTTGTAGAGATAACTTAGTAGTCTTCCGAGAGGATTTTGAGAACTGGAGTTTAGACAACTTTCCTAGTTATGCTTCCTTGTTGCATGATACCTTAATGTGGCAAATATTTACGGATTCGTTGGAGACGGACACAGTTTACAGTTTTCAATTTCTTGAAGATGAGTTAGGCGAAACTGCTATTCAATTGAATTCAATTTTTGGAGCTTTTGTAGGAAGATTAAGCAATGAACTTGTACTTGAAATAGAAGAGGATAGTTTGAGTTCTATTGATATTTCTTTTGAATATTGTTTTGAGAGTTTAGGTGGTACTCCTATTGCTGGTTTAGGAGAATTATCTATTAATAATGTCCTTCTTTGGAATACAGGTTTAGAATCTTCTTGTATTACAGGCTGTAATAGTAAAAGACTGGTTGAATTATGTGACATACCAGCTAATCAGGATTCGTCTAAAATAGAAATTAGGTTTGAAAATCAGAATTTGTTTTCTGCCGTGGATGGGACTTTTTCATCTGGCTGGGTCTTAGATAATATTACAGTAAAAAATTCAGAAGTTATCGGAATTTCTAATGTTGCAGAAGTACCTCTGGAAAAATTAGTAATAACGCCTAATCCTGTGCCTAAAAACATTTTTTTGTCAGAGCGATATAGTGGTAGAAATTACATTATTTATAATAACTTTTCTCAAGTTGTGCAGAGAGGAATAGTAGAAAAAGAAATAAAATTGGATTATGTTGAAACAGGAATATTTTACTTGTTAGTAATTGATGAGGAGAAGAGGGTAGTAGGAAAATTTATAAAAATTTAAGATTTACCATATCCCCAAATACTTATAAATAATTGCTCTTGTAGCCTCCTCTTTCGATTACCAAAGCAGTAATACCTCCGAGTGTATAACTTATAATATCACTCCATAGAAATCCATGGCCTAATACTAAGGCTCCGATTTTGTAGCTTCTGATTTGATTTAACCACGATGCTTGAGATAGCTGAGTCAGTTCTATGAGGTAGCAGAAGAGTATGCTGTATATTGCAATTCTTAAAGAAGACTTTCTTGGAAATAACATTCCGAAAATGAAAAAATACATTACCGCATAGAGGTAGTCTCCTAGGTATGGATAAATAAAATCTGGGATTATTGCAGTACGAGAGAGTAGACCTAGAGCTATGGTTGTTAGAATAAATAGTAAGTAATATTTTCTGCTGCGAATCACATTGAGTTTCTATTTATTTATTTGATTTTATATTCTTCTATTTTCTCAGTCTTCTTGCAAATTATTATTCCATCGAATTCTTCCTTTTTAACGCTTAGTTCACTTGGAATATTTGTGGGATAAAAAAAGAATCTTCCTTCCTGTTTATTTAGATTTTTTCTTAATTTTTTAGGTATGCTCTTAATAGGAATTATCGATAGACTGTAGATTTTATTCTGAATATTTTGGGGAAGAAGTTCTATCATTGATTTCTCAGCTCCTTTATAGGTTTGTGATTGTTTCTTAGTAATGTGTAAGTCTGCTGCCCAGATAATTATTTTTTCATTTTCACCGATCGAGTTGATGGTCCACTCTAGGTTTTTTGCTAGAATTTGTTCTCTGTAATATTTTCCTTTGTTATCTATTAGGTGATTACAAAGGAAAATTCGGTTCTGTAGTAACCAAATTATTCGTTGGTTTTCCTGAGTTAGTGATTCTTCTTTTGCTTCTTCAATTTCGATAAGTTTTTCATAGAGGTTTAGGTGTTTCAAAGTAATTTTTGATTTGTACTTTTTAAAGGTTCTATGATTATTAATCCATTCTGTATGAATGAGTTTTTCTGTTTGATTTAATTCAGAAATTAAATCTAAATTTTCTTCTTTGAAATAATCGACCAGTACTTTTGAAAATTCTGGAGTGTAAGAACCTTGTAAGTCTATACCATATTGAAAAATTCTATTTTCAGAATTCTCGGAAGCATCAAAGTATTCTACCAGATCCAGAACACTTTGTGTTCTCCAGATGGTTTGAAAAGATTCGAGTAATCTTGCCTTGCCTCTGAGATTGTTTTGCTCAACAACTAAGGGGCTGTAAATGGAGCTTTCAAAAATTATATGCTTATACTCTAAGTTTTGATGCAAATATTTAATTATTCTGTTTTTTACTTCACTGAAAGTTTCAGTTCCATGCCATTCTTCGCCTAGACAAATGATGGATTTGTTTTGCAATTCATTTTTGAGAAATCCTAAATCTTCAAAACTGTTTTCTGTGTAGGGTATATCTGCAATTTCATTTTGAGCATCTACATTGGATTGGAGAAATGAAAATGAGAGGATTAAGAGGAGAGTAGGTTTGAATATTTTTATGATGTCTTTTGGATTCATGACTTTTATTTCGAATTTATAAATGGATTCTAGTCTATATTAGATACACCGATATAACAATCATAATAGAGAAATCTAATTATCCCAACCTTATTTGGGCAAAAAAGGCTGTATCAGATAACAATTAATCTATCGGCATAAAAATTTTAAATCAAAAAAATATCTTTGTTCGAAATGCTTCATTAATCTATGTAGAGACATACGAAACTAGTAATTGAAAAGTTACTTTGCCAGAATCTTAAACTCTACTCTCTGATTAGATTTTCTATTTTTAGTAAGAGCTACAGGTACTCTTTTCCCATATCCTTTTGCAGTAAGACTTTCTTGATTTGTACCTATTGAAACGAGGTAGTCTTTTACGGATTGAGCTCGGCTCTGAGATAATTTATCACAATAACTATCAGGAGGAATAGTATTAGTATGCCCTCTTAGTTCTATAACTACTGATTTATTTTCGTTTAGAAAATCTCTGAGTGATAGGAGTGATTTTTTTGATTCTTTACTTAGGATAGATTTATCCATTTCAAAATGAATGTCTTCTAGCTCTACAATCTGTCCTATGTTTAGATTTTCTAGCACCCATGGGTTGCTGTTATCTAGAGTGTTTGCATTGAGTGATACCGAGAGTAAAAAGAGTAGACTAAGTAGTGAAGATTTCATAGGTCGTTTTGTGGATATTAGTAATGAGCTTATAAGATATGGAAAATATAAGAATTTTGCAGGAATGGGCTTTGTTTTAGAGATGCAGATAGTAATTATTAAGTTAGGCAATTCTTTGGATATTTTGACTAAAGTCAATATTCCTATTTCATCTAAGCTCGATGCTGCTTTTTACAGCCTGCAGGTCCTTTACAAATTTCTCTTCGTCCAAGGGTGACAAAAATATACTAGAGCCATGCCCATATATTACTTTCAGACCTTGTAGATTTAGAGCAGGTCGATTTCCAGCAATCGGGTACTCTCTTTTTAGGATATAATTTATTTGAGCTATGTCTAGACTAGTTTTAAAAATTCCTAACCTACACATCAATTTACTACCATCGATGACGTAATAGGAATTATAATAAGTCCTGATGCACAAAAAGTATATGAGCACTACAGGTATAATAAATACTAGTAGTTGAAGTAACCCTTCTCTCGTAAGATTCTCTAGACTCGATACTGAAGTAAGAATACTGTAAACAATTATTAAAATGGGAACGATGACAAGTATGAAGAAGAAGAGCAAGCCTTTATTTAGTTCATGCCTGATTTTGTGATTCATAAATTTCAGCCTTGTAATATTATATAATCCGGAGTCACCTCTATTAGATCAAATTCCCAATCATAAACCACAAGCTGACTAGTGTCTTTACTGTAATAAATAGAAGGGCTGAATCCAGAATATCCAGAGGAGATAAGTGGAGTTAATACAAATGTATCTTTACTCGGCATGCCACAATACATAAGAGAAAATGACCCTTTCATAAATCCTTGTTTGAGTTTGAAGACTGTGCCGGTTTCTATTTTGTATTCCATTTTTTCTAAAGATTTGGTATTTCTATAATGAAATTTGAGCCTTCTCCTTCTGTAGAATTTACAGATATTTTTCCTCCATGTTTTTCTACTATTTTTTTACAACTTGCAAGGCCTATTCCTGTTCCTTCGGCTTTCTTAGATTTTAATCTTTTAAACATTTCAAAGATTGTATCCTGATAGGATTCAGCGATCCCGATTCCGTTGTCTGAAACGGTAATGCGTAAGTGATTTTTTGATTTTTTGGTAGAAATATTTATCCTCGGTGGCTCGTCTTCTTTGCAATATATGCCTATGAAATTAAAGGCCAGTAACATATCTGCACATTCTAGTGCAGTATACTCTTTAAATATTTTCTCCGCTTCGGGTAAACTAAATTCGGATTTTGTAAGTTCTTTTATTGTTTCTTCATAAGCATCACAAGATTTTTGAGATATCAAGTTTAGCTGACAAAAGCAAGAAATACTTATTAGGAATGCGATTTTAAATATTCTGCTCATTTTATATAGTTGTCTAAATCGGGTAGTAGGTAATGAGTTCAGGTTTATCGATATCTAAGTTAGGTAAAAAGGCTCTGGATTGAGAATCGCATTTACATATGCATAGAATCATAGCAATAAAAAAAGGAAACCGATTTCTCGATTTCCTTTTTTATTGGCCATAGCACACGTCCCACTAAAATCAATCTGCCACTCTGGCTACGGAGCCTACTTAGCATAATCTGCCTGTCTGGCTCCTCTGCCTGTCCGGCTACGGTCCTAAAGTCACTTCATGAACTCTATGCTTTTTTGTACGAAGGCAGCTAGTTCTTCTCCTTTGAGCATATTCTGATTTAGCAGAGCGAGCTTATGTAGGTAGCTGGCAAACGATGCCTTCTTTTCTCCCTTCATTCTGATAAGCTTATCAGCGATGAGCGGATGATTAGTATTTATAACCACGTTATGCATATCTGGCATAGCACCACCAGCACCCATTCCCTGCAGCTGCTGCATCTCCATCATACGTCTCATAAACTCAGGCTTAGTAATCTGTACAGGATGGTCATCTGGAGAAAGCGGCTTCAGTTCTATAGTTCCACCTTTTAAATCTCCTAGAGAATCCGTAAAAATCGTCTTTACCTTATCCTGCTCCTTCTCAGAAAGTATAGACTCGTTTTTCTCATCTTTCTGTACGAGATTATCAGCAGTGTCACTATCTACCCTGACGAAGGTGATGTCCAGACCCTTGCTCTCTAGATGTTGCATAAAGTGATTGTCTATCACATTATCAAACTCTAGAATGTCATAACCCTTAGCTTTTACAGAAGTGATGTAACTATGGTGCTGCTCCTTATTGTTAGTATAGAGTAGAATGATACGATCGTTTTTATCAGTCTGGATAGGCTTTACTTTTTCTTTATATTCCTCTATGGTAAAGTGCTCACCTTCTAGATTTTTTAGCAAAGCAAACTTCATTCCTTTGTCATGGAATTTTTCTTCAGACATCATGCCGTACTTTACAAATACGCCAATCTCTTTCCACTTAGACTGATAGTTTTCTCTGTCTTTTTTGAAAAGCTTACCGAGTTTTTCCGCTACCTTTTTTGTGATGTACTGAGTGATTTTCTTTACGTTAGCATCGGACTGTAGGTAAGACCTAGAGACGTTAAGCGGGATGTCTGGAGAATCTATCACACCATGAAGGAGCGTCAGAAACTCAGGAACGATATTACTTACATCATCGGTGACATACACCTGATTACTGTAAAGTTGGATTTTATTTTTTTGTACTTCTACGGCATTGGTCACCTTAGGGAAGTAGAGAATACCAGTTAGGTTAAATGGAAAATCTATATCCAGATGTATCCAGAATAGCGGAGGAGTACTGTATGGATATAACTCGCTGTAGAATGATTTATAATCCTCTTCCTTAAGTTTATTGGCCTTCTTTTTCCAGGCTGGGTTGGGGTTATTTATGATGTTGTCTACTTGAGTTTTTATCTCTTTGCGATCCTCACCTTCTCCTTCCCAGGTAGATTCTTCTTTAGTACCAAATCTGATTTCGATCGGTAAGAACTTACAGTACTTATCTAGTAGCGTCTGTATTCTTGCCTGCTCTAGAAATTCTTTGGAGTCATCCGAGATGTGTAGTACGATGTCTGTTCCTCTTTCTTTCTTAGTAGTCGGTTCTAGTGTAAAAGATGGATCTCCATCGCAGCTCCATTTCTGAGCTTTACCTGATTTTTTATAGGATCGAGTCAGCACATCTACATGATCAGCAACCATAAAGGCTGAGTAGAATCCTAGCCCGAAGTGACCGATGATATTTGCATCATCCTTATATTTTTTTACAAAATCCTCTGCAGAAGAAAAGGCTACCTGGTTAAGATATTTCTTTACCTCTGCCTCAGTCATTCCGATTCCTCTATCTCTTATGGTAAGGGTATTTGCTTCTTTATCTATAATTATATCGATGGTCAGTTCTCCTAGTTCTCCTTTAAATTCTCCTTTGGAGGCTAGGGTTTTTAGTTTAGAAGTAGCGTCTGTCGCATTAGAGATCAGCTCTCTTAAAAATATCTCGTGGTCAGAGTATAAGAACTTCTTGATTATGGGAAAGATGTTTTCGGTTTGAACCGAAATATTACCTTTTTGCTTAGTTGTAGCCATTATTTCATTGTATTTAATGGTATTGTATTATCAAAGGGTGTACCATGCCAGATTAGGTGACAT
>CAZDWO010000009.1:27257-77292 GCA_964509175.1 uncultured Saprospiraceae bacterium
AAAAAAGGAAGAGCTTCTTTAAAAACTCTTCCCGCAATAAAAGAAAATGGTGGAATTTGATGTTCTTGTTTTATTCCTGAATGTATAGTATGCTGAAGTTGGGAATATCTACCTCGATGGTATCTGTGCTTCCGTCTGCATTAGTGTTTACAAGTAGTCCACTGATGTCTCCAGATAGCTCCAGGAGATCGTCATCATTACACTCTGACTCATATCTCTCATCAGCGTCTATCTCGTAATTAAAATCATCGGTATACACAAAAACCAGTTGTCCGTTGATGGTATCGAGCGATGTACTTCTGTATGTTCTTTGGCCTCTCCTTACTTCTACTTCTAGTCCGAAGTTGGGATTGTCTGGATCATTTATGTCTGTGTCTAGGATGTCATCCCAGTCTTGGTTAGAACTCTCATCGACTAGAAATACTGGTCTGACTCTGAGTATAAAATTCCCTCTGCTGAGATCGGTTTGTAGTGCTACTCGCTCATAGGTGATTCCTCCTACTGTTATATCACTTTCACTATTTTCTTCTTCCAGATCACACTCATCATATTCAAAAACAACATCACCGAGGCTTCCAAGATCTGTCTCGACAGTGCGGTCTATGCTGAAGACGTCATCGTCATTATCATTACTACCATCATTTATATTTACATCTATGGTACAAGAGGGTAGAAGAAATATGCAACTGAGAAGTGTAAGGCTTAGAAGTTTATAAAAGTTTTTCATTTTTTAAATATTGATGGTTACTTAGGTGGTTACGAATAATCAATACCTCAATGATACAAGCCGATTTCCGTTCTAAGAGTTATCAATATTAAAAGGGTACTTATATTTTTCTTAAAATTTCTGCCACATGTGGCGTTTGTCTTAATATTCTCTTAATTCGAGTTGATAAGGTTAGTACTAGAAATATAAAAAAGGAAAAGGGCAGTCGTCATGGACTGCCCTTGAACTAAATAAGTAACCAACTTATGAAAAACTATATTTAAAAAACTAATGATTATTTCATTTGATAAAAAACACCTACGCTATAAGAAGGTGCTGCTGCTATAATCTCTCCTCTCACTGCATTTGCTACTCCTGCGGATATTCCGAAGTTTTCTGTGAGATGTATGTTTCCTTCTACTCCGATACTAAAGAATTCTGAGTTATTTGCAAAGATGCTGGTGGCATTAGCCGATGCGGCATTGAATCCGTTTTTAAAAGATTCAGATCCATTAATCTTTGTATTTAACCAGAACCGATTGTCAAACAATCCCACACCCCACTCAAAACCGTATCTAAACTCTTCAGAGAAATCGTTAGTCCTATTATTAAATCCGATATGGGCACTTATGTAAGAAGATGCACTTCCTATATTAAAACCTCTACCTGCATCTAGTTGTATCAGCTGATTAAACTCTCCATCACCTGTCTGCAGATTTTCTGCTATTCCGCCTTGAGAGTTTCCAGTCGGCACACCCAGTGTAAGGCTTAGTGCAACTGGAATCTTTGCATCAGCTCCAGTTAGTCCAAATTTAAATCCTAGGTCTATGTCGCCTATAGAATTTATAGCATCTCCTGGTGCGATAATCTCATCTGTCGTTGCAGATCTGAGATTGTTATTATAAGCTCTACTAAAAAGTGGAGCATTTAGTACTAGTGTAAAACGGTCTGTTACTCCATACTCTCCATAAAAAGAAGTATTGAATATACCGTTTGTAACATTAGGATCTATAAGTCCCTGGTCTGTGTAGTGCTGATCAAAAATGATCCACCATTCAGACAGTTTAAAGTAGCCTTCTCCTTTTGGCTGTGGCCAAGGTCCTCCTGCGTAACTGATGCTGGCAGTTAGAAGGAGTATTGATATTGATAGTATTATTTTTTGCATTGTTGGTTTTTTTATTGGATTTCTGCGTCTCCGACTTTTACGTTAAATGGTTTACAGAAGTATACAATAAATCGATATTCATCAAAGAGTACATCATCCACCTCGTAATCATGAGCACCGCTAAAAGTGGTCACTTCTCCGATTTCTAAGGCTCCAGCTATGGAGTTAGGATTATTAGATAGGTAGATATATAAACCTGGCAAACCTGCAGAAGCTCTGTAATTATCAGCTATATCTATAAAGACTCCATCTGGAGTTTCTGAGTAGACAAAGTCTCCTTCTAGGACATAAAAGGTAGTAGTCTGGATTACTCCTGTAGTAGACCTTAGTTCTTCCATCACGGTGGACTCACCGACTACGATAGTACGATCGTCTGAAATAGTGCCATCTAGAGTAGATACAGTTATAGTTGCAGACCCCTCAGCTACTGCCGTTATAAGACCATCCTGATCTACAGTAAGTATAGCATCATCTGATGAACTCCAGTTTACCTCGATATCCTGTGCCTGACCTACGTTATTTAGATAGGCAAATTCTAGAGAAAAGGTGGTTCCTAATTCTATGGTATCTAGGGCAGTAGATATTCTTATTACTGGATCTACCTCGTCCTCTACAAAGTCATCACTTATGCATGATTGCATACCGAGGAATAGTAATCCAGAAAAGGCGAATAAAAGAAAATTTTTCATTAGGTATTTTTTTTAGTTTGTTTATTTAATAAAGGCTAGGCCGTGAGTCCTAGCTTTGTTTTTTCTGTTTTCTCAGCAGTTCCGATAGACCACTGTGCATCTAACATTCTATGGATAAAACAGTTGTCTGCCTCCTGTAAAAGTAAGGATTCTTGTTCAGGACTTAGATTGCCTTCTATATCTATACTTACAGATACTACAGGTTCTAGGCTCCGATCGATGTTTCTTCCTACTGTCTGTTTTAGATGAGCATTTACATCTGTGACCTCCCAGTTGTTTCTCCTTGCTATATTTTTGACCGTTGCCACCTTACACATCGCCAGACCTGCTAGTACAAGTTGTGTAGGATCTAGTCCTAAATCAGTACCGTTACTTTCTATGGTCTCGTTTCCGATAATGGTATGAGTTCCATTACTAATTATAGATTGGAACCCAGTCGGTATATTTTTTATTTTTATTGCTGTGGCCATCGTTTTGAGTTTTTAAAAGCTTGAGCGATTCTTTTTTATGGAATCACTCAAGCTAGCTGGGATGAATTAAGTGGTGTATTTTTATTGTATGTTTCGCTAAATGTAATTGTTTACCTTGCTGCAGCAGCCATTCCTTCTAATTTAGGAGCTTGAGGAAAATCCAGCTCAAACTGTGCTACATTATGTATGTAGTTGCTGATTGTTTTACTTCCTATGTTTATGATAATGTCTATCATGTTTTCTTCAGAAAATCCTGCTTCGAAAAAATCGTTTTTATCTCTTTGAGAGATTTGACCTTTTTGAGAAACCATTGCTAGAGTAAATCTTGCGATAGCGTTTGCTCTCTCGTCAAAAGATGCAGATCCACTTCTTATTTCTAGTATCTGATCATTATTGAAACCATTTAGACCAGCAATCGCAGTGTGTGCAGACTGACAGTAGTAACACTCGTTATACTGACTCACTACTAGGTTTACAACCTCTTGGTCTTTTTTAGATATACTTGTTTTTCTATTTTGAAATCCTAGATAATCTTTAAGTGCAGTTTTACTCTTTGCATAGAATGCATAAAGATTAGGGACAAAACCTAAACCATTTTCTAATTGGCTGAAGATTTTTTGGTTGTCTTCGGAGACTTCGTTTTTTGCTGGAATTTTAAATAACTTCATTTTTATTGATTTTAGATTAACGTCTAATTACAATACAAATATCAGTTACAATCAAGGATCATAATTACACAGGATTTCCCCATGAGTTATCATTTTTTCCCATTGCTATTGGCGATATTTCCTTTCTTGTTGTCATTTTTTCCTCAGACAGAATTAAGAGTGGAAAATTTTAAAAAATATGTAGGATTATTGAATTTTTAGAATAGTACGGATAATAGGGTGATGTGGATATAGTAGATGCTATCTCTTACTTATAAGATTCATGGATTTCTTTACCACTACTCTTATTATTTTAGGATTTTATTGTAATAAACTAGTTTTGACGAAAGTCAGAAGGAGAGAGCGTTACTTGCTTTTTAAAGAAACGGCTAAAGGATTGTATATCATTAAACCCGATATCATAGCCGATCTCAGATATAGAACGATCTGTATATCTCAATAAACGCTTAGCTTCCAGCAATACTCTGTGTTGTATCATCTGAGACGGCGTTTTATCATGTAGCTTACCAAATAGATTAGAGAGTGTCTTGGGTGATTTATTGAGCTGCTGAGCATAATGAGCCACCTTATGGTGTTTTCTGAAGTCTTGATTGACTAAAAAATTAAATTCACGTACGATATCTGCCTGATTCTCATCGAGTTTTACGAGTTGAGACTGGTTCTTGTACATACGTGTAAGGAGGATAAGTACTCTCTTAAGAAGCATCTGGAGCATTTCTAGCTGTAAATCATCATGAGATTGCATTTCAGAATTTATAACTCCCCAGAGTAATTCTAGCTTTTCAGAGTCTTTTCCATAAAAGGTGATGATAGGAGTAGAGGCTGATCCATAGAATAAGATACCCTTACATCCGACCTCACTGTCATGATTTACGACACAATAAAAAGGTACATTGAAGCGGAGTAGTTTAGTCTTATTGAGCTTAGTTACATCTATTCTGTTAAACTTAGTAAGGCATATTATCTGATTTTTATCAAATTGATGCTTGACATCGTCTATCGTAATTCTATTATCGTCTTCTAGAAACCATAATATAGTCTGAGTACCATCTCTACGCTCTTCTACAAGATCTTTTGTGCTTGTATCTACCTCAGCTAGTTCAAAGTATTCTTCATTATTTCCAGCAAACTTCATTTAGTATAATTGTTAAGACTTTAGGATAACGTCAGAAAGCTAATTATCGTTTAGGGTAAAGAATTAGTTTTTAATAAATTTTGAGCTTAATGTCCTGCCATCGACCTCTACACTTATTATATAGAGACCAGAACTAAGATTAGAGATATCTATAATAGGTTCTATCCCGCTCATAAGCTTCTGGCCATGGGTATTACTAATCTGATAAGAGTTTATAGGCTGATTTATATGGATATGTTGGTTTGCTGGATTGGGAAAAATATGAAGTTGTTTTTCCACTACAGTTAGATCAGTAGACGATATTCCATCTATCTCATGTCTCTCAAAAAAATTCCATATTTCTAGACTGGCATCATAATCCAGATTAGTGTTAGGCAATATAACAGGACTCAGCGGCCATGTATGACCTCCATCGATTACTCGAGCAAGTAATATTTCTGTATCGTTTTCACAATTCTGATAGTATTCTATACTTACTGTAGATCCATCATCGGGATTAATGTCTGGTACTTCTATGGCTTCAAAGTCAGTATCACACATATTATGATCTATCCAGAAGTCTATAACTTCATCCACAGGAACTGCTGTACCAAAGAGGCCATTATAGGGTACAATCGGATCTGCAGTTCCATGTACTTCCATAATCGGTACCTGTCTAGATGGATTACAGTCTTCTAGCATAGCAGGAGAGAAGCTGCCGGTAACTGAGGCAACAGCAGCAATCCGATCTGCAAGATTACAAGCTAGCCAGTAGCTGAAAAATCCTCCATTAGACATGCCACAGGCATAGACTTTTCCAGGGGCTATATTATACTCAGAGAGTAGACGATCTATCATAACTGAGGTAAAACCGATGTCATCTGCTGTACTCCCAAAAGCCCAGTTTACATTCCATGCTGATCCTATTCCATTGGGATAGCATACGATAAACCCTTTTTCCTCCGCGACTCTATTCATATCAGAGTATCCTCTCTGCTGGAATGCATTGGAACTGAAGCCATGGAAATTAAAGACTAGTGGTGCTGGAGAGGCTTCTGCATCATAACTACTAGGAATATAGAGCCAATAGCTTCTGTCTTCTCCATCATGTTCCAGTTCTACGAATAGATTATCCTGTGCTTGGATACCTACAGAAAAGCCCAAAAACAGTAGAAAAGCATAAATCTTATGGCTCATTTAATAAGGGTTTGACCCAAAATTAAATTTAAAATGTAAGGCAATAGGCAGAAAATCGAATAAATTTCAAAATGCTTATTTCTTCTTAAATGCGTAAGTAACTGATAGCTAGTCGTATAAACATGATGTTTATTTATAATCTGA
The DNA here is from genome assembly GCA_964509175.1 of uncultured Saprospiraceae bacterium. Classification (GTDB taxonomy): domain Bacteria; phylum Bacteroidota; class Bacteroidia; order Chitinophagales; family Saprospiraceae; genus JAHDHU01. Next base: position 33,411 of record CAZDWO010000009.1, read on the forward strand.
AATATACCCTAAAAACAGGTATTTATTTGGCATCCTTGGCAAGGAATATGCAATCTGTAGTATGTTCAGATTATTAAGGAGAATACTTAATGGTGGTCGATCTTGGGGGGAAAACCGGGTCGACCATTTTTTTTTGCCTTTTCTACAACTTCCTATCCTCCTCTTTAATCTTAAGGTAATTTATACTTGCATATCTTTTTGCCATCAGGCCATTCTCGTCAAACTCCCAGTTCTCGTTGCCATAGGCTCTGTACCACTGTCCTTTTCCATCGTGATACTCGTACTCAAATCTCACAGCTATTTTATTGTCTGTATGAGCCCAGTATTCTTTTTTGAGCTTATAGTCTAGTTCGGTATTCCATTTGTCAGATAGGAATTCTACAATTTCGGCTCGACCGTTTATAAACTGATTTCTATTACGCCAGTGACTATCTGGAGAGTAAGCCATAGAAACTTTTACTGGGTCCTTGCTATTCCAGCCATCTTCTGCAGCTTGTATCTTTTGCTTAGCGGTTTCCTCAGTAAAGGGAGGTAAGGGATGTTTCTTTTCCATATAAAGGATAGTTATTGATTAATCTACAAATTCGTAATCTATATCGAGTTTGCGTAGAGCTCTCAGTATCGAGCTGGAGTTTTTATCATCTATTTCGATTTCTATTGGATCTCCTTCTAGGAGTATATCAGTCAGCTCATTTGCAGTAGGTAGGTCTATAGAAGATGAATTGTCTATAATACAGGTAGCTATCGCTCTTCTATCAGGTCTGGCTGCCGAGCAGGAGAGTAAATTTAGTTTCATATGAGTACTTTGTGAGCGTATTGTTTAAAAAGGGTAAGATAGTAGAAAACTAAAAACAAAAGGAATAAACAATCTATTTTACTCGTTTGTCTTAATGGATATAATCGGCTTTATAAATATCTACACTTTACACTATCTTGATTAAGAATGGACAACATAAGTAAATATCTTCTACTAGCTTATTTTCTCTTGCTATCTACTCTAGGGGTCTCTCAGGAGCTATATCAGGGTGTGCCCTGTTCTGTCTGTGATATGGATTGTATAGAGTGTAGCTCATTTACACAAATCGTAAATCTGACAGATGTTCTCTTAGATGAGGAGGGCAGTGGAGATAGTCAGAATACCATCTGTTCTGATATGGATCTACAGGTTACCTGGTATGGATTTATCGCAGGGTCTGAGGATATAGAATTTACAGTGAGTAATGTAAACTGCTTAACCGGAGCAAGCTCTGATAATATCCATATAGCGGTCTATGAGGGAATAAACTGCTCTAACCTTACACAGGTGAGTGATGTATGTTATGGAAGTACGACTCAGGGAGGAATAGGAGGTATATCAGAAGGAGATACAGAGACACTAAGTATGACTAATCTTGTGGTTGGTCAGAATTACTGGATTGTAATAAATACGGATTTTGCGACAGGTACTTGTGCTTTTACAATCGATGTAACCGCAGGGCAGACTGGCAATGGGGTTTTTATAGAAGAGATACAGCCTGTCTGTACAGATGAGGTGACGCAAGTAATAGTACAAGGGCTTACTGATGATATCGTAATAAGTGGAGTTTTTAGCACAGCGACTTTTATAAATGAGGAGTCTACAGGTATTTATTCTGTGAGCTTTGACAATGCAGAATCTGGATTAGTAAGCTTTATTATAACAGATCCATTATGTGGAGATTATACGATAAGTACAGAGGTGCCCTTACTAGAACCTCCTCAGTTAAATCTATTCTGTGCTGCAGAAGCAACGAGTACGATTATTATCGAATGGAATTCAGATCCTGGATATACCTCATATGATATACTTGTAGATGGAGTATTTGAGACAAACACTCAGGATACTAGTTTTCTCTTAGGAAATTTAGCAACTGGAATCTCAGTAGATTTTACAGTAATCGCTAATGGTTCTGGAGGAGATTGTCCAGCAGATATACAGACCATTACTTGTGAGACGATAGAGTGCTCTAATTTTATCGAAGTAAATGTTACGAGTCCGATGTACACACTACTATGTAGCAATGATGAATTTGAGCTAGTGCCAGTATTCTTACAATATGATATGTCCCTTTTTGATGGTACAGAAACTATAGAGTGGACTGGAGGAGGAGTTACTGCTGATGGAATCTTTGACCCTAATCAGGGCTTTGGAGATTATACAATATTCGGAACCCTAGTTTTCGGAGAGTGTGAGTACACCGATCAACTTACATTCAGAGTAGAAACATTGCCAGTACTGAGTCTAGATGCACCGACAGAGATATGCCTCGGAGATCCATGGCAACTTATATATGATGGAGAGATAGACCCTCAGTTTAGTTACACTTGGGAGACCGACTTTGGTCAGAATCTTATGGGCCTCGGACCTCATAATATAGATTTCCAAAATACAGGTACTTACTCCTTTACGCTAGAGGCTTCTCGATCTACCTGTGATGCAGTTCCAGTAACAATAGAGGTCGCCGTTCGGGATTCTGTAAGGACACCAGTTGTACAGTGCATGGTGGTGGATGAAACAATCGAACTAGAATGGTCCGCCGAAGATTCTGAGTGTAATCAAGGATATGATATTGTGCTAAATGGAGCAGTCGTAGAATCGGATTTTAATGGCACCAGTTTTACGCTTATCGATCTAGAACCTAATGTGGATCATGAAATAGAAATTGTAAATAAATCTATCTGTGCTTGTCCTTCTAAGTCGGCTTCTGTTTCTTGTTTTATCGAGACCTGTCCCTTAGAATTAACGCTAGCTTCTGAGTCTACGGCTTATTGCTTAGATGATGTGATGCAGTCAGTTGCTTTGGCGGCTGAGCTTTCTGGTGATGCTGTTATAGATAATATCAGCTGGAGTGGAACGGGAATCGATGGAGATGGAGTGATAGACTTGAGTCAAATAAGTCCTGGAACCATTTTATATTCTGCCGTGCATACAATAGATGATTGCGTATATCCAGCAGAAATAGAAATCAGCTTTGCAGAAAATGCAGTTTACGAGTCCATGGTTACTATTCCTACCTGTCCAGAAGATGGCTCTGCGATTTTAATAATAGAAGGAATTGTGGATCCAGAAATCTCATACATGCTAGACGGAGAACTCGTAAACCCCAATCAAGAAATAAATCTAGAAGCAGGTACTTATGAGCTGGTTGTTACTTCTGGATCTGTATGTATCCAATCAGAAACAATAGTCATAGACGCTCTAGTCCTTCCAGACTTAAGTATTGTTGGTCCAGCCTCCGTAGACTTTGGTGAAGGTGGAGATTTTGAACTTATAAATAATGCAGATATAAATATCCAAGAGGTCATTTGGTTTTATAATGATACCTTGATAGCGTCGATTGATAATCTGATTTTTGATGCTCCAGGTATGCTCTGTGCAACGGTCGGTTATAATGATGAGTGCATGACAGAGGTATGTAGAACTATTCAAGTAGAAAACCCAAATGTCTATATCCCTAATATAATCTCTCTCGCAGAAGGCAGTTTAAATGATTCCTTTACCGTTTTCTCAAATGATGCAAATGCTGTAGCAGAATACTTTTCCATTTATGACAGATGGGGGAATTTGATTTTTGGTAGAGAGGATATCTTACTTTCTAGTACCGATATGCAATGGCAGGGTAGGTTTAAGGATGATTTTGTGACTCCTGGAGTTTATGTATATACTGGTAGGTTACTATATTCTACAGGAGGAGCAGAGGAATTTTCTGGGCATATAACTGTGGTTAGGTAGGGTAGAAACTCACCCAAATTCTTTTATCAAAGTAATTGAAGACTCTTAAAAGAGAGTTAGAAAACCCCACTCACTTTTTCATTTCGAATTGAACGTAGTGAGATGAGAAATCTTCAGGTTTAGAAATCCGCATTTTAGTTATTAATAGTACACTTGCTTTTAGTAACCTTTTTATAAAAAATTACCCCTTCTTAGAATACTGAAGACCTCTCCCTACGTTCGAGATGGAAAAGAAGTGTGGAATTTTAAAAAGAAATAATCTTAATCCAAAAAACTAGAATATCCTTTAAGCCTGATCTTCATTTTTTCTAGTGTACTAAACTTAAAACCCTTAGGCAGTAGCTTAGCTTCTTTTAAATCAGAATAAGCATAGACCTTGTTTTTTAGATTGGAATCTTTGAGACAATTTTGTAATTGTGCTATTTCTTCAGAATTTGGTTTCTCTTGCAGATGGCCAAGTACATCGAATATCGCAGATAAGCAGAGTTCTCGGATTTCTGCATTTGGAGATTTGAGTTTAGTGAACAGATAGGACTTAGTTTGGAGGTAGAAGTCTATGTTCATGCCTTGGATGTCCGTGAGCCATGAGACATCACTGAGTTCATCTAGGGCTTTTTCAAGACCCTTTTCTGCAGTCTCAATTAGCAGTTGTAATTCTTTGAAAATGAAATCACTCCACCTTGCGGAGTTTGACTGATTTAGAGCTTCATAGAAAATGGGTCTGGGAGAATCAATATCGTATTCCAAATTATTTATGTATTGAATGAATTTTTCTGGTTCCTGATTTATTTTAGTATTAAGCTCCGATAAGAATGCCTTACTTTCTGAATCAGGCATATCATAGAACCCTTCTAGCTTTTCCTCGTATTCTTCAAACATAGCAATTTCATTTTTGTGCTAAAAAATATATCCACTCTACCTATTACCATTCCATGTAGAATGCATCATCTTAAGCTTCCAGCCCTCAGGTGTCTCTATTGCTAAAGCACTTTCTAACCAGCTTCCTATAGAGACCAGAGAATCCTTCTCGTAAAACTCTGCCTTGTTATGATAAGCAATCTGCATAGAAGATCCGTACTTTTCTATAGAGATAAAATCCATGATATTAATTCTCTTTGCTCTATTTGTATTTGCCAGTTGCTTACGCATAAACTGTTTTATTCGATCGTTATCCCATACTTCTCCATTTTCTAGGATGATAAAATCTTCTGTATGGTAGTCTAAAATTTTAGTAGAATCTACTCCTGCCCATAAATCATCGAAGGCTCCTTGTATAAGGTCTTTGGCGATGGTTTTTTCAACTGCAGTTATTGGTTGGTCTTGATTGTTTTGAGTCTTTGTGCAGGAGAGTAGTAGGAGTGTAAGGCCTGTAGAAAGGAGGAGGGTTTTCATGATTATAATTTTTACTAAGTTATCAAAGTTTAAACTCACCCAAATTCTTTTATCAAAGAATTTGACCTCTCTTGAAAGAGAGGTAGATCTTACAGTTAGCTCTTTTCTCTTTAAAGAAAAGAGCTAGGGATGAGTTGGCCACAAAAAAAATCCCGAGTTCCAATTAAGAAACTCGGGACTAATTATAACACGATAAATTTTTATTATCTCTGGATAGCTATCTTTCTTGCGATGCTTGCACCTTCGACATTTATTACTAGCGTATATATTCCTGCTTGTAATTGAGAAACGTCTATGCTTCTATCTGTGGCAGTTACACTACTCATTCTTTTTCCTACTAGGTTGTAGATTTCTACTTGGAAAGTCTCTTCTAAATCTGAAACTAGATTTATTACTGTACTCGCTGGGTTAGGGTAGATGCCTACCTCTTCTCCTAGTAGTAAATCATTAGTAGAAGATACTAGCTCTACATCGTTTTGTACACCAGGGCTTCCTATTTGAGCTCCTACACCATCATATAAGAAAACAGAAAATACCCAGTTTGCAGGATTATCGTTTGCCTGAGCATTCATCACGGCTGGGTCTACACGTAGCATAAAAGATACTTTAGAAGAACTCTCCTGTGCAGGAATTCCTATAGCTGAGGTAGCACTACTACAAGAGCCAGAATTTGGGTTTCCGATGTACTCGCCGTATCCATAATCATATCTTACCTGATCTACAAGACCTCCATCAGCACTTGCAATGATTACTCCATCTGGACAAGAGGTATCTCCTGCATCTGCAAAACTACTCTCATTGTTAAAACTCGGAGTTTTATAATCATAGAAATAATCAAACTCGATTCCACCCTGAGCAGCTGGTATATTAAAACCTGCAAAGACAGCATAAGCATTTGCTTCAAGCGTAAAACTCTCTATTACACTCTGGTTGTTATTAGAGGCATCTGTAAGTGTCCATCCGTCCATTACAACTGGCTGATCCGTAGTGTTATATACCTCAAACCATTCTGTGTGTCCCTCATTAGGCTCAGTATCTGCACCTGCAGGATTATTAGGAAGTGCAGCTGCGAGCTGCTCTTCTGTAGGCTTAAGAGGTCTGTTATAGTACTCTGTGATGATTACTTCTCCGGATCCAAAATCTCCAGTATTAGGAATGTTTCCATCATTCTGCAGTCCAGGTGTTCCTATTTGATTATTTTCAGAATCGTATACTAGGGTAGAATATACCCAGTTTTCTGCTAGGTCATTAGCTGCAGAGTTCATCACGGCAGGGTCTACACGTAGCATAAAAGATACTTTAGAAGAACCGTTCTGTCCCGGAAACCCGATAACATCAGTTGCATCCATACAAGAGCCAGAATCTGCATTTCCGATGTACTCGCCATAGCCATAATCATATAAGGCCTCATCTACTAGAGAACCATCTGCTCTCATTAAAATTACACCATCTGGACAAGAGGTATCTCCGGCATCTGCAAAACTACTCTCGTTATTAAAACTCGGTGCTTTATAATCGTAGAAGTAATCAAACTCTACACCACCCTGTGCCTCTGGAATATTAAAACCAGAAAAGACTGCATATGACTCAGCAGCTAAAGTAAAACTTCCGATTACAGAAGTACCAGAAGAACTAGAAGCATCTTGTATAATCCATCCATCCATAACTACGTCTTGGTCAGTAGTATTATAAACTTCAAACCACTCAGTGTGACCCTCGTTAGGCTCTATATCTGAACCTGCAGGATTGTTAGGCATTGCTGCGGCTAACTGCTCTTCTGTAGGCTTCTGTGGACGGTTATGATATTCCGTAATAATAACTTCTCCTGATCCCTGGGCAAAGATTCCAGTAGAAAGGAAGAGTAGAAAGCAAAGTAAATGTATTTTCATTTTTGATAAATATTTAATGATTACGATCTTAAAAATAGCGAGTTATACTGAAGGAAACGGGTGAGAATTACTCCAAGATGCTACGCTTTTTAAGAATCAAATGTGTTTATTTAAATTGGTTAACCAATATTAACAATTTAATATTGTATTTCAGATATGTTTACAACAAAAGTCAAATATTTTTTGCATGCATCGGAAGATTATTTCGATTTAGGATCTAAGTACGGACTAAAATGTGTTTTTCTTTTTGGCTGCAGCCGAATGGGAAGTAGGTTAAAAGGAATATTTAATAAACTAACTTATTGAGAAATTAGGAAAAGTTCTGACTGGTTACTTTGAGAACCTATAAGATTTACCACATAAATTCCAGGAGTCAATGAAGCAATGTCTAATGTCATTTCTTTCTGTCCTATAGTCTTATAATTTAAAAATCTCTGACCACTGATGGAATGTATCTGTATAGAACTGAGTGCTTCCTGAAGGTTTCGTAAGGAGAGGATTTTAGTCTCTGGAATATGGATCACTTGAGCAAGCTGCTCTATAATCTCTACTTCTGTCGAACTGGTAGTTTCTATTTCCTCGATGCTGAAGTTTGCATATAGAACGGTCTCATCTCTGAGGTCTTGAGCATTTATAAGACTTCGGTAAATTCCCCATTTAGGTCTAACAAAATCTGCATCTGGTCTCCAGTTTATGATAGAAGCATCAGAATAGCTGAGTAGATTTTCTCCATCCTCAAGACGATTTATTTCTATCTCATAACTGCCTTCTGTTCCATAAGTAATCGTTTCCATTACTTCTACCCATGTTCCTATAAAGGGAGCGAGCTCTGTCTGAATGAGTGTTATTTGGTCATCTGTTTCTGCATATCTAAGTTCTATTCTATCAGGGGTTCCTTTACGAGTGGTAAGGGTGTACATCGGCTGACTGGCTAGTGGACCACCTACTGATTTTAGCTGATGTAGATGTGTAAAGTTAGGAGAGGACTGGAATCCTTCAGGCAGTCTAAATTTCCATATATACCTTACCGTTTCTCCTTCTATACCTAGAAGATTAGCAGGAGAGGGTGAGTAAGATTTTATCTCGTTACGCTGTCTGTCAAAATTAATACAGCGATCATCATCCTGATCTGTATGCATATGGAAACGAAAAACAAAATCATCCAGCTCATCATCAAATATCTCATCTATATGATCTCCAAAATCTTCATGACTACAGTCTGGTGCCTCTATGGGATTTTGGCCTGGAGCCAATACTGAAATAATCAAAGGATAGGTATCGCCTGGTCCATCAGCATCAAGCGTTACCTGTGCGATCATCGGTTGCAGAGTACTGAGAAATAGGAATAAGAAAAAATGCTTCATGTTGATAGAGAACCTTAATTAAATCTTTACAAATTTAAAGGTTTTGATAGCTTCTGAATTGTCTCCACGTAGAACTATTCGTAAAGTATAATTGCCTGAAGGCAAAAATTGTACATTCTCAGATAAAATATTTTCACCTGAGAAAATCGATCTTTCTGGTAGACTCATCAGTTTTATTCCCTCTTGACTTAGGACATCGATTCTCAGATTTTTCTTAGACTCACTTGTGATTTTTAGACTTAGTTGATTAGCAACTGGATTAGGAGTTACAAGGAAGAAAGTATCTTCCGTAATTGACTCGTTTATTGAGCTTGGGATTTCAGAAGTATTATAACTCGGACCTGTGGTTTCCTCAGTAACCGTAGGCTGTATCATATAGTGGTGAGGATACTCAGTACAACCTAGATCTTTTGCGGTTATCTCTTCAGGGCGATTTTCTCCCAGAAGGTCGAAAAGTATTTCGAAATCTATATTATCTATTCCATCATACTCTGGAAGAAACTCATAGCCAGCCATAGCGGCATTTATAGCAGGACTGTTTTGGCTTAAGCCAAAAAATCCCGCTGTGTTTTGTTCTAGATCTGGATCTATTAAAGTCAGACCACTTGCAGGAGTCGGTATTCCTAAATCTCCAAAAGCAATATTACCTATCCATGTTTCTGTCCCAGTCTCATCTCGGAAGTGGTCATCTATAGGATCGGTAAAAATGTTGTTTGCAATTGTAACATTAGTAGGTTTATAATCGCCATCACCACCTAGTCTGAATTCCTCACAGCTGATGAAGGTATTAAAAGCGATGTTTATATTATCTAAGGGATCGGCTGGATCATTTTGGAGATTAATAGGTCTATCGTCTATGTCGTAGAAATAGTTATTGTAGATATAATGGTCCTGACCTTCTCTTACTCTTACGCCTCCTTTTCCATTTATAAAGAAGTTACCATAGACGATGTTTTCATCTCCATGTCGGAGGACGAGCTCTGATACTGGATTGTCCTCAAAGGTGTTATAGCGATACATATTCTGAGCAGCCTTGCTAGAGATTATCTCTCCATCTCCATTGCACTGCGTAAAGTAGCAGTATTCCACGACTGATCTACTGCCGTACTCAGCTTGTGTACTCACCCCGATTCTTATCGGTTCTATCCCATCATCGTTTCCACCTCCATCGAAGTTTTTAAAAGAACAAAACTGAATTTTATGAAATCCAGCTTGGTTCTCATCCACTAGAATGGAAAGGATGTTTTGATCATCTAGATTGAGCCTATTTTCAAAATTGCAATAGGTGATGTTTACAAACTGACTCTCACTTCTTACGATGAGATATTTAAAACTTCTATAGGCTCTTATGTTTATCTGCGTAATCAGATTACGACTACCACGAATATCGATTACATGCTCATCATCGATATCACCTCCTACAAACTGGAACCCTTGGAATACTAAATCATCTGCATCGATATCCACTCTAGATTCTCCATTAAAGATGGTTGCACCTAGAGTCTCGGCTCCTATAAAAAGATCATCCTTATTTATATCCATAAAGACATCAGAGTAAGTTCCTGATCGCCATATTATAGAATCTCCTGAGCTGGCACTGTCATGAGCGTCTTCGAACTCTTGTTCTGAACTTACGAAGGTTACTTGTGCTTCTAAGGATATAGATACTAGCATGATTGCTAGAATTATTACTCTAGTCCATCGCTTTATTCCCATCAAAATCTGTTTTGTAATTTTTCTGTATCTAGTTCAAGTTACAGAAAAATAAAAATACTACTCCTCTTCTCCTCCCCTATCTACCCACTTATCTAGGTTGGGACAGAAGTCATAGAGCGGATCTACTTGGATGTAGGTAGCATCATATTTTTTGGCTAGCCACTCTGAGAGATAGACGTTCTTTTTACTCTCTTTGGCAAATTTCTGGATACGATCGTAATCTTCCTGGAGGTTTGCTTTATGAGGCTTGGTCTTGGATTGTAACTGTACGAGTCTATACACAGTTTCTCCAGATGGCATCAGTAATTCTAGTGGTTCAGAGATTCCCATTACGTCTAGCTCCTCAGTTGCAAAATATACCTCTGGAGTTAGGTCTGCAGTCTCGAAGAAGTTGTTTCCTGTTTTAGGATTTTTCATTTTTCCGTTATTGGAATAACTAGGTGCATCTTTTACAGAATATCTTTTTACCGCTCCTGCAAAACTTATAGAATCGTTTACGATAAGGGTACGTATAGAATCTGCAAGTTTCTCAGTCTTTACTAGATCGTCATAGGTTATCTCCGGTTGTATGAGGATGTGTCGAGTGTTTACATAGTTTCCTCGACGCTTAAGGTTCTGTATAATATGAAAACCAAAAGTAGTTTCTACTGGATCTGAGATTTCGTTTTCTTCTAGACTAAAAGCAGCTGCTTCAAATTCTGGAGCAAATACACCTCTCTTAGTAAATCCTAGATTACCACCCTTAGGAGCTGATCCTGGATCTTGGCTATATTTTGTAGCGAGCTCTTCGAAGTCTGCACCACCTTTTATTTCTTCTAAAATGCTATTTATCTTATCTACTGCTTTTTGTCTTTCTACCTCGTTTACCTGTGGTTCAAAAATTATTTCTCCGATTTCTACTTCTGAGTTGAGATAGGGTAGACTATCTGTCGGTATACTATTAAAGAATTCTTTTACCTCACTCGGAGTGATTCTTACTTTCTGTATAAGAGAGGACTGCATACGCTCTGATAGAATCTGCTCTTCCTGGTCGTCTCTCATTCTATCTTTCATCTCCGCTACTGTCGCTCCATAATATTCTTGGAAAAAAGCTTCGTCGCCATTCATCTGTCTGAGGACGTTCTCAAACCTAAAGTTTAGCTGTGCTTCTACCTCATCCTGACTTACAAAAATACTATCTAGCTTTGCCTGATACACCATGAGTTTCTGAGCGACGATTCCTTCTAGTATCTGACATTTATCGCTCTCGTTTAGACTTTGACCACTTTCTGATATATAGGCATACTGGCTTTCTACATCTGACAAAAGGATAAACTCTCCACCTACCTTAGCGATGACTTTTTCGATTACGGTCGACTGAGCAGTTAGAGCTACAGAAGTCAGGGTAAGTAGGGCAAGTAATACTATGTTCTTTTTCATCTTCTTAGTTGAGATAGAATTTAATTTTTTGGTTGTCTAGAGATTCTTGATACAGATTTTCTTTATAACGTTTTAAGAGTTGCAAAGAGCGGTCATGGAGTATAAGTTTTTCGATTTTCTTTTTGTCCATGCTCGATACTGTAGCAGTTTCTTTTTTATGTCCTAGAACAGTAAGGAAGTACTCATATTTGCTTCCGCTTTTCTGAGAATATCCTTTCTTCTGTAAAACGTCTTTATTAAAAATCTTGTTTGAGAAATACTGTTGTAATTCTGTTAAAGGCATCCATTGTGACTCCAAAAGACAAATTTCTGCGAATGTACCACAATAGCTACTTATTTCTTCCCATTTTTTTGCCTGCCACAAGGAATCGAGCCGCTCTAATTCAGGTTGGTTTTTTTTGACCTTCCCGAATTTTACCTTTATCATCTCCTGCTCTTTATCGACCTCTAGTTTATTGTCCTGTGCATAGCGAGTCAGTTCTTGCTCACTGATTGTTGTATTTAGATTTTGCTCTACGTAGGTATTTTCAAACTGTGTAATGAGAAGACTCTCCTCATACTGAGCGACCATTGCTTTTATCTCGTCTTTATTGCTTGATTTTTTGGCCTCAGCCAGAAGCAGCTGATCTCTAGTCCAAGACTCTGCTTTCTGATTTAATAGACTCAGTGTATCTGCCTCATCATCTAGCAGAGGTACAGATTGTATAACATCCTCTAGATATAATTTTGTACCATTTACCTCTGCGATTACGCTTTTCTTACTATCAGTAGAACATGATATTAAGCCAGTAAGGATAATGATGAGTACTAGAGCTGCCTTCAAGATTTATTTTATTAAGCCATTAAAGACCTCTTGATTAATCTGAACATCATAGGTAGATCGGAGTTTTTCTATCCAGTCTTTTTCTAGCTTGTCCTGGTAATCAGAAATGACGTATCCTCTGGCTTCAGACAGTTTCTTAGTCCCTGGAGCCATCACCTCGACAATCTTATAATAAGTAGTACGCTTATTTTTTATGTCTACGGCAGGCTCAGTAAGAGCACCGTTTTTCCATTTTCGTACTCCTGATAGTTTATCATTTTCTTTATCTAGGGTCAGTTCTCTGTAGCTTAGCATTTGCTTATCCTTATTTACAGCAGCGACGGCCTCCTTGAGTTCTTTTTTCTTGGTTTGTTTGTAGGCCTTTTTGATTTCTTTGGCATTGGTAGTTTTTAGAGTGTACTCTACCACCTTGGCTCTATCTTTCCACTGATATCTGTCTTTATGCTGGTCATAATAAGCCGTAAGTCCTACTGTATCTGTCGAAGCCATATTCCATACCTCTCGCTCTGTCGCTTCAAATAATAAGATACCTTCTCTATATTCTCTCATCAGTGCCTTAAACTCTGGGTACTTGTTTTCGAGATTAGATTCTTCATATTTGATGGCTTGGTCATCTATAAACATCTTGTATAAATTATCTGCTACCTCTGCAGATTTGCTGTTTTTTCCTGCTCTTAATCTAGTCTTGGATTGTTTTTTACAGTAGTCTGCAAAGTCCTGAATCGTTGCACTTTGACCAGAGTCAAATGATAATAACTCTTGATCCTTTAGAGTCGGCACTTCCCATTTAAAACTCAAGAAGTCATCACCTAGGCTGTTTTTAAAATTATTTAGCACAGTCGTCTGTTCTTTTAAACCACCATCTTTTTTGATTTTTTCTATCAGTGACTCTCTCGCTATGTCAAATCGTTCTGCTCCAGAAACTACTCGTTTTAACTGCTTCTGAGCTTTTCCGAAATCATTTAAGTCTTTTTTACTCAGTCTTTTAAGGATGTGATAACCTACCTGTGTTTTAATAGGTTCTGAGATATCACCATCATTTTTTAGGGCAAAGGCTGCACTTTCAAAAGCCTTCTCATATTTATTTATTCCAAAAAATCCGATGTATCCTCCTCTGTCTTTTGTCTTTGCATCATCTGAATGAGTAGCACTTAGTTCATTAAATTTTGCCCCATTTTTTAGAGCAGTATGTATGCTGTCTATTTTATCCTCTATGCCAGCAACGGCAACTCCTTTTTTATTTTCTCTCAGTAGGATATGAGCGATTTCTACCTCTCCCAGAGCCTCTCGCTTTCCGTTTACTTTTACTATATGGAATCCGATGGCTGTTCTAAAAATATCAGAAGTCTCTCCTACAGGAGTATTGTAAGCTGCAGATTCTAGATTATAAAATCCTTTGGGAAGCATAGCAGTTATATATCCGATTCTACCTCCATTGGCTGCTGACTGTTTATCCTCAGATAGTTTCTTTGCAGTTTCTACAAAGTCATCTCCTCGCTCTAGCAGTTTCTTTATTTCTTTTATCCTTCTTTCTGCCTTATCTACAGCATTATCGTTTGCCTTATCATCGCAGACTATCATGATGTGGCTAACATCTAAGTCAGACTTTTTACGTTCAAATACTTCTTTGATGAGATTATCCGACACCTCATTATCTACGAGGTAAGAATTAGCGAGTTGTTTTCTGTATCCTTCTAGTTCTCTCTGGAGAGATTTTATGGTATCTAGTTTTAGGGTTTTAGCTCGTTGTACTTTCAGTTTAAACTTTACATATAAGTCCAGATATTCTTGTAGACTTTGCTCTGTATAATCTGCCTCATCTCCGTTGTTTTTATTGTAGATGTAGTCAAACTCAGAAACAGTTACCTCATCTCCTGCTACAGAAAAAAGTACCTCATCGTTTTGGCTATAGCCAAATGTAGATAGGCTCAATACGAATAAATATAGTATTATGGTTTTTTTACTCATTCTCATAAAAAGTGTTCTTTGGATAAACGTATTTTTTAAACGATTGGCGAAGATAAGCGAGTCTTTTTTAATAAAGAAGTGATTTAAAAAGTCATGTGTAAATGACTTCTAGGTGCCGAATTAACAACATGATTCAATGCTAAAGCACTTTTTACCAAAAATAACGGTCCTAAACCCATAAATAGTGTTTAAAATTCTGATCTATTGAGTCTAGATGCGACTACATCAAATAAGCCAAAGCATATTCATTTTAGCTGTATAAGCAGCGTTTTTCTCAATATTATCCTCTTTTAAGTACAAAATGTCTGTTACCCTAAATTCCTAATGATGAAACAACTCCAATTTTCTCTACTATTAACACTCGGATTATTAAACTGTTTTTCACTTCTAGCTCAAGTCCAGTTTGAAGAAGTAAATACTCCAAAAGGAGTGACCATAAAGTCTTTAGTCTCAAAGTATTTATAGATCTACAGAGCCTCTGGATTTAGGGGTAAAAATAGAAGGATGTGTTTATCGAGATTCTAATGCAGACTGCATACAATCTGGAGAATTGTTACTGGCACAACAAGAATTAGAATTTACGGATCAAAACGGTCAGACATTTACAGTTGTAGGAGGATCCAGTCCATTTGAAATCTCATTACCAGTTGCAGACTATACTGTAGAACATGATTTCGATAGTGCCTTGTGGGATGCTTGCCAAGATTCCTACATGGTAGATCAGAATAATATTCAAAAACTACAAATCGGCTTGCAACCATTACAAGATTGCACTAACCTAGAAGGTCAGTTTACATCCATGAGAATGAGAAGATGCTTTACCAATTCCTTAAATTTCAATGTGTGTAATACAGGGACATTGGCAACTGTAACAGGGACAACAATTGAGATAACTTTAGGTCAGAACCTAATTTTTAAAGAGGCTTCAGTTGCCTTGTTAGAACAGCAAGGATCGACTTATATCTTCGATGGGTCAGATATAAATCCATTTGATTGTCAGGGAGTACAGTTAACTTATGAGGTATCTTGCGATGCTGATTTGGGCGACTTACATTGTGTTACAGGAGCCGTAAGATTACCTGAGTCATGTAATGGTCCTGACTATATTGCTAGCGTAGAAAACTGTATGATAAATACCGGTTCCTATGATCCAAATGACATGCATGCCCTGGTGGAAAATGAGTGGACCCAAGAAAAAGAGATAGAATTAGCAACTGATTTTATTGACTATTTAGTCCGATTCCAAAACACAGGTTCTGATACAGCCTTTACAGTACGGATACAAAGTTTATTATCAGATAATCTGGATTTAGATAAAATCGACATTATAGACTATAGCCACGATTTTGTTTATCAGATAACTGAGCAGGGTTTAATTGAAATGATTTTTAGCAATATACTTTTACCCGATTCTACTACTAATCTTGTGGAATCACAAGGATTTGTAAAATTTAGAATTCCACTCTCAGGAGCTTTATTAGAGGGTAATGAGATAGAATCTATTGCAGATATATTCTTTGATTTTAATGAACCCGTAACTACTAATACAGTCTTACTTACTGGTAGAACATCTTCTAATGTCGAAGACTTAAATGTCCCTATTTTCAATGTTTATCCAAATCCAGTCTCTAATATTTTGCAAATAGATACCGATGAAGAATTAAGAAGTAGCTCTTGGACAATTTACAATTTGTATGGAAGTAAGATTAGGTCAGGTTTATTTAACGAATCTTCCACTATAAATACGAGCGAACTAGAAAATGGAAATTATATTTTTTCTACTGAGGTCAATGGATATAGAACGACTAAAAAGTTTGTGAAGTTATAGGCCTTATTCTTCGATCAAAATCCGCTCTACTCTGGGTGAAATATTACTCAATATCTCGTAAGGTATCGTGTAGCATACATCTGCGAGAGCCTCTATAGGGTGACTTTCGTCAAAAATGACCACCTTATCACCGACTTTAGCGTCTTTTAAATCGGTAATATCGACCATAATCAGGTCCATACAGACCTTGCCGATTATTGGTGCCTTTTGGTCATTTATAAGAACAGAATACTTTCCATTTCCAGCAAGTCTAGGTAATCCATCTGCATAACCTATGGGTACTGTTGCTACGAGTGTCCTTTTACTGGTCTGATAATCGAGGTTATATCCTATATTACTCTCTGCCTCGTGTTCCTTTATCTGTATAATTTTGCTTGTCAGCGAATGTGCTTTTTTTAAATCTAGTGAGGAATGAGAAAGATCAATTCCATATAACCCCAGTCCAAGTCTTACTGCATCCATTTGTGCTGCTGGAAATCGGACAATGCCTGCGGTATTGAGCACGTGTCTCATTATCGGATAAGCATAGTTTTCCTGTATTGTACTATATGCTTCTTTAAATTGATCGACTTGTTTCTGGGTATACTCGTCATGCTCATTTTGTTCACTAGAGCTCAAATGTGTAAAGACGCTCCCAATGGTCAGTTCGGAAGACTTCAAAGCATCCAGCAGATCAGGAATCTCCTCTAGTTCGATTCCTAGACGGTTCATTCCTGTGTTTATATTAATATGTATGGCCAGTGGAGACTTAGAATCTGAGCATAGTTTAATTACAGAATCGAGTTGAGTCAGACTGTATATTATAGGTTCTAGTTGGTGATCTATCCAGCTTTTTTCTCCTTGGCTTTGAGGATTTAGGATAATAATAGGTGCGGTGATGCCGCTTTTTCTGAGTTCTAGAGCCTCATCTGTAAAGGCTACTGCTAGGTATTGTACTCCATTCTGTACGAGTACTTGAGCGATATCGGCTGAGCCACTTCCGTAGGCTCCAGCTTTTATAACTCCTATAATTTCGGTTTCATGTTTAAGGAAGGAGGCATAGACTCCTAAATTGTGTTTTATGGCAGTCAGATTTATTTCTAGCTTAGTATCGTGAGCCTGAGCACTTAGGAGTCTGGCTATATCTTCTAGAGCATATTTTCTAGCTCCTTTTATAAGAAGCACCTTATTCTCTAAATCCAGTAGATGCAGTTCCTTTATAAGACTATCCTTGTCTTCAAAACTCGCTACACCTGCCCCTTTTAAATATTTCTCTAATCGATTCCCTAGAATCCATATCTTATCTAAACCGAATGCTGATATTAACTCAGCCGTACGTGAATAGATTTCCTGCTCTTCATTCTTCTCGATATGATAATCACTGATTATCAGCATCTTAGAACGATTTCTTGCCTGTTCCTTTAATACATTGAGAGCTATTTCTAGAGAGCTATTGTCTGCGATGTAAGCATCATTTATAATCGTACTTTGGTCGGGTCCTTTTATTATTTCCAGCCTCATCTGCAAAGCCTGTAAATTTTTTAAGCGACTATTTATTTCATTTTTAGAGTAGTCTAAATAATTGAGTACTTGACCGGCAAGTTGAGCATTTTCTTGTTGTATCTGGTTTTGAAAAGGAGTGTCGTACTGTTCGTTTGCCTTATAAAGCTTGAGTTGAGATTTAGCTTCCTCTATCTGACCTTGCCATTTCGGCAGGCTTATTAGAATCTTGCTATTCTGGAAGAGTTTTAGTTTTTCTTCGAGTTTATGATTTTCAGTTTTAAAACGAGAAGAGTGAGCAGAGCCGATATTTGTAAATACACCTATAGTTGGTTGTATCATCGTTTCCAGCTTTTCCATTTCTCCGACTTCCGAGATTCCTGCTTCTATAATTGCGATCTCATGATGTTTCTGTATCTGTAATAAAGAAACCGCCACTCCGATTTGGGAATTATAGCTTTTAGGACTTTTTACAACGGCATAATCTTTTTTGAGTAAGGTATAGAGCCAGTCTTTTACGATGGTTTTACCATAGCTACCTGTGATGGCTATGACTTTGAGTTCAAACTGTTTTCTATGATATGTTGCTAGTTTTTGAAGGGCTTTTAGTGTATTGTCTACAATGAAGTAATTGGCATCATCTTTTTGTTCTACTTCTTTAGAGACTACAAAATTACGGACACCTTTATCATAGGCGGCTTGAACATACTTATGACCATCATTTTTATTACCGCTAAGGGCAAAAAACAGACTGCGATTAGGAACGATAATCTTACGTGTATCAAAGGAAACCAATCGTAAATCACTGATATTCAGTGTCGAATTGAGCAATCCACAATCCAGTATTCTTTTTATATCGGTACTGGAATACTTCACTATAGGAGGTCTTTGCCGATGTCTTTGCGATAATATTTTCCTTCAAAGCTGATTTTCTGAGCAGCCTCCATGGACTTTGCTAGGGCAGAAGTGATGTCTGAACCATAAGAACTTATTGCGATTACACGACCACCATTGGTTACTAGGGTATTATCGGTAGTCGTGGTACCTGCATGATAAATTATAGAATCATCAGAAACAGTGTCTAGTTCTATCTTTTTACCCTTCTCGTATTTTTCTGGATAGCCACCGGAAACAAGCATCACTGTAGTTACTGTTCTCGGATCCATTTCTATTTGATAGTCTTTTAGTTCTCCTTTTGCACAAGCTATAAATAACTCTACTAGGTCATTTTTCAACCTAGGAAGTAGTACTTCTGTCTCTGGATCACCGAGTCTACAGTTGTATTCTATGACCTTTGGCTCACCATTAACCTCGATTAGTCCGAAGAATATAAAGCCCTGATAGTCTATTTCTCTCTTTTTGAGTCCACTTATGGTCGGTTCTACGATACGCTCGATAACCTTCTTCATCATGGTCTCATCTACAAATGGTACTGGAGAGACAGCTCCCATTCCTCCAGTATTTAGTCCAGTATCTCCTTCGCCGATTCGTTTATAGTCTTTTGCTTCTGGTAGTAATACATAGTTATCACCATCTGTAAGTGCAAAAACAGAAAATTCCAGCCCAGCCATAAACTCTTCAATAACGACAGTAGCCGATGCAGTTCCGAATTTTCCGCTCAGCATCTGAGTCAGTTCTTCTTTTGCCTCAGCCAAATCACTTAGAATCAATACTCCTTTACCTGCAGCTAGTCCATCGGCCTTGAGCACATAGGGTGCATTTAATTCTTCTAAAAACTGAAGTCCTTCCTCTAGGTTAACAGCTGTGATTTTTTTATATCCAGCAGTAGGAATATCATTTTCTAGCATAAATGCTTTGGCGTAAGCCTTACTGCCTTCTAGCTGTGCACCTTCCTGTGAGGGTCCTATAAAATGTATGTTTTGTAAATCTGGGTCTTGTTTAAATCGATCCTGCAGACCATCTACGAGTGGAATTTCTGGCCCCACAACGACCATTTCTATATTATGCTCAAGGCAAAATGCCTTAGTAGCAGCCTCATTTTTATAGTCCAGGTCTACATTTTTGCCCATCTGAGCGGTTCCTGCATTTCCAGGTGCTATATATAACTGTGTACAGAGCTTACTCTGATTAAATTTCCATGCAATGGCATGTTCTCTTCCTCCACTTCCTATGAGCAATATGTGCATCTATTCCTATTTGGCTAGTCAATAAGGAACAAAGTTAATTTTTTCCTTTAGCTTAAGTGACCTAGTGAGGTCATCTAGCTTTTATCAGTGTATTATATATTATAAAAAATTATAATATAAACTATCTTTTCATTAATTTCACCGACTTAAAATACTTAGTTTGTACGCTTATTTAAGAGGAGAGATTACTTATAAAACACCGACTTATATCCATCTAGAGAATAATGGAATCGGTTACCTGGTACACATCAGTCTAAATACCTTTGGTAAATTGGAAAATGTGGATAGGATTAAGCTCTATACCTATGTACAAATTAAAGAAGATAGTCATACCTTGTATGGTTTTGCGGAGGAGAAAGAGAAGGAGATGTTTACCCTGCTGATATCGGTTTCTGGAATCGGAGCCAATACTGCAAGAGTAATACTGAGTTCTATGACGGCAGAGGAGGTAAAAGGAAGTATTTTAAATGATGATAACGCTCGCTTTAATGCTATTAAAGGGATCGGACCTAAAACCGCCCAACGTTTAATAATAGATCTTAAAGACAAGGTCTTAAAAACCAAGTCCATTGCGTCTGTAGATGTAAGTTCTTCTGGTATCAGTTCTAGTGTTAGAAATGAAGCCATTGCAGCCCTTATATCTCTCGGATTCCAACGTAATGCTGTCACGAAAAAAGTGGATCAAATTCTTACCAAAAATGATGGTGAGATGCAGATAGAGGATGTTTTAAAGCAGACTTTGAAACTTTTGTCCTAGAAAACAGTAAAATAAGCTTAGACCTACATACTTCTGTAGGTTTGTAAGCGTTTTGTGTAAGTATTTTATCTTAATGCATTAGTGCAGATATATGAATATAAGACGATTAAGTTTAGTTATCGTTTGTAGTTTGTTGTTAAGTTATAGCTATGGTTTTACAGGAGGATTTAATTTAGAAGATTATCCGTCTTATAAAACACCCCTTATTACTCAAGATACTTTGCCTCTCCAGGAGCGGTATAATGATTTTATAACTGACGATTTTTACAATCCATTCGATATACAGACCAGAGAGATTACTCAGGAAGTAGAATATGATCCTACTACCGGAAACTACATTATCATGGAAAAGATCGGAGACGAGTATTATCGCTCTCCCATAACCATGAGTTTTGAGGATTACCTAGAATATCAGAGCAAAAAGGATGAGCAGGAATATTTTTCCAAGCTTGCCGGTATCAGCTCAGGGCAAAAGAGCGATTCTGGAAAAGTAGATCCCATGTCTCTTATTACCCTAGAAAAAGGTGTGCTGGACAGAATGTTTGGTGGTAACGAGATTACCATCGAGCCTCAGGGAAATATAGATCTAACCTTCGGATTAGATTATAGTGCTTTTGAAGGAGGAAATCTGAATGCAGCTCAGTCAGTGCAGGGTCCATTTCCAGATTTCCAGATGCAGATCCAGATGAACGTAGATGGAAAAATCGGAGAGAAGCTAAATCTCGGATTTAACTACGATACGCAGGCATCTTTTGACTTCGATAGAAAGATTAAAATAGACTACGATACGGAGCTGTTTTCTGAAGATGATATTATAAAGAAGGTGGAAGCTGGAAACGTAAGTTTTCCTCTTCGTAGTACACTTATTCAAGGTGTACAGAGTCTTTTTGGTTTAAAAACTGAATTACAGTTTGGAAATCTAAGATTAACAGGTCTCTTATCTCAGCAGAGATCTAATCAGGAGAGTCTAACCATAGAAGGAGGAAGTCTTAAGCAAGAGTTCGACATAGTACCTACTGAGTATGATGAGAATAGACACTTCTTCCTATCTCACTATCATAGAGAAAATTATGAGAGAGCTTTAGAGAGTGTTCCTTATGTAAATAGTTTGAACAACATCGTCAATGTAGAAGTATGGGTTAGTAATTTCCGTAATGACAATGCATCGACGAGTCGTCAAATTGCGGCAATTGCCGATTTAGGAGAGACCTTTAAGACATTTGAAGGAGAAGATCGACTGCACAATACTGGGTTGAGAATTAATACGAATCTCTTAGAGGACGAAAATGGTCAATTATTACCTGACAATAAGACTCTTATTTATAATAGGCCTTCTGGTGGAGAAGGAAATTTGTATGAGGATTTACAAACTGATGAGGAAACAAGACTTATTAATAATGTCCCTACAAATTTACGTCTTCAATATAATCTAGAGCAGACAAGAGATTTTGAAATTTTCAGAGGACGTAAATTGTCACCTAGTGAGTTTACTTACCATCCTCAGTTAGGATTTATCTCTCTTAATATCAGACTAAGAACAGATCAGATACTGGCGGTTTCTTATGAGTATAATAACTCTTTTTGTGATGAGACACTATTCAAAGTCGGAGAGCCTACTGATGTAGGAGCTTCTAGTAGTGTAAGACAGGATGAAGGCGAGGAAGTAGCAGAGATAGATCCAGAAAAAGTTATCTATGCTAAGATGCTTAAGAGTTCAAATCAGCGAGTATCGTTACCACAATGGGATCTGATGATGAAAAACGTCTATCCTCTAGGAGCATCACAGATAAATAGAGAGGATTTTAAATTTGATATCTTTTTTGAGGATAACCGAGATGGATCCTTGAATAGATTTTTGCCAGAGGCTACTGGTGCCTTAGAAAACACTCCATTGCTTTCCTTTTTTAATTTAGATAGACTGAATTCAACCTTGGATCCGCAGCCAGATGGAATCTTTGATTACGTAGAGGGGCTTACTATCAATAATAGATCGGGAAGTATCATTTTTCCTGTCTTGGAACCATTTGGGAGTTCATTGTGTGACCTTTTAGGAGGAGATATTGAGTTGTGTGATAGCCTCCAGTTTCAAGAAATATACGATACTACTCTTGTTATTGCTGAACAAACCTTAGAAAAGAACCTCTTCGTAATGAAAGGGGAATACAAGTCAAGTGTATCCTCAGAGATTTCTCTGGGATCATGGAATCTACCTCAAGGATCTGTAAGAGTAACTGCAGGTAGTACGACCCTCCAAGAAGGAATCGATTATGAGGTAGATTATGGAATAGGAAGGCTTAGAATTATAAACCCATCATATCTACAATCGGGTACACCTATACGAGTATCCTTTGAGGATAACTCCTTATTTAGTCTGCAGCAAAAAAACATGATCGGTCTACGGGCAGATTATACCATCAGCGAAAACTTCCAAATCGGAGGTACCTATTTAAAACTTAAAGAGCGACCCTTTACACAGAAGGTAAATTTGGGCGATGACCCTATAAATAATCGAGTCTTAGGTTTCGATATGACCTATGGTAAGGATGTAGACTGGGTAACAAAAGTGGTAGATAAATTGCCTTTCTATTCTACTAAAGAAAAATCAAAAATAAACTTTACTGCAGAGATAGCTGGCTTAAAGCCAAGTCATAATGGAGCAATAAACCAGACAGGTGAAGATGCTCCGAGTGGAGGAGTAGTGAGTATAGATGACTTTGAAGGAGCAGGAAGTCCGATACCGCTAACTACTCAAAATAATGGCTGGGTACTAGCAAGTACGCCGGATTATGGTCCTGATGGTAAGCCAGGGACAGATGGATTATTTGCAGAAGGAAATCTATCCAATACGCTAGAAACAGGATATAATCGAGCCTTGTTAAATTGGGGAATTATAGATAGATCTTATCGAAGTAGAGAAGATCAAGAGGATTCATACACCAGAACAATTGATCAAAGAGATTTCTTCGATAGAGACATTGTATTCCAGATAACGGATCTATTCACCTTTGATTTAAATTATTTCCCATCGGAGAGAGGACAATATAATTTTGATTTACCGACACCTTCTGCTTTTTCTGCAGGGGTAGATGTCGATAGGACCAGGGAAGTAAATGGAGAAACCATATTTCTAAACGAACCAGAAAGTCGCTGGGGAGGAATTATGAGGTATCTACCGAATAATGATTTCCAAGCAGCCAATATAGAGTATCTAGATTTTTGGGTATTAAATCCTTACATGGATCGTAGGGATGGTTCTGGTCACTTACCGGGAGAGTCAGGAAAATTAATTTTTCACCTAGGCAACGTATCAGAAGATATACTGAAGGATAATCTTCAGTTTTTTGAAAACTCTATTCCTACAGATGAGGATCCCTTCCCGATAGAAGAAACTGTGTGGGGAGAAATCCCGATAAGAATTCCAATCGTTCAGGGTTTTAATCTGAATATTGCAGAGCAGCAGGATCTTGGACTTGATGGATTAGATACTATAGGTGAGCAAGAGAAGTTTAATGATTATTTAACGGCCATTCAGGGTGCTGCAATTCCTATTAATGATTTAAGCAATGATCCTTCTAATGATAATTTTATATTTATAAATGATCCAATCTGGGAAGGAAATACAAATATTATAGAGCGTTCTAAATTCTTTAATAATCCAGAAGGAAATTACCCTAATAATCAAAACGCCAATAGTGCTGCAGAAACGGTAAGAGGAAATCCTAATCCTGATAGAGAAGATTTAAATGGAAATAGCTCTCTGAATCAGGGAGAGAGTTTCTATGAATATGAGATAGATTTTACCCATGATGGAAATGGGAATATAGTATTCGATCCAGCAACGACTAAATTTTTTAGAGATAGAAGAGTTTTGACAGCTCCTGATGGTAGTGATGAGACATGGTATCGATTTCAGATTCCAATGGATAAATTTGATAATGCGGTAGGTGGTATAGAAGGATTCCGTTCCGTCCAGTTTATGAGGATGCTAGTGACTGGTTTTGAAACTCCTAAGACCTTACGTTTTGCAGAAATGGAACTGGTAAGAAACACATGGCGTCGACAACCTGTAGAATGTATAGGTGCAGATGGTATTAACAATGTAGAGTTTGCCCTCGATGATGTAGGATTACAGGAAAATCCAAATAAGGTACCGTTTCCTTACGTATTGCCTCCAGGTATTATTCAGGAGCAATTATTTAATTCTATTTCTACGGTATTGCAGGATGAGAAATCACTTGCCTTAAATGTTTGTGGATTACCAACTACTACTGACATACCTCCAGAATTATTGGGAGATACCTGTCAAGCCTCAGTATTCCGAGCTACTCAGTTAGATTTACGGGTTTTTGAGGGATTGGAAATGTTTGTACATGCAGAGAATCGAGATGAGTTACAGGCCCTAGAAGATGGAGAACTTTCCGTTTATATCAAGCTAGGAAAGGACTTTGTAAATAACTATTATGAGTATGAGGTTCCGCTTAATTTCTCACCTGAACCAGGGATTCCAGATCCATTTAATATCTGGCCAGAAGAAAATAGAATAGTTTTTCCGCTAGAGTTACTCACAGATTTAA
This sequence comes from uncultured Saprospiraceae bacterium, assembly GCA_964509175.1. GTDB lineage: Bacteria > Bacteroidota > Bacteroidia > Chitinophagales > Saprospiraceae > JAHDHU01. The sequence continues at coordinate 58,518 of CAZDWO010000009.1, forward strand.
AAGAACTGCGTAATACCCAATTGATTCCGAATACAGAGCGATTCTCTATTCAGGACCCTGATCGACCACAGAATAGAGTTTCTATGAAAGGCTTACCTAGTCTAGGCTATATAAAAGGAATAGAAATAGGTATCCGTAATAATTCTACTAACGTGAATAGAACCTTCTGTGGCGAAGTATGGGTAAACGAGCTACGTCTCACAGGTCTACAAGAAAGAGGTGGATTTGCAGGAACAAGTAGACTAGAAGTCCAGATGGCAGATTTAGGAAATCTTACCTCATCAGCTAGTTTTTCTTCTATCGGCTGGGGTGCACTAGATCAAAAAGTGGATGAAAGAGCCAAAGAATCTGTATTACAATATGATGTTGCCGCAGATCTGAGTTTAGGTAAGTTTCTACCAGAAAAATGGAATGTAAAAGTTCCGTTCTATGCACAGTATGCTACTGAGGTAGTAACTCCAGAATTTGATGCATACGAGCTGGATCTTACAATAGATGAGGTAGAGGCTTATGGTGCCGCACAGGGAATAGATTCTAAGGAGCGATCACAAGAAGTGGAAACTATAAAAACCTTCAACTTTACAAATGTTCGTAAGGAACGAGGAGGTGGTGGAAATGGTAAAAAGGCCAAAGATCCTAAGCCATGGCAGATAGAAAATATAACAGCCAGTTATGCTCAGACAGAAGTAGATAGAAAGGATTTTCTTATCAGAGAAGATAAATCAAAAGATCAGAGATTAAAACTGGACTATAGTTACAGTGCTAAGTCTGATTTTATAAAACCCTTTAAGAAGGTAAAAGGAAAGTGGTTAAAGATTATTAAGGAAATAAACTTTAAACCCTTACCGAGTAGTTACTACGTAAATACGGAGATCAGAAGATATGTAAATACGAGAGAGTTTAGAGAGCCAGATAATCCTCAGTTTATCTTCGATGATCGTCGATTTACCTGGGATAGAAATTATGGACTAAAGTGGGATTTCTTTAAAAATCTAAAGTTCAACTTCGATGCCACTAATAGAGCAGTAGTCGATGAGCTGAGACAGGTAGGTATAGCCGATGTTCCAGAAAATAGAGACTGGTTAGATGTAAGAGGAAGTAATACAAATGGAGATGGACAGGTCTTTACAAGTGATGATGCAAGGCCATACTGGAGAGAAAACTTCAGAGAGGGTGGTCGTAATAAGGATTATAATCATAGGTTCGATCTGAGCTATACTGCACCTCTTAAGTTTATACCACTTACCGATTGGATAAATGTAAAGGCTCGATACAGTGCAGATTATAGATGGACAGCTTCATCTTTGGATTTCTTTGATGAGCAAGGAGAATATTTAGGAGATTTTATAGAAAATAGTCAGCAACGATCTGTAAATGCGACTTTTAACTTTGACAAACTTTATAAGAAGTCTAAGTTCCTTAAGGATGTAGAAAAGAAGAAACGTAAAAAGAAAAAAACTACTACTAAGAAATCAAGAAATGCTCCAGCAGAAGGCAAGGAGATAGCAGAGAAAAAAGGAAGATCTAAATCAAAGGATACTGGTCCGAGCGGAATTGTAAAAGCTCTGGTAAGACCGCTATTGAGTCTCAGATCGGTAAAGTTCAATTATAGAGAAAATCTAGGAACCGTTGTTCCCGGTCTAGTAATGGATGCGAGTCCAGAATACTTAGGATTGTCCTCAGGCTTTGATGCTCCTGGAATAGCTTTTGTTGCGGGATTGCAACCAGATTTAACCTTAAATGATCCAGATAACTGGCTGCAGCAAGCAGCAACAAATGGATGGATTACGACGAGCTCATTCCAAAATAATCAGGTCATACAGAGGAAGACACAAGACTATGATGCCAAAATAGCGATAGAACCGTTTAAAGATTTCAAATTAGATGTAGACTTTAAGAAACAGTTTTCTGATGATACTTTTGAAAATTTCAAAACAGTAAAAAATCAGGGAGACGAATTTGAACAGTTGGCAAGAAGAAACGTAGGAAGTTTTGAGGTTACTCATTTTGGGTTGAATACCTTCTTTGATAGAGATTTTGTAGGGATGTTTGATCAATTCAAGGACAATAGAATTATTATTTCTAATAGGTTAGATGCTACTGGATTGCCGCATTCGCAAGATGGTGATTTATTTAGTGAAGGATTAGGATCGACTCAGTCTAATGTAGTGATTCCTGCCTTTCTATCAGCATATACAGGAAGTGATGTAAATGATGTAAGTAGAGATGTAGGTTCAGAAACAAGTAGCGGACTAGTGTTTGATATTTCTAGAAGATCTTATATTCCTAGACCTAACTGGACACTGAGATATAATGGACTAAAGAATCTACCGATGTTCCAGGACTTACTGTCCTCATTTACCTTATCACATTCTTATAAGTCTACGCTTAGGGTAAATCAATTTAGGACAAATCAGGATTTTGATTTTGAAAATATAAATGATATCAATCCGGGAACAGGAAATTTCTATTCTCGTTTTGAACTGCCACTTATACAGATATCAGAACAGTTCTCTCCACTTATCGGTATACAGATGAAAACCAAAAAGGAGTTTAATCTAAACGTAGAATATCGAAGAGGTAGAAACTTAGATCTTAATACAGATGTACTCGGTAATCTTACAGAAAAGAGAACAGAGGCCTTTACTGTAGGTATAGGATGGATTAAGCAGGGTGTAAATATCGGATTCTTAACAGGTGATAAGAAAGGAAGTAGAAAGAGAAAAAGAGGGGATGATGACGATAAAGATGCAGAGGAAAAGAAAGAAGATCGTCGTAGTGGTGGTCTAGGAAGAGGATCTGTAAGTAATAATCGACCGAGAGATATGAATTTCAATATTGATTTCTCTTTCCAAGATGACATAACATACATCCATGATTATAATCAAGGATTAGTAGATAGAGTAGGAAATAGAGGACAGAAGTCCATAAGGTTTAATCCCTCTATAGACTATAATGTAAATGAGAATCTAAATCTGAGGTTATTCTTAGATTATGAGACTACTCAGCCGGTTTCTACAAATAATAGTGGAATTACCCGTATAACGAGATACTTTTCTGGACTAACTGCACGTTTTAATCTTAATTAAAGTTAATTCGGTTCGTTAGTTAGATAAAAGAGGTCTTGCAGTTTGCAAGGCCTCTTTTTTTTGGATTAACTCATTCGACCCAAACTTCGTTTGGTCCACCTTCTCATCAAAGAGAAGGAATGGGATTCAAATCAAATTTTTTTTAGGTTTTTCGAGCATCTAACCCTCTATTTTAAGAGAGGGTCGAAAGCTCTGAAAACTTTCGGGGTGAGTTTCTACTGTATATTAGAAGATTCTTTAATTCTCCTAAAGCACTTCCTCATAACAACTCATCCACTGCTTAGAAATGTTTAGAGGATCGAAGTTTTTCATTGCATATGCATAGCCTCTTCCTTTCATTCTAGTTTGCAGCTCTGTATTCGATAGTACTTTCTGAATTGCTACAGAGAGTTCTTCAACCTTGTGAGGGTTTATATAAATCGTATCTGGTCCTCCTGCCTCAGGAAGAGAGGAAATGTTAGAACTAATCACAGGAGTCTTAGTTAAGAGAGCTTCTGCAACAGGAAGGCCAAAACCCTCATAAAGAGAAGGGTAGAGTAGTATGCTTGCCTTTTTATAAATCTCCTTTAGTAGCTCATTGTTTTCAAGATTTTCTATCCATATGATTTTATCTGCTATGGCTGAGCTGGATTTCATCTGATTAAAAATCTTCTTGTAAGACCTGGCCTTTCCGATTATTACCAGAGGAGGAATGTCTTTGTCTTGCAACTGCCCATAAGCTTCTAATATCAGCTTTAGGTTTTTGCGAGGTTCTACGCTTCCAACGTAGAGGAGATATTCAGTAGGTAGTTTATAAGACTGCAATTTGGTCTCGAGCTGAGGAGATAGATCCTTATCTGAGTAGAATATGGGATTACAGCTCTGATAGATTACTTGAATCTTATTAGGGTCGATATTATAGAATTCAATGAGGTCATTTTTTGTGCTCTTACTTATGGCTACGATTTTATCAGAGTGGGTACAGCTATACTTTGATTTATAATCATAGATGCTGCGGTCTATGGCTTTGTAGGTTTCTGGTAATCTTTTGAAGATGAGATCGTGGATAGTAACGATGCTTTTGATATTATTTTGGGCTAGACCCATAGGCAACTCATTACTAAGTCCATGGAATAAGTTGATATTGTCCTTTTTTAAGTCTTTGATAATCCCTCTGCTTCTCCATAGTGATTTAATAGTAGGATTAGGAATGTGAGTCTGTATGTGCTTATGACTAGAGAAGAAATTACTATCGGGAATGTCTCTAGATTCTGGAGAGTAAAGATGATACTGAGACTCTGGAAAATGTTGATACAGATTTTTTACCAGCGTACGACTGTAATTACCTAAGCCGGTTCTGTTGCAGAAGAGTCTTTTGGCATCGTATCCTATATTCACACTATTCATCAGCTACTAAGGTAACTTAGGGCAATAAAAAAAGGAAGCCTGATATAGACTTCCTTTTAGATTCTTATCTTTTTTAATTCCTATCTCTCTTCTTTCTTAAAAATCACTTTCTTCCTCACTTTTTCTTTTACAGCACCCTCGTATTCAAAATCTATAAACTCTACTATTGTATTTGTCAGTTTTCCATCTCTTCTATAGTTTATAATGGCCTTATCTCCAGAATTTTCCAGAGCAGTAAGTAGATCCTGTATGGAAGTAATGTGACTCTCACCGACAGCAGTGATTATATCTCCTTTTTGGAATCCTGCTATGGCAGCTGGGCTATTCTCAATTACGTCATCTACGAGCACACCTTCGTCATTCTCAGCTATCATAATACCTAGTTTAGGCTTGTGGTCGCTTTTAATTTTAATCTGACTTTGCATCATATAATTTTCCATCACACCCATTTTTCCTCCACCTTCTACTACAAACTCATGTTTCTCACCCTTCTTATCTACAACGGTTATGGTTTTTCTACTTACCTCTTTTCCATTTACACTTTCTTTATCCACGTTTACATTCATTTCTTGAATGTCGTCGATATCGATTCCTTTGGCTTTCAAGTATTCTTCTAATTCATCGCCCTCTACAAACATCATATGCTCAGAATCGTCGATAGAGATTTCTATACTTTCTCCTTCATCAGTCTTCCACACATTTACATCTACCTCACTCCCTATTTCTGACTCCATCATTTTTTCTAGTTCTTCGTCAGAGATTTCATCTCCTTTAAAGACTGACTTTTCTACAGATTCATTTCCATTCTCATCTATCGATTTTTTAATGATGATTACCTCCTTTACAGAAGCTGGATTTTCATTTTGGCTCAAGCCATCTACTGTATACGCACATAATATTGCGGCCAGAAATATGGTCAATTGTGATTTTAATTTATTCATAGTTTTTCTTATTCGGAGGTTGAAAAAATAGTTATTACCAAATTTAGACTCTATTTCTATTTAAACTAAGTTAATATCGGTTAAAACTTAGTTAAAGCGAGGAATATACTCTAGGAACTTTGCGTATTATTACTTCATCTTTGTAGTAGTATATGGATAAGAAGGCAATATGGGCGATAATTTTAGTAATGACGGTATCACTTATCGGAATTACCATCATGCAATTCTACAGAATAAACTGGACGATAAATCTGCAGAAGCAGAACTTTGAAGACAGAGTCAGAATGGCTCTCAATAGTGTAAAAGATGGAATCGAAAAGCAGGCAGAATCTCTCACGTTTTCGGACAACTTGTTTAGTAAATCATATCAGAAAAAAATAGATTTTATCCCTCCGAGTTCGGGTCTTACTCAAGGCAAGGATGCACTTTACTTGAAGGCAATAAGTAATTTACTAGCAGGTGAGCAGAAAATATCGCAAATAGATAAGGACGATTTAGATCGAAATTTAAAGCAGGCTCTTCTGGATCAAGGAATAAATCTGGACTATGAGTATGGAGTATATAGCACTGAGAGCGAATCCTTCAATATACTTAATGGTCATTACGTAGCAGAGATCGGAGCCTCGGCTCAGTCTAGTAATTCTGGACTTAATCAGCCACTCTTTGAGTCGCAGTATCAGGTCAGTCTTTTCAATACAGAGGTAGAAACTCCTGCCTATCTCAAGTTATTTTTCCCTAAGAAAACCAGCTGGGTATGGTCCAAGGTATGGCCTGTTTTACTCAGTACCATTCTGTTTACATCTTTAATATTGATCTGTTTTTCTTATACAATATTTGTGATATTGCGTCAGAAAAAAGTCTCAGAGATGAAGACTGACTTTATAAATAATATGACCCATGAGTTTAAGACTCCGATAGCGACAATATCTCTAGCTGCAGATTCTATAAACAACCCTAATATTATTGCTAAAGAAGATAAAGTAAAACGTTTTGTAGGAATAATAAAGGCAGAAAACACTAGAATGCTCAATCAGGTAGAGAAGGTGTTGCAGATGGCGAGGATAGATAAGAGAGATACTAATCTTAATTTGACTGAGGTCAATATGCATGAGGTTATTACCAAAGCAGTAGATAATATAAGATTGCAAGTAGAAAAAAGGGGAGGTACAATATCTACTATTTTAAAATCTGACTCACCTATTATTATAGGCGATGTTACTCACTTATCTAATATAATTCATAACTTATTAGATAATGCAAATAAGTACAGTAAGGAGTCTCCGGAGATAAGTGTATCAACTGAGGGAATAAGTGAAGGAATTTTGATAAGAATCAAAGATAAAGGCATAGGAATGACGAATGAATCATTAAAACATATTTTTGATAAGTTTTATAGAGTACATACTGGGAATATTCATGATGTAAAAGGTTTTGGTCTGGGATTAAGTTATGTGAAAGCAATAACAGACGCTCATCGTGGTAAGATTAAGGTCAAAAGTGAGATAGGAAAAGGTTCTGAGTTTACCCTTATGCTCAATAAGAATTTAAAAGAAGTTTAAAATTTTACACCACCATAATTAACTAAATGTCAAATAGAATATTACTAGTAGAAGACGACCAGAATTTTGGGGATGTTCTACGATCGTATCTCGAAATGCATGAGTACGATGTGGTTCTAGCCACAGATGGAGAAGCTGGATATGAAGCTTACAAAAAAGGAGAATATGACCTTTGCATCTTCGATGTTATGATGCCGAAAAAGGATGGGTTTTCATTAGCCAAAGACATCAGAGTAGAAGATAAAGAAACTCCTATAATCTTTCTTACCGCAAAGACTTTAAAAGAAGACGTAATAGAAGGTTTTAAAATCGGAGCAGACGATTACATCGCTAAACCATTTAACTCAGAAGAGTTATTGTACCGAGTGCAGGCGATACTTAAGAGGTCTATAGCTAAACCAGATCCCAAGGAGGACATTAAAGAATTTACAATCGGTAACTACCACTTCAACTACCCATTAAGGCATCTATCGTTTAATGAGCAGGAGCCAGAAAAACTTTCTCCTAAAGAGGCACACTTGCTTAGATTATTCTGTATCTATAAAAATGATGTACTTAAGAGATCAGAAGCTCTGACAAAAATCTGGGGAGAGGATAACTACTTTACCGCTAGATCTATGGATGTTTTTGTAACTAAGCTTAGAAAGTATCTAAAAGAAGATGAGAATCTAGAGATAGTAAATATCCATGGAAATGGATTTAGACTGATAGATCGCTCAGAAGTAAAACAATAAATCATTCTATTCTCTTAGAATAGTATGTATAAAAAGAGCCTCGACAATCGGTCAAGGCTTTTTTTATATACCAATTTTTTTTTCAAATCTCTATACTTCAGGAATACCATCTATCGGATCAGCCTTTCCTACAGGTCTAGCACCGATAAGTCTTTCTACATCAGACTTGAGCAATACTTCATGCTCTAGTAATTGCTCAGCCAGAAGATTAAGCTCATGTCGCTTATCCTTAAGTAATGTCTGTGCACGCTGGTATTGTACATCTATCATCTTACGTACCTCATCATCTATCAGCGTCGCCGTCTCATCAGAGTAAGGCTTACTAAAAGAATCCTGAGACATCGCATGGAAAGAAACGTTTCCGACCTTATCGTTCATACCATATATCGCAATCATAGAGTAGGCCATCTTAGTCACCTGATCTAAATCGTTCTGAGCACCCGTAGATATCTTATCGAATACAATCCGCTCCGCTGCACGACCACCGAGTGTCATACACATGCGATCATGTAAGGCTTCTGTACGAGTAATGTACTCTTCCTTTGGTAGATACTGTGCATAACCCAGTGTACCGATTCCACGAGGTACGATAGTAACCTTTACCAGTGGAGAGGCATTTTCTAGAAACCATCCACAGATTGCATGACCTGCTTCATGATAGGCGATTATTTCTTTCTCCCTAGGAGAGATGAGTTTATTTTTCTTTTCTAATCCACCGATTACTCTATCTAGAGCGTAATTAAAGTCATCTAAATCGACTGCTTTCTTATCTCTACGAGCAGCTACTAGAGCAGCTTCGTTACAGACATTGGCAATCTCAGCACCTGCAAAACCAGGAGTCATTTCTGCTAATACAGAAGCAACTATGGACTTATCGATTACGATATTCTTTAAGTGTACTTTAAAAATGGCCTCTCTTCCCTTAAGGTCAGGTCTATCGATTCCGATCTGTCTGTCAAATCTTCCAGGACGTAATAGAGCAGAATCTAGTACATCAGGTCTATTGGTCGCAGCCATTAAGATTACTCCCTTATCTGTGGAGAATCCATCCATTTCTACTAGCAGCTGATTCAGTGTATTTTCTCTCTCATCGTTTCCTCCCTGAACTGCTCCTTTTCCTCTCGCTCTACCGATTGCATCGATCTCATCTATAAATACGATACATGGAGCCTTTTCTCTAGCTTGTTTAAAAAGATCTCTTACTCTAGAAGCACCAACTCCTACAAACATTTCTACAAAGTCAGATCCAGAGATACTAAAGAACGGTACACCTGCTTCACCAGCTACGGCTTTCGCCAAAAGTGTTTTACCTGTTCCCGGAGGACCTACGAGAAGAACTCCTTTAGGTATCTTACCACCTAGAGAAGTATATTTTTTTGGATTTTTTAGAAAGTCTACGACCTCCATTACTTCTACCTTTGCCTCATCTAGACCAGCAACATCGTTGAAGTTTACCTTTACCTGAGCATTTCCGTCAAAGAGTGTAGCCTTAGATTTTCCTATGCTGAATATCTGTCCACCGGCTCCACCTGCACCACCACTCATACGTCTCATCAGGTATAACCATATTCCGATAAGTAATAAGAAGGGTAATACCCATCCTATTATGGGTCCGATATAATCTACTTCTTCTGTTAAGGTAGGAGCAACATCGTATCCATCCTTTCTCAGTGCGGCTACGTGCTCGTTAAAATTTTGGATATCTCCTATGATAAACTTGTAGTTTGCTTGTAGGCCGTTCAATTTTCCAGGCTGCACATCTTCATGCTCTTCCTTAGCAAGAGCGTTTTCAGTTAAAAATACTCTTGCTTCTTTGGTATTGACTACCTCCACTTTTTTAACGTCTCCTGCTTTTACTAAATCTTCAAACTTGTATATGTTTATTTCCTTAGTGGTATTATTAAGATATACGGACATGTTAAATGCCAGCATAGCTAGAATAATCAATCCATATATCCAGTAGGGACTAAATTTTACTTTCTTTCTATTGTCGTTATTGTCTGCCATGGTCTATTCTAAAACGCTAATAAACGTTTTTCGTTCTAATAAATATTATAAATCTTGGTACTCTGTAAACTCTCCATCACTCCATAAATCCTCGATGTCATAAAATTCTCTAGTTTCAGGATGGAAAACATGCACTATGGTGTCAAAGTAATCTACCAGAACCCATTTAGATTCCTTTGTTCCCTCAGTATGAAAAGAATTTAAACCGAGCTCTTCCTTTACTTTTTTATGAATATTAGAAGCGATCGCCCTTACTTGTGTCGTAGAATCTCCCTCACAGATAATGAAAAAATCAGTAGGGGATTCATCTATACTGGTAAGATTAATTTTAACGATGTTTTTTCCTTTTATATCCCGAATGGCTTCTAAAATGAGGTGGTTTAATTTCTCCGCAGGTAAAACTGGAGATTTGGCGATATTTTCTGTACTCAAATGCTCTTTTTAAATATTAAGATTTCAACTTTGATTGCCCAAAAATACTAAATTTCAGACTCATCTACTCCCTCATATTTTATGGACATAAAATGGAAAATAGACTACATCGCAGTACTGGACTCTACTAATGAGTGGATAAACCAACACCTTATGGATGGAAACGAGGTGACAGAGGGTTATGGTATAAGAGCTGGCTTCCAGAATGCAGGTCGAGGCCAGCGAGGAAATCACTGGGAAAGTGAGAAAGACAAAAACATTCTACTCTCATTTGTGCTGAAAACTGGTCTGCCGGTAAAGAGACAATTTCTCATAAGTCAAATAATAAGCCTAGCCATTGCAGAATATCTAGTGGACCATGACTTAGATAAGGTCAGTATAAAATGGCCTAATGATATTTACGTCGGTGATAAAAAAATAGCAGGTATCTTAATCCAAAATATTCTTAAAGGCTCTACCATCGAAAAAACCATAGTAGGTATAGGCCTAAACATAAATCAAGAACATTTTTATTCTGATGCTCCTAATCCCACTTCTCTCACTTTGGCTACAGCCAAAAAATACAACTTAGAATTAGAGCTGGTAAATCTCCTAGATTGCATATCCAAGAATTATACGGAGCTCTTTACCGTACGTAAAGCAAAACCCCAAAACATGTATCGCTTCCTCTTATATCGTCTAAATGTAAAATCCAGTTTTATGGATAAAGAAGGCAATCTTTTTGAGGGAATAATAAAGGGAGTGGATGACCTCGGTAATTTAGAGATAGAAAGAGCACAAGGAATAGAACATTTTGGGTTTAAAGAGATTAAGTATATAATATGATAGCAAGCATAATAACGATAGGAGACGAGTTACTAATCGGTCAGGTCATAGATACCAACTCGGCATGGATCTCTTCTAAACTAGAAGAGTGTGGAGTAAAAGTAAAGGAGATACTTTCTATCAGCGATGAGTCATCTGCCATAAAAGAGGCATTAGATAGAGCCTTAGGTCATACTGATCTTATATTAATGACTGGAGGTCTCGGTCCGACCAAGGATGATATCACTAAGAAAGCTCTAGTTGAGTATTTTGAAGATGAGATGTATTTTGATGAAGCGGTCTATAATAGAGTGCAGCGACTATTTAATAAGTACGGCAGAGTACCTCTGGAAGCTCATCGTCTACAGTGCTATATGCCCAAAAAAGCAACCATCCTCAGAAATAACATGGGTACTGCTCCAGGAATGCTATTTGAGCATCATGGCAAAAAACTCATCTCTATGCCTGGAGTACCATATGAGATGAAGTCTATCATGAATGAGGAAGTTTTGCCGATGGTAGAAAAAGAAAATCAGGATGGCAATCTCTATAAAAAAACCATCCGTACCGTAGGAATGGGAGAGTCCCAGATAGCTGAGCAAATCGAAGATATACTGGCCAGTTTTCCAGAAAATCTCTCTATTGCTTATCTGCCAGGTCTAGGTCAGGTAAGACTAAGGATATCAGGTAAATCGAGCGATACAGCGGTAAAAGAAAGGGTAGAAAAGTACACAGGCTTGATATCGGATAGATTAGATACCTTGGTTTTTGGGTATGATGAGGAAACGCTGGAATCTGCCGTAGGAAAACTATTGGTCGAGAAAGAAAAAACGATTGCCTTTGCAGAAAGTTGTACTGGTGGATATCTATCACATCGCTTGACCTCTGTTCCTGGATCATCGAGATATCTGGAAGGAAGTTTTGTAACCTACTCGTATAAACTAAAAGAAAAATTGCTCAATGTAGGTACGGAAACTCTTGCAAAACATGGAGCAGTAAGTGAAGAGACTGTGATAGAAATGGTCAAAGGTTGCCTAGTTAAAACGGAAGCATCCATCGCCATAGCCATCTCTGGAATCGCAGGTCCAGGAGGAGGAACTCCTGATAAACCAGTAGGAACCATCTGGCTCGCCATCTCAGATGGAAATACACTGCAGACCAAAAAACTATCCCTTACAAAGGACAGAGAGCGTAATATTAAGTTTACCGCAGTATATGCTCTTAACTTATTGAGGAAATTACTCATAGAGCAGTATTAAATACTTTAATTTTACACAAAATCTATTCTATGTCATTAGTCGATCTTATAATGCCCAAAATGGGAGAAAGTATTATGGAAGCCACCATCCTAAAATGGACAAAAAAGCCAGGTGACCAGATAGACATGGATGAGACTGTACTAGAAATAGCTACTGATAAGGTAGATTCAGAAATTCCATCTCCTGTTGCAGGAAAACTTGCAGAAATCTTATTTAAAGAAGGAGATGTAGTAGAAATCGGAAAGATAATCGCTCGGATAGAAACAGAGGCTGGCAAAGCCATCGCTCCTGCTCCTACACCAACTCCAGAATCTAAACCTACTCCTCCTGCTCCTCCACAACCTGCAGCTCCAGTAGCTGCACCCCCAGCTGTAGAGGTTCCTCATGTTCCAGAGCCAGAAGTTACCGCACCTGCACCACCGATGCCGGCTGTTGCAAGTTCTAATGGAGCAACTAGATTTTATTCTCCACTTGTAAAAAGTATAGCAGCCAAGGAAAACTTATCTGCTGCAGAGCTGGCTTCCGTTCCAGGTACTGGTTCTAATGGCAGAGTAACAAAAAAAGACATTGTACAGTATCTCTCTACGAGATCAGCAGCACCTACAGCCCCAGCACTACCTACTGCTCCGTCTCCGGCACAGCCTGCTCAAGCTGCTAGTACAACAAGTACTCCAGCTCCAGCTCCTACAGCTAAATCTGAAACTCCAGCGGTTTCTGTATCTGGAGGAGAAGAGATCGTTCAGATGGATCGAATGCGTAAGATGATTGCTGATCACATGGTTATGAGTAAGCGTACATCGCCGCATGTAACCTCGTTTATCGAAGCGGATGTTACAGATATCGTAAACTGGAGAAATAGTGTGAAAGCCGATTTTCAGAAAAAGCACGGAGAGAAAATTACCTATACTCCGATTTTTATGCAAGCAGTTATAAAAGCTCTACAAGATTTTCCTGGAGTAAACGTTAGTGTAAAGGAGGATAAGATAATAATGAAGAAAAACCTGAATCTAGGAATGGCAACGGCTCTTCCATCGGGTAATCTGATAGTACCAGTTATAAAAAATGCGGACTATCTAAATCTTGTCGGTCTAGCCAAAATGGTTAATGATCTAGCAAGAAGAGCTCGTAAAGGTGCCCTTAAACCAGATGAAGTGTCGGGAGGTACGTTTACAATTACCAATGTAGGAACGTTTGGGAATGTAATGGGAACTCCGATTATTAATCAGCCACAGGTTGCGATTCTAGCAGTAGGAGCGATAAGAAAAAAGCCTGCTGTCCTTGAAACTCCGCAAGGAGACGTTATAGCTATACGTCATATGATGTTTTTATCCTTGTCTTATGATCATCGAGTAGTAGATGGAATGATGGGAGGATCATTTTTAAGAAGAATAGGGGATTACCTAGAGGATTTTGATGTAGATCAGAAAATATAAAATATATCTTGAGGACTTTTTTACGTTTTGGTTTTTTACTGTTGGTTTTTACGATTGGCTTTTCTTCTTTGGCTTTAAGCCAAAAAAAAGAAGGCGACAAGTACTATGAGAACGGTCAGTATGCAAAGGCGTTAAAATTTTACAATCTCTACGATAAAATCTCTAAACGAGATGAGACCCTGATAAGAAGGGCCATCTGCCATTATCATGTCGGTAATCCTACCAAGACCCTTTTCGATTTAAATGTAGCAGAAAAACTAGGAAATAAGAGTGAAGAACTTCATTTCTATCGAGCCAAAAGTTTTGGTGTTTTAGGTAGATATGTAGATGCTGCCGAGTCTTATAAAGTTCTACTTAAGAATATGAAAAAGTCTAATCCGATGCGACAGGATATCGTAAATGCGATAAGACAGTGTGGATATGCACGTAATTTTATTTTAAAAGATCAGATAGGAAGAGCAGCTAATCTAGGAGATGAGATAAACACAACTGCTGACGAGGAGCGACTGGTAGAGAGTGTAAACTATGTAGAAAAAATCTACTTCACCTCTAATCGTATAAATACTACAGATAATACTACGCCTGCAGCTCTTCTAGAGTTCAATGATAATTTCAATAGAAAAAAAGACATCTATACCAGTTCTCAAACTCAGAATAGATGGTCAGAGGTAGAAAATTTTAATCTCAGATTAAATACCAATAAGGATGAGAAGCTATGGGATTTCTCCAATGATGGAACAGTTGTTTTCTTTGAGTCTGGAACTAACCAAGATGATAAATGGCTTTTGATAGATACTGCCAAAGTTGATAACGAGCAAAGTATTTCTGCAAGATTTGTATCGGATATAAATGTAGCAAGAGGAGATCGTGATATTAGAGTTGTAAATGATTCCATAATAATATTTGCCAGTAATAGCTTACCTGGATTCGGAGGGTATGATCTATACTATATTACTCGTGGTCAAAATGGAAATTGGTCCAAGGCCAAAAACTTCGGAATAGCCATAAACACAGAAGCAGACGAGATTTCTCCTTACCTCAGTCGTAATGGCAAGAAACTTTACTTTAGTTCGAGTAGAATATATGGTCTGGGAGACTTGGATATTTATAGCTCTGTCTACAGAAATAACAGATGGAGTTCTCCTCGTAATATGGGCAATGGTATAAATTCTACGCTGCGAGATGTGGATTTTGTGTTTTCTCGGGCAGGTGATAAAGCTTACTTAACCTCCAATAGACTAGGAGGCAATGGAGGTAAAGATTTATATAGAGTCGATTTTTTACAGCAGGATACCAATAATCTTTCTACGCTAGTAGATGTGTCGTTCTTTAAATTTGAAGAAATTCAAGAAGAGCAGTACGTCGAATTAAAAGCGACTTATACACCTAATACAACTCCTAATACAATCCCAGATGAGCAGCCAAATAATCCCGTAGTAGTCACTGATCCAAAACCAGTAGCCAATCAAGAGGAGCCAGTCGTTACTGCTGAGGCAAAGGCAAAACCTACTCAATCGGAATCCATAGAAGTAGAAGTCTATGACCCTGAACCTCGAGTAGTTGACCAGTCAAATGCTGATCCGATTGTTGTTGCTCCGGAAACCATTGTGGTTGAGACAGAGATAAAAAAGGCATCAACTGAAATTATTGTGGATAACACTCCTGACCCTGTTCAAAATATGGAAGGAGTTGCAGACACTGAAGAAGCCATAATAGTTGAGGAAGAAGTAATTCCTGAGCCGATCGAAGTAGAAGTGGTAACTACACCTAAGATTAAACCTCGTCCTATTCCTTATGAGGAACCTGTATTCCAGGTGGACCTTGATTTACCTCCAGTAGAATTGCCCAAGAAGGAAATTATCATAGAACCTCTACTCTATGATGAGGATGAAAATATAATTACGGATTTAAACCTAGGTATTCTTAGAAGGATTGCGAGTGGTCTCGAGCTAGACCCGGATTTAAAAGTAGTAATCGTTAGTCACGGATTAGCAGAAGGTGATAAAGGGTTTGATTTATTTTTTTCTGCAAAGAGAGGAGAGCAGGTTTTACTGGAACTAAGAAAACTAGGAGTAAAAGAACGTAATATAAAACTCATAGGAGTAGGATCTAATTATCCTCTAGTAAAAGAAATATCACAAGGAAAGAAGGTAAGACTAGCAGAGAAGTATAATCGTAGAATGGATATTAAGGTGTATCATAGTAAGGATGCTAGAGTTAGTTTTTTCCATAAGGATCCGATTGTAGCGGACTACCTCAGAGATTTTAAATATGCAACTTATCAGGATGCCAGTGAGGGTCTCAGCTATCGAGTAAGGGTACAAGAAAGCAGCAGTATTATGGAAGACTCTCCCTTAGTGCAGTACTCTGATCTAGTCATAGAAAAGGTGGGGAAGAAGTATCGTTATACTCTAGGTATGTTTAAGACTTTTAAAGAATGCAAGAAGCTATATGACCTATTATCATCTTATGGCTTTGCAGGAATTCAGATTCTACCTTACGAAAACAATATTTTAATCCCTTCAGAACGCCTGCCTCTCAGAATCGAACCTCATAACGATTTGATAAATTTTATCAATTATAGGTTAGGTCAATAGCCTCTGGATTGCTCCAAAGTGACAAATACAGTGTATTTAACCATGGAATGGCTGTAATTGGCCATAAAAGTGTCCTTCTCGGTTATAAAACTCAAGAATTTATGCGTTTCTTGTAGCAACAGTGAATATTCTTATTGTTCCTAGCCCATTTAATTTCATAGGACAATAAGAGGACAACCTAAATTAGTTACTGATCACAACTATTTTCTCTTTAATTAGGGGTTGTATAAAAGTTTTCAAAATAGTTTTCTAGGGTTCATTATCCTTAGAGAACTATTTTTAGTTTAAGGCTTTTTGGGATAAAACTTTTACTATAATTCTCGAATTGAACTATCTACATTTTCTCCAATACCTCTTCCAATTCCGTCCTTCCTGTTTTAGTCAGATTTAAATCGTGGTTGTTTGCCATAGATATCTGATGTACATCCTTATATTTTATCATATGAATATTAACCAAATTTGATCGATTGATTTGTACAAATTGATTAGACGGGAGCATTCCTTTAAATTCTTTTAAAGTGATATAAACAAACATAGGTTTATCTTCTAATTCTATTCTTAACCTGTTTCTTTCCGATTGTGCGTAAATGATAGAATTGGGGTTAACAAGATATTCGCCTTTACTTCCTAGGCTGAGCATTTTTGTTGACTCTACATTTTCTTTAGAACGCTCAATCTTTTGTTGCAAGGATTTATTTTCGGTTTGGAGAAGCAGGTTTAAATCAGCAAGTTGATTTTCAGATTGTTGAATCAGTACATTTTGTTCCTCTAAGTTTTCCTTTTCTTTTTTTATTGCCCTAGATCTCATAATAGATGTAACGAGTAAGAGAAGTGCCAAGGAAATTGCGATAGTTAAAAACAACGGCCACCATGGCTCCTTGTAAAAAGGGATATCCACTTCTATGTCAAATGAATGGAAGGCCAATTCTTTATTATCGGCATCAAAAACTTTTAAATCGATATGACTAAGACCCGATGGCATATTTTCTAAATGTATAAATGGGAAAGGCTTTGGGCTAGTGAATTCTCCTTTATCTACTGAGTGACTGTAAGTTATATTGTTAGGGCGATCTAGACCGATCAATGAAAGCTGAACATCGGCATAGTTAATGCCTTTTGGTAATTGAATTGAATCAGTGTTTAGTGGAACCGGTTTATTGTTTATGGATTCTATGCTAACCTCATACTTGGGTTTTAAGTATTCTAAAGTGTTGACATAGACATAACTTAAACCTGTAAGTGAATTTATCCAAAGTCGATCTTGACTATCTAGGTATAATCCATTCTGATCTGGTTCTATATCACTGTATCCATCTCCCTGATCAAACAATCTATACTGAAACTGTCCCGTTTCATAGTATCGTTCAAGGTTTACCATCAATAAGCCTTGAGTCAGGGAAAAGAAAACCTTGTCTGGGCTATATTGCAATATTGCATTTATCTTCTGCCCATCTAGAAAACTTGATTTTTCTATATTATCATTATCTAAATAATATAGACCATTGGCTCCTCCAAACCATAAAGTATTCCTATGATCCAGAAAACTAGAGACAAATGTTTCAGCTTCATATTTTCCTTCACTGAGAATTTCTAATTGCTCATTATAGAACTTTGCTATATGCGGTCTGTATCCAAAATATATAGCGTCATCTTTTTTAATGGCTGTTAATAAACAGGAACTGTTCTTTAATTCCTGTTTTAAAACTTTTTTTAAAACTTCTCCATCCTCATTTATCCAATATGCTCCATCACATTGACAACTTATAAGGGCATTTGCTTCTCTATCCCATAAACTATAGAGTGATGCATTAGGAGCTTTACCAGATTTATGCAGGCAATGGCTATAAATGGCAGTGGCATTTTCTCCCTTTAATTTTGTTATTCCCGCACCTGTGCTAAAATAAATATTGCCTTTCTCATCTTTATCGGGATGAAAGTAAATCTGATCGTTCCCGCTATAATGTTTTTTATGGCTTTTAAAAGAGCATTCTATAGGAGTAGTTTCTATTTTATTTAAGATTCCGTTTTGCAGTATTCTTAATCCCTCACCATAGGATCCTATGACAATTTCTTTTTTGTCGTTTTCTATTACACTCCATATGAATGGAAGTTCTTCATCACTATATGAGAAAAATTTTTCAGGAGCTAGTTGAAATAGTCCCTTGTCAGAAAGAACAAAAGTATAATCACCTAATTTTTTTATCGAAGAGATTTGATTAAACTTAGATTTAACTCCTTTAATTAGAAAAGGTGCTTCTTGACCAGAATTATAAAGCACCAATAAGTCCTTGGCGTTATCGAAAAAATTATGATGTCTAGAATGGCTGTCTACATCATATTTCCCCTCTATATGTTTACAGTGTTTTTTTAATTCAAGGTCATCGGTTAAAACGAAGAATTCAACTTGTTGCTTCTCTTTGTTTAAAAGTTGAGCAAGTAAGCTATATTTATTTATTTGATGATCTAAACTATTGGGAGTAAAGGACCGAGAATAGATTGAATCAGTGTATAACGTTTTTAAGGCCTTGAATTCT
>CAZDWO010000010.1:0-5817 GCA_964509175.1 uncultured Saprospiraceae bacterium
CAAAACTGCCTTCATAAATACCTGCAATTCCATCAAAATCAGGACTATCAGTCATCGTGAATGTAAAGTCTCCATCACATGGTGCAGTAAACTCTATTACATCAAATAAGATATTTGGATTAGGTGCTGCTCCTGAAAAGGCCCAACATGCACCTGGACTAAATGTTTCATCATTTTCATCCCACTCTCCTACTAATGAACTCAATTCACACTGGGCAAATGAAGAACTTAAAATAGGAGCTAATTTATCTTCTAGATTTACGGTAGACCAACATGGTACACCTGTATCTGGATTTGTAATACTTACTTGTACCGATGTTCCTTTCTTGTCAGCACTGTTAAACAATAATGAATTTCCTGTTCCACATTCATTTGCAATCTCTGTTGCTCCTGGATGGTTAGTAGTAATTATAAAGTCATCGAAACAACCATAATTGTTACCTTCTAGTAACATATCTGCTGTTATCAATGCCTCACAATTTTCATCTAAACTGATTGTAATATTATCATTACATATCATAGTTGTACTCGTCGCTGGCTGCTCTATCACCTCTACTACCCATGAACAAGTACTTATGTTTCCACATCCATCATCTGCCTCAAAGGCAAAAGTAAATGGTCCATCTTCATGACATAAGAATGAGCCACTCTCGGGTCCTGATAACTGTGTTACTGTTGTTACATTTCCTGTAGCAAACTCGTAATGTACATTTCCATTCCATGTCCTAGGATTGAAAGTTCCTCCTGTAAATACAGGGTTTCCTTTTCCTACTCCAGTTACAATTTGCAGATTTGCATCATTATAGGTATTAGCTCCGTTTGTATAATCTATATCTGCTCCACCATCTGTCTGGTGTACATATATTCCGAAACTCTGTCCAGAGGCTACTGTCAAACCACCAACTGGTAGTGGTGATGGATTGCCTGGTCCTCCTGCTACTGATGTTGCACTTCCTAGAGATGTCCATGCTGCTGCATTTGTCTCATTTCCTACGTAAGTAGTCGCTGTAGTTGTGTACCATACTTCCGCAGTATGCATGGTTCCCGCTGGAGAATCAAAGTGCAAATCAAACATTGTTATTGTTAATGGCACTCCTCCGATGTTTGTTATATCAAACATGTTACCAGCAAAACCATTATTATCTATAAAGGTCGTCCCTAAAAAGGTCGTAGCCATCATTCCTTCGCAATTGTCTATAGCAAACACATCCGGATAGAAATAGAAGCCTCCACATTGGCCACCATCTAAATCTAAAAAGGCATTCTGCTGACATCCGAAAAGCTCTGGGGCTATGTTATCTTCTACTGTCACCATGGCTATACAAGTAGCTTCACAACCAGCAGTAGGTCCAGCTACAGTTAAAGTAACCGGAAATGTTCCAGTACAATTAGCTCCGATATCCATACAACTGAATACTGATTGACTAATAGACAAGGTTAATGGATCTCCTGCGACAGAAGGCATACTTCCTCCATCTATCATTTCTGGAGTAATTATAGCTATTCCATTTGCATCAAGCTGAACAGTTATGTCCTGACATATTGCCATAGGTGGCCCAGCCACTTCTACCAATACAGAACAACAAGACTCGTTTCCATTATCATCGATAGCAGTATAAGTTACTACCGTGTTACCCACAGGGTATACCGCTGGAGCATCATTTGTAACAGTTGTGGTAGAGAAAGCACATTCGTCAGCCGCAGCTGGTGCTGGTGGCAACATTACATCTGCAGCTAGGCAAAATTCATTTGCCTCAAGTTTTGTAAGTGATATATCATCAAAAAATACCGCTCCCGGCTCATTATTGAAATTCAAGAATATAACTACAGGTCTTACAAAAGCTGTCCCTGGAGGAGCTTCTATACATCCACTTAATTTTGTCCAAACATTCTGAGGAGCAGGAGTTGTTAGATTGAAATCATCTAGAACGGTTCCAAAAGGACCATTTATTATATTTCCTGCCGCATCATAAAATTCTACTTTAATTTCTGCCCAAGCGGTAGGTCCTATTAAATCTGCAGTAGTTGCTAAGAACTGACCACTCATACATAAAACATCTCCTCCTGCACATGGTATATCTTGTTGTATACCTGATATAAATCCAAATAGTTTAACAGTACTCTTATCTGGGAATGATAGACCACCATCCTCAAATACGTCTCCAAATTCAGTCCATGCTGTAAAGTCAACTGGTGTAGGGAAAGCACTAGGTGCATCTACTCCAGTAAAATCGCCATTAGCAATTACCTCTACTGCTCCTGCACAAGCAATTTCTGGAGGAGTATCATCTCCGGCACATATTGATAATGCCAAGTTTGATATTTCAACCTCTACATCACATATCACAGGATTTCCTGAAAAATCAACTATGGCGAATATTACTCCGTAACTATTTCCTGGAGCAAATGCTCCACTCGCTAGTGCTGCTGAAAAATCTCCACCAATAGAACAAGTAGTATGATCCGTTAACGTTCCATTAAATTCTAATATTCTAGATCCTCCGCTTCCTTCTATTCTTAATTCATAATTAATAGGGAAATTACCAGCTAGTACTTCTATGTCAGCAGTTAAACATCCACCCTCTATATAATCAGGGAAGCATAAGTTCTGAGAACCACCTACACTAAATACGTTAGTAGTTCCTGCAGGAAGAGTAAATACTCCTGAGTTAGTTCCTACGTTATATGCTGGCTGTGTAATTCCTGCATCAAAACATGAAAAGCCTGCACAAAACTGAGCCGCAAAGTTCAATTCAGTTCCTGCAGTTAAATCCATATCAAATGAAGTCTCACAACCCATAGCATCACAAGCAACACAAGTTGCCTCCTGACTAGTACATGCACATGCAAGCTCTGGCATACATGTTTTACTAATAAAGGTTACATCATCTACCCATGAATCAGCTGTACCGCCTGGGTTACTAAAGAATAAGGTAACGATACATTCATCAGTTACGCAAAAGTCAATCGTTTCTCTTATGTAAGTACTGTTAGTTCCTACAGGACCATGAGTAACCGTTGCTAATGGAGCTCCTACTGTAGGATCCACATAATTACCATTAGGAAGGATATCAAACTGCAATATTCCACCATTGTTTACTCTATAATAATATTCTATCGTATAACATGCATTTGGTTCAACTAATACCTCTTGGTATGCATATCTACCATCATCATCAAATTTAGCTGCCTGGCTTCCAGTATTAGAAACACCTGTTCCACTAAATTGACTAGGTCCACCATTGAAAAGATCATAGGTGTCATTTTCCCAAAATTCATTTCCATTTCCTCCACCTCTTGGACGACATCCATCTTCAAAAGATGAACATTGAACAAATGGTAAATCTGCTTCATCACACTCACAATCTAAGTTAGGAGGACAGATTAACTCAAATTCATCAAGTCTAACAGTGTCTCCAAATCCATTATGAGAAGCATATATCGATATAGTTGTATTTGTACCTGAGTTAAATTCTATAACTGCAGGAAAATAATTTTTCTTTCCCGAAACAAGTAATCCTGTAAAAGATCCAAGAACCGGTGCAGCATTTACAGCCGCAGGAGTCATATAACCACCTCCTTCTAGAACACTTAAGGTAAAAAAGTCACCCGGAGCACCTAGATCATCATCTATCGTATAA
Organism: uncultured Saprospiraceae bacterium; assembly: GCA_964509175.1. Taxonomy (GTDB): domain Bacteria; phylum Bacteroidota; class Bacteroidia; order Chitinophagales; family Saprospiraceae; genus JAHDHU01. The sequence goes on from CAZDWO010000010.1 coordinate 3,642, forward strand.
TAATATACGAGTTTATAGTCTGTACAAGGCTCTACAGCTAATTCTTGATAGATAATTTCCACAAGTCCATCATTACCACTTGATTCTAACTGTGCGGCATTACCACCTGCTAACCAATCACTGGTCGTACCAGGATCATCACCTAGATTATCGTCTCTCCAGTTTTGGTCTCCAGTATCAAATCCTGGATTAAGAATTTCTGGACAATCCGCACCCGGACCACCCATTCCACCTCCTCCGGCAGGTTCACAATCACCAACACTCCATGTGATTGGTCCAATATTTCCAGCACCGCCAGATGCCCAATTTAGAAATACCGTTATAGGAGAAGTGACCATACTAGTGGACACAGTCCAAGTCAGTACACCTCCAGAACCAATAGCAAATATACCTCCAGGCCCATTTAGGAACCCTACAAGTCCAGGAGGATTATCAACTACAGTCACAGTTATAGTAACCATACCAGATCCATCCTCATCAATTGTGTAAGTATATCCACCAGGAACTGATCCAGGGGGATTCTCCATTGTAATTGGTCCAGAACCCATACATTGGCTCGAAGCCAAACTAGGTAATAATATAAGTGCAGTAAAAAATAAAAAGGTCTTTAAGATTCTGCTTATTCCATGGGATTGGATATGTGCAGATACATTTAAAATGTTCATTAGGTTGAGTTTTGGTCTAAATATCATTCTGTTTTAATACAAAAAAAACTACCCTATAGCATATTGCTATTAGGAGTTTCCATTATTTTAAAACCTTTTGTCTAATGAATTTTATACTGGTAAGAAAACCAAAACGATAGGCGGTTCAGACTATTATAGGTTCGACTTATCAATCACAAAATTCTACAATAAACTAGAAAAACTAATTCTTCCAAATCATTGATAGTATGAAAGTAGTCAAATCTTTAAATATGTAGGAATAATTTTCGAATAGATTAAAAATTGGTAAACCAATTCTATTTTTATTCTAAATTTGTCCTACCCGTTTCACTCCTTATAATGATATAAACCTATCTAGACAATGAGAATTTGTACTATAGTTTCAATATTTTTTCTTTTTACTGTTAATTCTTTTGGTCAAATCTGGGATGATGATTTTGATGGAAGTAATTCAAATCCCTTTAGTGTTATTATAGAATGTGGTCCAGGTGGTCCAAGTAATTTAGATTACTTCGGTGTAGCTTGTTGTGATGCGGGTTGTGGTGGTATAGAAATAGTAGATTCTTTATGTAATAATTATGACTGCTTAGACGGAAGCTTTCTAGGAGCATACAATACAGATAGTGGTCCTGCGGGTTGCGATATAAATGGTGATGATGAGACTGTAACATGGTTTGATATAGATGTTTCCTCATGTGCTGAACCAGAAAAACTTTATTTATGTTTCGAGGTAGCTAACCTAGTTACCCTTTTTGATAATGGTAACGGATGGGATGGACCCTCCAGCGTTAAATTTTTTATTACCATAGATGGAGGTACACAAATCAATGTGGCAACCTTAGAAGATCAAGGAAGTAATTCAGCACCTGCATTTGACACAGATTGTAACGGATCTGGAGATTCCTTTGAGCTAAATGAGTGCCTTACAGAATATTGTGTTCAGATTCCAGGTCACGGAGCAAGTCTAGAATTATTAATCGAGATTGATGGGCTCAACGAACCCACAGAGGAAATTATAATTGATAATGTAGCAATTCATTGTGAACCGAACTCCAACTCCTTTGTCAATTATCTAGGCTGTGGCTCTCCATGTGTAACAGATGAAGATTGTGATGGAGTGCCTTCTTCAGTAGATTGTGATGATGATGATGCCACAATCGTAACAATGAACACCAATGATGCAGATTGTGATGGAGTCATCACTTCGGAAGACTGCGATGATTCAGATCCTAACAATACAAACACCAATATAGGAGACATGGATTGCGATGGGGTTCCGACATCCGAAGATTGTGATGACGATGATGATACTAATACCAATACTAATGTCAATGACATGGATTGCGATGGTGTACCGACATCTGAGGATTGTGATGACATGGATGATACCAATACCAACTCTAATGTCAACGATATGGATTGTGATGGTGTAATCACATCGGAAGATTGTGACGACATGGATGATACCAATACCAACTCTAATGTCAACGATATGGATTGTGATGGTGTAA
>CAZDWO010000010.1:5917-74511 GCA_964509175.1 uncultured Saprospiraceae bacterium
ATGGATGATACCAATACCAACTCTAATGTCAACGATATGGATTGTGATGGTGTAATCACTTCAGAAGATTGTGACGACATGGATGCCTCTAATACTTTAGGAAACACCTGTGCTTTAGGTCCTACTTCTACTGTACCGTGTGATGATAACAACGCTTGCACTATAAACGATATGATTACCACTTTAGACTGTGATGGAACTGTATGCGTCCCTTGTGCTGGAACTCTTGTGGCTCCATGTTCTGGGGTTATCCCCAATGTAATCGTGCCGTGTAATGATGGAAATCCATGTACTAGTGGTGACCAAATGGAATTAGATGGCTGTGATGGTGTAACTATGTGTGTTCCTTGTTCTGGGACTCTTATTGATTGTTCTAATGGAACAACCAGCGTAGTCAGTTGTAATGACGGTGATGCATGTACTGAAAATGATGAGCAAACCATACTCGACTGTGATGGTACTATATGTGTACCTTGTTTGGGGACACCCTTAGCCGTATGTTCTGGAGTAGTAGCTAATCTTATATTGCCTTGTAATGATGGAAATCCATGTACCAGCGGAGATCAAATGGAGCTAGATGGCTGTGATGCAGTTACGATATGTGTGCCATGTAATGGTACTCTTGTAGATTGCTCGACTGGACCGACATCGATTGTTCCATGTGACGATTTAGATCCAACTACTATAAATGACGAAGAGACTATCCTAGACTGTGATGGAACTGTTTGCGTTCCTTGCATGGGTGTAGCTGGAAATTGTGGGTCAGACCCTACAATGGTTCAACCCTGTAATGACGGAGACCCCTGTACGACAGATGACGAAGAAACGGTACTCGTAAGTGACCCTAGTACAGTATGTGTTCCATGTGCTGGAATTCCTGCACCCTGTGGATTAGATGCCGCTTGTGAAATGACACAGGCTTGTGACGATTTAAATCCTTGCACTATAAATGATGTCGAAGTAATTCTCCTTAGCGATGGAAGTGTTTGTGAGATATGTGCAGGGGAAGTTCAGGACTGCATGAATGGTAGCACTACCACACAGCCCTGTGATGACATGGATCCTAATACCATAAATGACATGGAAACCATACTGGATTGTGACAATAGTGTCTGTACGCCATGTATGGGCGAGACCTTAGATTGTGCAACTGATCCGACTATGACTCAGACCTGCAATGACGGAAATCCGTGCACATTAAATGATGAAGAAACAGTCTTAGTAGATGACCCAACTATGGTATGTTTACCATGTGCCGGAGTACAAGAAGATTGCATCAACGGTACTACCACAACTCAACCTTGTGACGACATGAATCCTAACACTATAAATGATATGGAAACCATTTTAGATTGTGATCTAAGTGTATGTACACCTTGTATGGGAACACCTACTGATTGTGCAAATGACCCAACAATGGTTCAAGGATGTGATGATGGAAATCCATGTACTCTTAATGATGAAGAAACTGTCCTTATGAGTGACCCGACAATAATCTGTATCCCATGTGCAGGAGTGCAAGAAGATTGCATGAATGGTAGCATTACTACCCGACCATGTGATGATATGGACCCTAATACTATAAACGACATGGAAACCATTCTAGATTGTGATCAAAGTGTTTGTACAGCTTGTATGGGAACACCTACTGACTGTGCTAACGACCCGACTATGGTTCAGGCCTGTGATGACGGAGATCCATGTACAACAAATGACGAAGAAACTGTTTTAGTAGATGATCCTAATATAGAATGCGTCCCTTGTGCAGGAATACCAGAAGATTGCATGAATGGTAGCACTACTACTAGACCCTGTGATGACATGGACCCTAATACAATTAATGATATGGAAACTGTTCTCGATTGTGATGAAAGTGTTTGTGTGGCTTGTGCTGGTGAACCATTAGATTGTGGCACTGACCCTACAATGGTTCAGGCCTGTGATGATGGAGATCCTTGTACAACTAATGATGAGGAAACAGTACTTATTGATAATCCATCCGTAGAATGTATTCCTTGTGCAGGAGTGCAGGAAGATTGTATGAGTGGCAGCACTACTACCCGACCCTGTGACGACATGGACCCTAACACTATAAATGATGTGGAGACAATATTGGATTGTGATGAAAGTGTCTGCGTAGCTTGTACTGGTGAACCACTAGATTGTGGTTCTGACCCTACGATGGTTCAGGCCTGTGATGATGGAGACCCTTGTACATCTAATGATGAAGCCACAGTTCTCATAGATAACCCATCCGTAGAATGTATTCCATGTGCTGGTGTTGAGGAAGATTGCATAAATGGCAGTACTACTACTCGACCTTGTGATGATATGAACCCTAATACGATTAATGACATGGAGACCATCCTAGATTGTGACGAAAGTGTCTGTGTAGAATGTATGGGAGTGCCCGCTGATTGTGCTACTGCTCCAACCATGGTTCAAGCCTGTGATGATGGAAATCCTTGTACACTTAATGATGAAGAAACTGTTCTAGTGGATGATCCAACTATAGAATGTATTCCTTGTGCAGGAGAACTTGCACCTTGTGGAACTGATGGATGCGAGATTACCCAGACCTGTGATGACAACGACCCTTGTACTACCAATGATATAGAGGTAGTCCTAAGTGATGGCACAGAATGTGTTCCTTGTATGGGAGATCCAGAAGATTGTGATAGTGAAGAAATAGTTTTTACACCCTGTGATGATAATGATGTTTGTACTACAGATGATATGGAAGGAAGGCTCGTTTGTTCTGATGTAGTATGTCAGCCATGTAGTGGAGTTCGGACAGAGCTAGGAAATATTTTTATACCTAATATCTTTTCTCCCAATGGAGATGGAAACAATGATTTCTTTACTGCCTTCTCAGATAATCCTACTGCAAGGATTTCTCATCTAGTTATTTTTGACCGTTTTGGAGGAATAGTATTTGAGGCAGCTGATTTAGAAATAAATGTTCCCAATACGGGCTGGGATGGCAGAGTCGATAACGATTTCGCAGTACCTGGTGTTTATATTTATAGTATTACAGTATCATTAGAAAATTGTGATGAGATACAAGAGTTCGGACATGTGACTATGATTTTGTAAGGGAGCACTTTATTAAATACAATAACACTTTTTACTTATCAGACTAGAGTCCAAAATTTATTTAAAAAAATAATTGGTTTGAGAAGGAACGTTTAGTAGAATACTCACGTTCTTATAAGCCGTGATATAATCACGGATAATTCCAGCTGGAAAAGTTCAGTTAAGAAATAAATTCAAGTCGTATTAAAATCCACTATTCTTTGAAGTTTTATGTCTATATATTGTATTCTATATCTTTTGATAAACTTTATATTGGGCAAACTAATAATTTATCACGTAGAATTAAGGAGCATAATGAGGAGAAAGTAAATTCTACAAAACCGTATGTCCCTTATGAAATAATATGGTTTACTGAAAAGTCGTCAAGAAAGGAGGCTATGTTACTTGAAAGAAAATTAAAGAATTTAAAATCAAATATTCGATTGAAAAAGTTCATCGAAAAATATTCTTAACGATTAGGGGCACGATGAAAATCTATGATTTTATCGTTGCCTCCGACAAAAATCTTTTTAGATTTTTCGTCGGGGCCGAATGGTATCGACAGGAAAGATGTTTTATCTGTAAGCATGTGGGAGCAGTGATCAATAACTCCCTTCAAATTGTGATCAAACAATAATTGGCGACAATAGATTCGCATTAGCTGCCTAATTTAGAATTAGCATAGCTTTTTGCACCGTGTAGGAGGAAGTCTGATAGAACTACTTATCGGTGTATAATGACCGGCCTGCTTTCGAGCGGCCACTTGGACTAGGAAATATATACTTCGATGTATATCCGAAACTAAAGAAGATAAGCGGAAAGCTGGTTGCTTGTACACCTGCTAGAAGTCGAAAATCTAAGAACAAGCTAAACATGTAGAAAGCCTTTAAAAGCTTTGTCTGGACCAGAGTTCGAATCTCTGCGGCTCCACTTTGGAAGCAAAATGCTTCAAAAAATGAAAACTAAGTCAAAATCAAGCTTGCTTGAATTTTGGCTTTTTTCATTTTTTGAGCGACAGCGAATAAGCATTTGATTTTAATAAAGGGAAAGCGGAGATGGCTGAAAGCAATCTTTGATTCTACTCAATTTTGGAGATTTTTTTGTTTCTGAGCAAAGCGAAGTAGATTTCTTTTTAATCTCGGGAAAGCAAGAGATGGCCGTAGGCAATCTTCAAGCTTGCTCGAATTTTGCCTTTTTTCATTTTATGAGCGATAGCGAATAAGCATTTGACTTTAATAAAGGGAAAGTACGTGATAGCCAAAGGCAATTTTTTGTCCTATCTACTTTGAAGGTTTTGATTTTAAATTCTACCTCACACCCTCAACGGATGAGGAAAAGTTCGCAAATAAAAACGATACCAAAACAGTCCGATTATAGTACCCAATATCGCTCCTCCAAAGATATCTAAAGGATAATGCACTCCTACGTACACCTGACCTAGAGCTATAGTCGTAGCCCAAAACCCAAAAAAGTATCTAACCCATTTAAAATCCTTTCCAAGCCAGAAGATTACAAAAATGGCTATGGCAAAATGATTAGTGGCATGAGAAGAGGTAAAGCTATACCCTCCTCCACATCTTACTAGCACATTTATTTGTTCGAATACATCTATATCGTTACATGGCCTTAATCGTTCTACCATCGGTTTTATAAATCTGCTGCTTATAAGGTCAGAAGTGGCGGCCGTAAGGAATAATAAAAGCATAGCATGATAACCCTTCTTTCCAAAGTTTATTAAAAGGAAAGCGAGGATAAATATGTAAAAAGGAATCCAGACATACTTATTTCGCCAGAGCGGAACGATTACATCTAGTAATCCATTACTACAGGTAACATTTATAAATTGAAATAACTGCTGATCGATTTCGATGAGGCTTATGAGCATGTCTGCAAGATATGACTATAGGACTAAAAGTGTAGCTTTTCTACCCTCATACTCGACAATTGAAATAACTTTGCAGAAAACGGGAAAAAGTGGCTATAAAAAAGACGATATCAGGAATCAGAGGAACCATCGGAGGCAAGTACAGAGAGAACCTGACACCCTTAGATGTGGTGGAATGTGTTGCAGGTTTTGGACAGTGGATTATAGAAAATAATGCTCCTAAAAAAGTAGTGGTCGGTCGTGATGGACGGATTACTGGACCGATAGTGAGTGCATTGGCGATAAATACCCTTATTTCTATGGGAATAGATGTAGTAGATCTCGGTCTATCTACTACCCCGACTGTAGAAATCGCAGTGCCGATAGAAGGAGCTGGAGCTGGAATCATATTTACCGCCAGCCATAATCCTAAAAACTGGAATGCTCTAAAGTTCTTAAACGGAAAAGGAGAATTTATCTCTGCCTTGGATGGCAAAAGAATATTGGACATAATTGATGACGGAGGATTTGATTTTGCCTTGGTGGATGATATCGGAAAAGTCTCTACTGATGACACCTATATCACAAAACATATAGATGCCATTCTAGACCTAGATTTTATAGATACAAATCTTATCAAATCTAAAAAATTCAATGTCGTTGTAGATTGTATTAACTCGACAGGAGCGATTTCCATACCTCCTCTACTCGACAGACTAGGATGCAGTTATACTCTGCTCAATGAAGAAATAAATGGAGAGTTTGCTCATAACCCTGAACCATTGCCTGCACATTTAGTTGACTTATCAGAGGCCATCGTAAAAGAAAGAGCGGACTTTGGGATATCTGTAGATCCGGATGTGGATAGACTTGCCTTTGTGAGTGATGATGGAGAGATGTTTGGGGAGGAGTATACTTTGGTAGCATTGGCTGATTTTCTATTGCCTAAGAAGCCTGGAAATACGGTTTCTAATCTATCTTCTACTAGAGCCTTAAAAGATGTAACGGTAAAGCATGGTGGCAGTTATACGGCAGCTGCAGTAGGCGAAGTAAATGTGGTCAATAAAATGAAAGAAACCAATGCCATAATCGGAGGAGAAGGAAATGGAGGAGTCATTCTACCAGACCTACATTATGGAAGAGATGCACTCGTAGGTATCGCTATGATGCTCAATCACCTCGCAGAAAAAGATATGAAAATCAGTGAGCTAAAAAAGACCTACCCTGCTTACGAGATTAGAAAACATAAAATACAATTGACTCCAGCTATAGACGTAGCCTCACTTTTAGATTCGCTTAAAGCGAAATATAAAGATGAAGACATCAACACTATAGATGGACTTAAAATAAATTTTGAAGAAGGATGGGTACACTTACGTGAATCTAATACAGAGCCTATTCTTAGAGTTTACTCAGAATCTGTCTCAGGGGCAGAAGCCGACAAACTCGCCGAAATGATAAAATCAGATGTTCAAAACATAACGGGATGAGCCTAGAAAAGTACTTTAAAAGTTTTAGAGATAATACCATAGGTGTAGATCAGAATTTCGAAACTCCTTATGGTACTAAAAAGATTTATTACGCAGACTGGACCGCCAGCGGCAGAATGTATGAACCTATAGAAAAACTACTCAAAGAAGAAATCGCTCCCTTTGTAGGAAACACTCATACAGAAACTACAGTAACTGGTTCTTCTATGACCATCGCCTATCATAAGGCCAAAGAAATAATCAAAAACCACGTCGGAGCCTCAGAGCATGACATTCTTATTTCTTCTAACTCTGGAATGACTGGAGTAGTAAATAAATTCCAAAGAATCCTCGGTTTTAAAATCCATGAAAAGTATAAATCTCAAGTGGATATTCCTAAAGAGGACCGACCTGTAGTCTTTGTATCTCATATGGAACATCACTCTAATCAGACTACCTGGCTAGAAACCATCTGTGATGTAGAAATAATTAAGGCCTGTCCGGAAGGCAAGTGTGACCTGGGACATTTTACAGAGCTACTAGAAAAGCATAAAGACCGTAAACGTAAAATCGCCGCAGTTACTTCATGCTCTAATGTAACAGGTGTTATTACACCGTATCATGAGATAGCAGCCATGATACATAGAGCTGGTGGCTTGTGTTTTGTAGATTTTGCATGTTCTGCACCGTATATCGATATCGACATGCATCCTGATAATCCAGAAGAAAAACTAGATGCAATCTACTTCTCTCCACATAAGTTTCTAGGAGGACCTGCAAGTAGTGGCGTACTTCTCTTCTGTCAGTCCTTGTATAACAACAAGGTACCGGACAACCCTGGAGGTGGAACTGTAGACTGGACTAATCCATGGGGAGAGCATAAATATCATGAGGCCATAGAGGCTAGAGAAGATGGAGGAACTCCAGGCTTTATACAAACCATAAGAGTCGCTTTATCTATCAAATTAAAAGAAAAAATGGGTGTCAAAAACATCCATGATAGAGAAGAAGAACTACTAGAAAAAGTGTGGCAGGCTTTAGAGCCAATTCCCAACCTACACATACTTGCAGACAACATTAAAAAACGACTGCCTGTTATTTCCTTCTATGTGGATGATTTACATTTTAACCTTGCGGTAAAATTGCTCAACGATAGGTATGGCGTACAGGTAAGAGGTGGATGTTCTTGTGCAGGAACTTATGGCCATTATTTACTTGCAGTATCTAAGGATAAATCCAAAAGCATTACGGACTCTATAAACTGCGGAATCCTCTCTGACAAACCAGGCTGGATACGTATGTCCTTGCATCCTATTATGTCCGATGATGAGCTAGATTACATACTGGCTGCTATAAAAGACCTCTGCCTTTTCCACAAAGACTGGGAAAAAGACTACGAGTACAGTGGCCTAACCAATGAGTGGGAATATGTAAATAAAGATGACAGCAATCATCAGCGTGTGGATAAATGGTTTGACCTAGAGCTCGCTTAATGAAACGTATATACTTAGATAATGCAGCGACCACTCCTCTCCTACCAGAAGTAATGGAGGTGATGCAACAGTCGATGGTAGACCATTTTGGGAATCCATCTTCTATCCATCACTATGGACGCATATCCAAAGCCGCTATAGAAGGAGCTCGAAAAAAAATAGCCAATTGCCTCAACTGTTCTATCGGAGAAATATTTTTTGTCTCCAGTGCTACGGAGGCAAACAATATGATTCTTCATCAAAGTGTAGACACATTAGACATCCAGCAAATTATCTCCTCTCCGACTGAGCATCCATGCGTACTCAAAACCATAGAAGGTTTAAATAATAAGGTTGATGTAAAGTGGCTGACTGTAGATTCAGAGGGCAATATAAATCTCGACGAACTAAAAACACATCTCAGTTCTGATAAGAAATCTCTAGTAAGTCTGATGCATTCTAATAATGAAATCGGCACTCTACATCCCTTTGAGGAAATCTCTAAAATATGTGTAGAGCACAAGGCACTTTTTCATTCTGATACTGTACAATCGATAGGCAAGATTCCCATTGACTTAAGTCAAACGACAGTATCCTTTCTCTCTGCTTCTGCACATAAATTCCATGGACCTAAGGGTGTAGGATTTATTTATATAAATGGAGATAATATTATTAATCCGATAATTATAGGTGGTGCTCAAGAACGAAACATGAGAGCTGGAACAGAAAACATCATGGGCATAGTCGGCATGGAAAAAGCAATGGAACTCGCTACTTCAGAATCTGCAGAAAGGAAAGCTCACATTGATAAACTCAGAACACATCTCAAAACAGAACTCCTAAAAATAGAACCTGAGATAAAATTTAATGGCAATCAGGAGCGATATCTACATACAGTACTCAGCACCTCTTTCCCAGCCAATGAGAAGGCTGATATGATTATGTTTAATCTAGATATAAATGGAATCTCCGCCTCAGCAGGGAGTGCATGTAGCTCAGGAGTGGAGCATGACTCACCAGTTCTGGAAGCCATAAACCACGACCCTAAACGTAAGACGATTCGTTTTTCCTTTTCTCATCTTAATACACTAGAAGAGATAGATTACACCGTAGAAAAACTAAAAAGCTTTCTTTGAACCAAAAAGAATTATACATAAAAAGATGCATCGAGCTCGCCAATAAGGCAGGTAAAGAAGTAAAGTCTAACCCCAAGGTCGGAGCAGTCCTAGTCCATAAAGACAGAATCATCGGAGAAGGATATCATAAAAAATATGGCGACCATCATGCTGAGGTTAATACTATAAATAGTGTCAAAGAAGAAGACAGAAAGTACATCTCTGATTCTACACTTTATGTTAGCCTTGAACCTTGCCGCATCGTTTCTAAAACTCCTGCCTGCACAGACCTCATTTTAAAACATAAGATTAAGAAGCTAGTAGTTTCTACCACTGACCCTAATGCTCCTATGGCTGGCAGGAGCCTATTATTACTCGGAGAAAAAGGAGTAGATATAACGACTGGAATTCTAGAAAAAGAAGGTCGACGGCTTATTGCTCCTTTTATTCAGAATCTGGCCGGTCTACCTTATATCACTTTAAAATGGGCTAAGTCCAAAGACAATTTCATAGGCATAAAGGAAAAGCAGGTCTGGCTATCTAATGAGTATAGTAAGGCAGCTGCCCATAAACTAAGGGCAGAAAATGATGCCATACTTATAGGAACTAATACAGCAATTCTGGATAATCCGCAGCTTACGACTCGAAATCATCCAGGCAAGAATCCACTCCGTATCGTAATCGACCGTCAACATAAAATTCCTCTAACACATCATCTGCTTTCAGATGAATATCCAACTTTGGCTTTAAGCCAAAGTAAAAGAGACTTAGATAACCCACTAAAGAACTACGTAAAAGTCAACTTTGAGCACCCAGCTTTTCTAGAGAACCTGATGAAATCACTGTACAATAAAGGAATTAGTAGAATATTGATAGAAGGTGGATCAGGAACCCTAAAAGGCTTTATAAAGGCCAATTTATGGCATCAGGGCATCATTTTTGAAACAGATAAGATAATAGAGAAGGGAATAAAAGCTCCTCATTTAGAAGGTAAATTATGGTCAAAAACACCATTGAATAGGGATAAGATGATAATTATTGACAATGCAGACAGTTAATCGTTAAAATTGTTTTAAAACTACTTAAATCCGAACCTCACACTTGGAAAAATCAGTTTAGATATTGTTATTTGTTATATCGTTTTTCAGCAATCGAATAGATGAAATTTAGAATAGTAATAATTGTATTTTTTGTAGGAATGTTTTTAAGCCTAGACGGATTCAGTCAGCGTAAAATTCAATGGAGAACATGGGAAGATGTCCAAGAATTACAGAAAACCGCTCCTAAAAAGATATTTGTAGATATATACACAGAATGGTGTGGCTGGTGTAAAAAAATGGACAAAGCTACCTTCCAGCAAGACCATATTGCTAAGTATATCAACGAAAATTACTACGCCGTAAAATTTGATGCTGAGGACAAATCAGATATTAGTTTTCAAGACAAGGTATATAAGTATGTCAAAAACGGAAGAAAAGGATACAACGAACTCGCTGTAGCTCTTACTAGAGGTCAACTTAGTTTTCCTACCATAGTTTTTCTAGACGAGCAGAGTCAGCTCATCCAACCTATTCCAGGATTTCAAAATTCTGAAACCTTTGAAATGATAGCTACCTACTTCGGAGAAGACCATTTTAAGGATACTCCATGGAAAAGGTATACCAGTACTTATAAAAAAGGTTCTGCCTTAAAAGGTATACCGGTAAAGAACTAGGTCTTTTTATTCTCACAGACTCGTTTTTTCTCTACTTTTTCTTTCTTGTATATTAGAGAAGTGTTTTTAACTAATACTTCTACTTATGGATATAGATTGGAAAAAACTCGGGCTTAATTTCTTAGTATTTCTCGTCGGAGCGATTATCGGAGGCCTTATAAATATCGGTCTCATTATTACTGGCTTGCAGGTATTTCCACCACCTGAGGGATTCGGATGGAAATTGGCTGGAGCCAAAGGAAGTAATTCTCAACAGAAAAATATTTGAAAAAAAATATTGGGCGTAACCCAACCCTATAGATTTTCTAATCGTATGAAGCCACATAACATAGAATTCTATTTCTAGAATATCAAATGGAAGTAAGCGATTTAATATTAAATCAATGTAAAAAAGGCAAACAGACTGCCATCAAAGAATTGTACAAAACCTGCTACAGTCTAATGATGGGTATATCTGTAAGGTATCAGAAATCTACTACTGAGGCAGAAGATGCTATGAATCTAGGCTTTCTCAAGGTAGTTCAAAATCTAGATTCTTTTGACAAGAGTCGAAACTTTAAAACCTGGTTTTGCAAGATTATCGTAAATACAAATATCGATATCTACAGGTCTACTCAGAGACACAAATCCATGCATCTTTACGTCGACAATTATAATGCCTACGAAGCCAGTCATGCAGAGATAGAGTTTACCACTGATAAAGAAATAGAATACGAAACGCTACTAGAACACATAGAAGAACTTCCTCCTATGGCAAACAAAGTGTTTAACCTCTATGTCATAGATGGATATACTCATAAGGAAATTGCTGACACATTAGAAATATCTTCAGGCACTTCTAAATGGCATCTATCTTCTGCTCGAAAAACCTTACAGGCAAAACTCAAGCAAATTTCTTCACTTAAAAGCGTAGGCTTATGAACAAGAAACTATTTGGCGAAAAACACTTAAAAGACATCATAGACAATAAGGAGTTTACTTTTAATGAAGAAGCTTATAAAGGATTTGAAAAAATTCAAAACGAATCTAAAGTAGTGTCTCGAGATAGAAGATATTTTTATGTTCTTCTCCTACTAGGATTAGTGGCAACAGCCTTCTGTTTCTATCCTTCCAGTAAGGATGATACTTCTGCCTTTACAGATTTACTTTCGGCAGAAACTAAACCCACTAAATACACGGATGAGAAAACCATAACGACTGACACTGACATCATTCCCAAAGTTGAAAATAATATTCAAAGAGAAAGTAGCAGTAGTAATGCAAGTACAAGTACAAGTGCAAATTCAAGTGCAAGTACAAGTGCAGCTGCAAGAAGTAAATCTCTTAATGAAGCCACTCTCACAAATAGCAATCTATTAAACAACCGTAATCTTTCTACTGAGTTCAACACCAATAAGGCTGCAACATTTACTATTGCCTTAGCAAATTCAAATTCTATAAGCGGTTCAGAGTCATTAAATAGGATTAGTGGAAATACGGTTAAGTCGAACGCCTTGCTTTCTAAGCCCATAAATAAAGGGTTTAATATAAGTCAATTAGATTCCAAGCTCCATTACCTACCTATTACCAATGCTACACTTGATGAATTATCTGTTTCAGTTGCTAAGCCACCTATGATAAAAGTAAATAATGAACTTAAATATTTTGCAGCAGCAAGTTTAGGTCGTGGCAATCAAGAAAACCTTCCTATTACTGGTCTAGTCGGATTAGAAAAAAGAGTGTTTAGAAACATTTCTCTCAGTACTGGCTTAGGATATAGATGGAATGATGTAAGCAATCTAGCGAGTCATAGAAGCTCTGCACTGCAGTACAACTCCACTACAAATGATTTTACACATGGAAGTATAGAGGCAAATCAATTTAATCTATTGCATATCCCTCTGGATTTAAATCTAGATTTAAACAGTAATCACAGAATTAGTTTATCGACTTATTATGATTTTCTTTTTCTTACTCGAGGCACTATTTCTAGCATCTCAGAGGGACAGGAATTAGAAAGAAACACATGGATAGTAGAAGATGGAATTAATCGACACATATACGGTCTAGGTTTTAAATACGGATATGGTCTAAACAAGAAAAGTAAATTAAGTCTGTCTTATAATCAAAACCTAAATACGGTATTTACACAAGCTTCAGAATCATTGAAACTAGGCAATGTGGCCTTAGAATTAAAATATTTTCTAAAATAAAAAGAGAGTAACCCAACCTCTATTGAATTACTCTCGTATTAATAATTGATATAATTATTGTGGACCTCGTGAGTCCGTTAACACTTAAACTAAAATAATGAAAATTAATTTCTTAAAAAATTGGAGCCTTCTTTCATTGCTCTTTTTATTTGTAATTGCAGTCAGCTCATGTACAAAAGAAGATATCGAAGAACCACCAAGTTCTGATATAGATCCTCAAGTTGTAGAAGATGTAATCAACAGAAATGATCTCGGTGCTTTTGATCCTATTTTAGGATTTGAAGATTGTGATTGCTTCGGACCACTAGACAGTATTGATTGGGAAAATGGAGATCCTGAAGTTATAATGGAAGAAGTAGAGGCATATCTTTCTAGTTTGACAGAGGAAGAGCTAATAGCTTTATTTACTCCAGTATGTACAGAAACTGATTTCTATCCTAATGCATGTTTTGCAGAATGCGAAGGAGTAACAGACTATGATGTTTGTGAAGGAACTGAATGGGGATGCGAAGGTGAAAATATTGATATTCTAGAATGTTACGAACTAATCTATCCTGTTACTGGAGTATTTAGTGATGGAACAACAGTAACGTTTGATTCACCTGAAGATTATTTTGATGCAGTTATTACTGCTGAGGAGGAGCCACAACTAGTCTACCCTTTCCAAGTACAAACCATTGCTGAATTAGGTAACATTGAGATCATCACAGTTGAAACAGAGGAGCAATTAATAAATCTTGGAGTTGATTGCTATGGTTTTGGAGATTGGGATCCTCAAGGTGGAGGACATGAAAACGAATGTTTCTATCAAGATTTTCCGTTTACATTTATAGTTAATGGAGAAGAGTCGGTTATTGCAAATGATTTAGAATTTGAAGAATTCTTTATTGAAATTTTTGAAAACAATGAAAATCCTGAAGAGCTTGATATAGAATTAGGATATCCAGTACATGTTATACATATAGAAACTGGTGAAAGCTATTCTGCTAACTCAGAAGAAGAATACTTTGAGCTAATACTAGCACAGTGTAACTAAGATCGCTTTGTAAGCACTTACGCAAAAAGATTTACAAATGGGTTGTCTAAAAATAGGCAGCCCATTTTTATTATATATGATTTTCTTATATACGTGACATTAAAGCGTACTTTTACGTCATAAATTAAAACACAGAAATGAGCGATACCAATACATTTGTAGCTAGCCCAGAAGCTAAAGGGAAAGCAAAACAATTAAGGATTTTTGCAGTAGTTGCATGGCTTGCAGCTATGGCTGGACAAGTATATGCCATCATGAATTTAATAAGCGATGAGAAACTAGTATGGTTAATCGTAGCCATTGTAGTTATTCTAGCACTAGCCATTACAGGTTCTACCCTATGGAAAAAATCTAATAGACTAGATCCTGCCTCAGAAAAAGAGCCTACACGTTTCTTTATACAGAATCAACTAGGAGCAATTATGGGAGTACTTGCCTTTCTACCTATGGTCATCATGATACTGACTAACAAAAACATCAGCGGCAAGACCAAAGGGATAGCTGGAAGTATCGCAACGGTAGCAATGATAGCAGCAGGAATTACTGGTGCAGACTTCAATCCTCCTTCTGTAGAAAAATACACAGAAGAGATTAAACAAAAAACTGCAGAGGCTGAACAAGCAGGAATCGATACTGGAAATGTATTCTGGTTACGAGATGGTACCAAAGGAAATAAATACCATGCATTCCAAAGTTGTCAATACCTAAAAGGAAAGAGTGTAAGCAACGGAAGCATCAAAGAATCTTTTGAAGCTAAAGGAAGCTCTGAGCTATGTAAGGTATGTCAGAAAAAAGCAGCAAAGGCTAAGGCCAAAGCAGCTATTCCAGATGTAAAAGAGATGGAATTAGAAGAAGTTAATTAAGCCTAACATTATAAAAATATTAAACCTCTTGTGCTATGAGCAATCATTATGCAAGAGGTTTTTTTATGCCATTAGGATACACTCTCTACATCATTTATTCAAAGCCGAGATAGAGCTATAATTCACCGCATTTATCTTCTCCACACGTTTCCTCAAAGCATCACTGGCATTTCCGAATACTTCCAAACTCACAAATTTTCGACTTCCATTTAATCGAGGAGCAAAGGGTTTATAATTGTCAAAATGAAAAAGTACAGCTTCAGAATTAGTATAAGTTTCTAAGACTTTGATAGTATTAGAATCTTCTGCCTTGTACCAATCGTACTGCAGCATTCCTTTCTCTGTCTGACGACAGTGCTCTTGCAGGTCTTTAACCACAGTTGTAAGCTCGGATAAATTGTCGTTTATTAATTCTAGTGTGGCGATTATGATGATTTGATCTTCCATGGTTATTTCAGTTGTTATACTAATTCCTATATTTCAATTCTCGTATTACTTTATACATGACAATTTCATCCTTAATAGAAATTTTATTAACCCAATTTCCATTTTTATCATAATTATATTCATAAATATTAACGCTTCTAATTTCGCTTCTTAGTCTATTAGTTGCCTCTTCGATTAAATTGCCATTAGCATCATATTCATAAGTGAGATAAGTAGATCCTAAAAACATTTTACTCATTAATCCATTTGGATAATATTCATATTGAATATCGTTCCTTGTCAAAATTCGATCGTTGAGATAAACTTCTTCTATTATTTGATCTCCATTCTTATTGTATGTTTTCTTCTTATTATACTTTAGTTTATTATCCGAATCAAATAACCTTTCAATTGTAGGAAGTGAATTTCTACTCTCATATTCATAAACATTCTTTCCTATCAACTTTCTGTCTCTATCGAATTCTTCCCTAACTACTATACGTCCTAGATTATCATATTGCATTGCTACGGAATCCATAAGATTTATGTAATACTCTTGTTGCTTCCTAACTATATAAGTTTTATTACCTGATTCATCATAGTGATGATCTTCACTTCTGTACCATGACATTGGAGATGGCGTATCTAAATTTTTAATTGATTCTACATTTCCATTGACATTATAACTGGTTAGCTTATAACCCCTTTCATCAAGTCTATTATTTTGATCATCATACTCAAAGTATTGATCTACAGTGCTAACAACATCACCTTTTAGATTTTCTTCCGATAAATCTGATTCTTTAGAAATATTTGAACAGGAGCTAAGAATAATTAAAAAAGTCAGCAATTCTATATAATACATAAATGATGTTCTTTTAAATTTTAAACATAAGCCGCCACTCTCCTACTTCCATCTTCCCAGTAAGGAGCCCAAACCAAAATCACTTCTTCCACCTTTACATCTGTCCTTCTAGGTTTTACCTCATGTTTGCCTATCTCTGTTTCTTGGTCTTCATAATCGGCTTTTATAGCAGATATCTTATCCTGCATTTCTGCTTTTAAATCCTGCATGTCTTGAGCGAGCTCTTCTAGTTCTTCCTCACTTTCTCTAATCTTCTCACTTGCTTTTCTAGACATCCTACGTTTAGTAGATACAGAGGAGAATCCTCTTCTACTTCTTCTCCCTCCGAACACCGCTCCGAAAATAGTACTGGCCGCATTTAGAAACTCATCATTTCTACGGTCCTTTTTTTCGGCTTCAGCCTCGTCCAGGTCTCTTTCTTCTTTTCTAACCTTGTCTCTTAATGACTCAAATTTCTTTTCATATTTTTCTTCCAGTTCATCGATGTCTTCATCTCGTTTTTCTTTAAGAGCAGTCTCTACTCTCATTAAAAATGAAGAGGCAGATTCTCCATCTTGCATATACATCTTCAGTTTAGGATGCTCTAGGACTTTATGTCTTTTTTCTTGATAGAGCCAGTCAGCAAATTCTTTTTGGACAGCCTTAATTTCTTTTAAAGTATTAAAGGTATCTGGAAGATCTGCAAAGCTTACTTGCATTCCATCTCCATGATCCGGTTTACTAAGCAGTGCCTTTTCCCAGTTTTCTATCGTTTTGGCCTCAGCCCAATCTATCCTTCCAAAATCCTCCGGAGTAGAACTCAGTATAGAAACATCTTCTACCTGATCGACTGATCTTTTATCATCATTAAACCTTACACGTCCTACCGACAGAACTCTAGGTTGATAGCTGAGTCGAGGACTGTCAGTCATTAGACCTGCCTCTGATGGAGACTTCCATACAGCCAAAAATTTCTGAGCTATGCTCGGATCTATAGATGGAGGCAGGCTCATTTCTGCAGGCGAGCTAGTCGGCTTAGCATTCTGAACTACTGGTGTTGCTATTTGCTGAATCTTATTGACCTGATTCTTTTTATCCTTCATCAGGGTTTTTATCTGAGGTCTGGTCAACGGACCTCTTAGATAGGACATTACCCATCTGGTATTAAACACGACTGGCTCATCTGCATGCACATTATGCAATAAAAAGACTCGACTACCCAGCGAGGTTATCAGAGCATCGAAGTCTATATCACTTGATTTCCCTGCCTCACTTAGAGCACCTTTGAGTCCATCTAACACCCTCATTTTATCTCGCTCCGTTTGCAGCTTTCCGATAAACCAGGTACCTGCATTACTGAGTCCCTTGTAATCTATGTCTACTGGATTTTGGGTAACCAAGACGGCTCCTACTCCATAGGCTCTAGCCTGTTTAAGCAAGGTCAATAATGGTTTCTTAGAAGGTGGATTAGCCGTCGGAGGAAAGTATCCAAATATCTCATCAAAATACAAGAGTGATCTCAAACTCGAAGTTCCAGACTGAGCTCTCATCCAGGTCACTAGATTATTTAACAAGAGCGTTACAAAAAACATCCGCTCCGTTTCTGAGAGATGTGCGATGTAAAAAATACTATGTCTAGGCTTACCGTCTTCTGTAAAGTATATTTTATTAATGTCGAGATCTTCTCCTACCAGCCAGTTTTTAAATGACGGTGATGCCACAAGTGTATTAAAATCTATGGCCAGTTTAAATCGCTCCTTTTCTGGATAGAAGGCTTCCATATCAAAAACTCCCAACTTGGACATCGGAGGATTCTGAATCCCCATAATCAGTTTGCCCAAATCTAAGTCTTCCTTTCTAGACCAGAAATGTTCGAAGAGATTAGACAGTAAGATTCCTTCTTTACTCCGTGATGGATCTTCTTTACTTCCTATCATACCCAGAAGAGCACCTACGGTTCCAGATATACGCTCTCTTATGGATTCTGCATGTTCCTCAAAGTCTAACTTAGGAGCCTTAAAAGAACCCATAATATTTATCGGCACTCCTGCTGAAGAACCTGGAGTATAGATTGTATAATCTACGGTCTTCTTTAGTGTATCGATTCTATCCTTAGACTGCCCCCACTCATCAAGCCCGTTTTCCCAAGTGCTTGCAGTCTTCTCAGCATACTGGTCGAGACTCAATCCCTTTCTTACTGCATCATCTTCATTTAGCCAAGGCTTAAATTCTTCTGGACTTAAATTTTCAAACTGGAGCAAGAGGTTGGTCATATCTCCCTTTGGATCTATTACGATAGCTGGTACCTTATCCATGGCAGCCTCTTCCAGCAGGCCTATGCATAACCCAGTCTTCCCACTCCCTGTCATTCCTACACATACTGCATGCGTTGTAAGGTCTCTAGCATCATAGTTTACAGGCACAGAGTTCCGCTCTCCTTTTTCTATATCGTATTCTGCTCCTAAGTAAAATGATCCGATTTTCTCAGCTGGCAGCTCCATCTTCTTTGACATCTATTAATTATTATTCCAGTTATTGACTCTTTGTTTATACCTCTTTTTGTCCAATTCCCATTTATCAGAATCGAAGGTAGATTCTATTTGTTCTTCATTTGCCGAAAGGACATCTGCAAACAAATCCAATCCCGTTACACTTTCTATCTCATCTATAGAGACTGCATATTTATCAATAGTAGCGGTCAGTTTTTTATGTTCCATAATATATCCTATCGCTTTCTTCTCCGATCCCTTGTTATCTAGTATCGCTTTAAAGAATGCCTGTGGCACAGCCACTCGATTGTCTCCGATATAGTCTCTAGGTTTCTCTGTAAAAATAGGTCCACTTACTACATACAGCTCATCATTATCAAAGGCCCAATCTCTAACACACTCCTCCAGCTCTCTCCATATCCCTCCATTAAAAGCACTGATCTGAGGAGTCATATTGCTCATAAAAAAGGTTTGCTTCATTGCCGTTTTATTGAAAGCCATGTCGCCTGCAGGAGCCATGTGTCCACGTGTATATCCAGAGTGGCTGTAATCTTTGTGTCTGGCAGACTTGGTCTTTACGGCGTAGTCTTCTGTAAATCGTTTGTTCCGAGGTACATTAGGAGCTCTGAGGGATTCTGCAGTAAGTTTATAAGCCACCCATTCTGGCACCTCATACTCCTCCAGATAGGACAGACTGTAGTAATCATGATGGATAAGTTTACCTGCTGATCCGGCTGGAATATAATCTCTATCGGACTCAGAATCTGGTTCTATATTAGCACCTAATATGCTACTGTCCTCTCCTCTATTATGATTAGATTCTTCTCCTGATACTGCATTATAGATGTATACAAATCCGACTATCGCTAGTCCAAAAAACATCAATACTCTCGTAAAAAGACCCGAAAATCCTTTACGGCTTCCTCGCTCGTGGTTTTGTCTAAATTTGGCCATATATGCAAAATTAATATATAATACAATTTAAAATGTATGAATTATAATATCCTTAATAAGATGTCCTATCTTCAAATTATGAAAGCCAAGTTTATAGGTTTATTATGCCTTCTCTTTCTGTCCTACACTTCTTACTCTCAGCTCGGGCTGAATAGTAGCGAAGGTGCCAAGGCTCTCGGAATGGGAGGAAGTGGAGTGGCTCTAACCGGTGCATACTCGATTTTTAATAATCAGGCAGGCATACTGGAGGTGGAAAATATCGCAGTGGTATTAGATATACAGCGTCGTTTCTCACTGGCCGATCTTTCTACGGTATCTGCAGGAATTATTAAGAATACTAAGTTGGGTTCTTTTGGACTGATGCTAAGTAACTATGGTTTTGAATCTTATACAGACCAGAAGATAGGATTGGCTTACGCCAAAAAACTGACGGACATCTTATCTGTAGGAGCACAGTTTAATATTCTACAACTAAGAATAGACAACTTTGGAAGTACGACTAAACCCAATTTTGAACTTGGCTTAATTGCCAAATTATCAGAAGAATTAAATCTAGCTGCTCACATTATAAATCCCATAGGAACCAGTGTCACAGATAATACCAATGTAGATTCTAGATTTAGATTAGGGATAAATTATCAGCCCTCTTCTAAGGTTGAAATTTTGGCGGAAGCCGATAAAATCCTAGATGGAAATATGACCTTCAGAGCAGGAATACAGTATGCTCTCATCTCTTCGCTATATCTACGTTCTGGATATAGTACCAACTCTGGAAGCTTCTCATTCGGACTGGGATATGAGTTTAGTTCTAGCTTCCACTTCGATGCAGCCTATTCTTATCATCAGCAGCTGGGATATACACCAGGCATCAGTATCATCTGGAATAAATAGATTTATGAAAATTCTAATCGTCACGGCTACCTCACTAGAGCTTACTCCTTTTCTGGAACATCTAGAAAAAGTAGGTACTAAGAAATCCTTTTTTGAGTATGAGTATAAGGGCCATTCCATCTTTCCGCTTACAACAGGTGTAGGATCTATGGTAACCGCTTATGCCTTGTCTAGATTTCCAGATATAAAAAATATCGACCTCGCTATAAATGCAGGAATCTGTGGAGCCTATGACAGGTCACTCAACCTAGGAGATGTCGTAGAGATAGACCAAGATAGATTTGCGGACCTAGGTGTAGAGGAAGCAGACGCTTCCTTTACTGACATTTACGAACTAGAACTGGAAAACGGCTCTAGGTTTCCGTACAAAGATGGATGGCTTTATAACGAGTCTAAGTACGGCTCTAGAAAACAAAAGGCCATATCTGTAACCGTTAACACTGTAAGTGGAACCCAAGCAACCATTGATAAAAGATTAAAAAAGTACAAGCCACAGACTGAGTCTATGGAGGGAGCTGCCTTCCTCTATGCCTGCAAGACCATGGATGTCGACTGCATCCAACTCAGAGCCATCTCTAACTATGTAGAACCTCGTAATCGAGACAACTGGCAGATTGCTAAGGCACTCGATAATTTAAATCAGTCTATAATTCAATACATCGACAAGCTATAATCACTGTAATTTCACAAAAGCGACAGTTCAAATTAATTTCTCCCTAGCTAGAATCAGTACTTCTAGGCAAGACATCTTTGATTCATTAGCAAAAACGCTCGTTATCGTCACATTCGATACTTTTTATTCATATTCATAAATTTTTTAATATGTTTAGCTTTAGCAACTTATCGCTAGATAAGATTATACCTAATACGCATACCGTAATATATACTCGAGAAACTATGCATATTAAGAATCATATTCTGTTATAAGTATTTTACGTGCTTAAAAAGAAATATTAAATAAGTTGCATGATAGTGTTACAAACTATAATTTTGCATATCAATAGAGCAGTAGTTTTTAAATCAATTAAAAAAATACGATATGTTTAAAAGGAAATTTAGAAGAAAGTATACTGTAGCTGCGTTGTCTGTTCCTGTTACAAAAAATATGTAATAAGAAGAGAGCAATGATCTCGACTCATTGTCGGGACTTCCAGGAGTATATAAAAAGGGTGAGGAGAAAACTTCTTACCCTTTTTTTATTGCCCTATTTTGAACTGAAAAACATAATCAGGAGTTAAGCGGTATATTTATTTGAACTTAGCTACTTTTTGTAATTTGAGAATCAATATGTTTAAGAGCACACTGGTCCTTCTACTTCTACTTACTACCCTTATAGGCTGTAAGAAAAATGATTTGACCCAGCTACAAATAGATGCCGTGGCTCAAACTGCAGCTCCTACACTATTAATAGATAAGGAGTATCTGGCTGAGGCCAAATTAAGATTAGAAAAAAATGACCCTACTTTAAAACCTGCCTTTGACCGATTGATAAAGCAGGCAGATAAGGCACTGAGTCAGGGTCCATTTTCTGTAACGGATAAAGAGCGTATACCACCGAGTGGAGATAAGCATGATTATGCCAGCTACAGTCGCTACTGGTGGCCTGACCCAGATCAGCCAGATGGACTTCCCTACATCCGTAAAGATGGAGAGACCAATCCAGCCAGCCAAAATCCCGAATCTTCAGATCGTCGTAGAATCGGAGCTCTAGGCAAAAACACAGAAACCCTAGGTCTCGCCTACTACCTCACAGGAGAAGAAAAGTATGCAACAAAAGCTGCCCAACTCTTACGTGTATGGTTCCTAGATGAGGCGACTCGGATGAATCCAAATCTTAACCATGCCCAATGCAGACCAGGACATAATACAGGAAGCAAATCAGGAGTTCTAGATGGTCGACTCATGGTCAAGGCCTTAGAAGGATCCTTACTAATTTATAATTCCAATGCAATCAGTACTGCCGAGCGACAAGGACTCCAAGAATGGGCTAAAAAATATCTAGAGTGGCTCACAACTTGCGATTTAGCACTTCAAGAGGCTGCCGCGAAAAACAATCATGGCTCCTTCTACGATGCACAAGCCATCTACTTTGCTTTATATTCTGAAAACTATAATGATGCTAAAGAGCTGGCCACAAACTTTACTGTAAACCGACTCACTGAACAGATTCTTCCAGACGGTTCTATGCCTCATGAGATGGCTAGAACACGACCGCATTTTTACAGCATGTATAATCTGCATGCCATGTTTCTAGTCGCCACTCTTTCCGAGCATGTAGGCATCGATGCATGGCAGGCAGAAGATTCAAGATTATTTAAAGCTCTCGACTTTCTAGTTCCATATACTGACACTAATAATCCATGGCCACAGCCTACCCTAGGAGAAACTGATCGGATGGCGATGTTTCCTATATTGCTTATGGCTGACAGGGTTTATCCGAATGGAGATTATTTAAGAATGCTGGAGGTCTTACCAATAGAGGAACGTAAAGAGCATAGGAGTAATTTGTTGCTTATGGGTATGCGTTAGGGATAAGATAAATTACTTAAGCCAAAATCATCAGATCTCGATAGGCCTGACTAGTAAATATAGAAATCTGGTTATCGCCTAAAAGACATCCTTTAAACAATTGAATTACATTCATTCATTATTGACACTATTATTGGTGAATTTAGATTAGCCAGTTGATGGAGCTCAGTCAGTAATACTATGAATTTAAAAAAGTACATATTGGTTTTATTACTATTTGCCATAGCTGCCCCTATCACTCTAAAGGCTCAGAGAAAGGCAATAAAAAAACCACCTCAAAATCGATTTGGTTTAGGGTTAACTGCTGGCTTAAATACTACTCAAATCAATGGTGATTTTTTATCGGGCTATGATAAAAGTGGAATCTTTGCAGGATTCCGAGCATTGGCAAAACTTACGCATAGTTCGGAACTGGTGATAGAATTACAGTACAATAGAAAAGGAGTTTCTGATCCCGATAATTTTGTGGCTGGTCGAGGTGGTCAGAGGTCTTTGTCTTTGGATTATATCGAGATCCCTATTTTAATTCATAAAATAGTAGAATCTAATTCGGTTCGATACAGTCTAGAAGGAGGAATTTCTTATGCTCGCTTATTTGGAGTTAAGATTAGTGAAAACCCCAATACTTTTCGATATCCTACCTTCTCTAACATTGAAAACGAATTTAGCAATCAGGACTTGGCTCTATTAATCGGAGGTGGAGTTATGCTGGGAGAGCGTATCAGATTGATGACGAGATTTTCTTACTCTCTCAATCTGCTCTATGAAAATGAAAATCCAGTAGTTAATAATCCTGAGGAGCTACCGGTTTTTAATATGTTGAGGAATGTTCAGTTAGCCTTTGGGGTTAATTATTTTTTGTGATAATAGATTATGAGGAAATACTCTCTTGTTTTTGGTTCCTGATTTTGAAGTCTTAATTTAGTATCTCAAGAATTTTCCGAAAAGAATAAAGTCTAGATTTAGTGGATTCAAATCAATCCAATATTATAATTTACAATACTGCCGATGGTAAAGCATCTGTAAGTCTGATGACCAAAGATGGCCATGTATGGATGAGTCAAAAACAGCTTGCAGAACTTTTTGACACCTCAAAGCAAAATGTAGGTCAGCACATACTTAACATACTGAAAGAGAATGAGTTAGAGTCAGATTCAGTTGTAAAGGATTACTTTACAACTGCCCAAGATGGTAAACAATACGAGGTAACATTCTATGCACTAGATATGATATTGGCCATAGGATTTAGAGTTAGAAGTAAGAGAGGAACACAGTTTAGAATATGGGCTAATAGGAATCTAAAGTCATATATGATTAAAGGTTTCCTAATGGATAATGAAAGGCTTAAAAATCCTAATGGAAGACCAGACTACTTTGATGAGTTACTAGAACGCATTAGAGACATACGTGCATCTGAAAAAAGGTTTTATCAGAAAGTACGTGATCTTTTTACACTTAATAGTGATTATGATTCTTCGGACAAGGCTACTCAAATGTTTTTTGCAGAGACACAAAACAAATTAATCTATGCTGTCACAAATCATACAGCGGCAGAATTAATTTCAAAGCGAGCTGATTCTGATGCCCAAATATGGGATTGACATCGTGGAAAGGAAGCATTGTACGCAAAGCAGATATTATAGTTGCTAAGAACTACCTAAGTGAAAATGAAATAGATACACTTAATAGACTCGTCGTTATATTTCTAGAAAGTGCAGAACTAAGAGCTAAGGATAGACTAGACATTACCACTCAATTTTGGAAAGAAAATGTTGATCGCATTCTTGAATGTCAGGAAAAAGAAGTTTTAAACCACAACGGCTCAATTTCCAAAACAGAAATGAAAGAAAAAGTAAAACTACTTTACGATAAGTTTCATCAAAGAAGAAAGATCATTGCCGCTAAAGAAGCCGATTTAGAAGATTTAAAAGAACTAGAAGCTCTAAAAATTAGAATCAAAAAGAACACATAAATTTTTAGCTATAGAATTATTTTAGACCTTCTCTCCTACCCACTAGTATGGTCATAAATCACCACCCATTCTCCATCGATGTATTGCCAGAGCAATGTAAAGATTCCAGTGGGTTTATCCTTTTCTCTTACGAGCGTATATCTACCCACCATGCGATATAACTCGTTTGTGAGTTTTACGAGTTCTAGGGTTTCGAAGGTGAGGGTTCCCATGGCTGCTTTATCTGGGTAGCCTTTTATGTAATTGTCCTTGGTGGTTTGCCAGCCTTTGTTTACTCCTGACCTTCCTATAAAGGTGAGGTCTTCTGATTTCCAGTAGCCTTCCATAAAACCATCTATGTCTCCTTCGGACCAGGCCTCGGATTGTGCTTTTAGGACGATGCCTATTGCTTCTTTGACGTCAGCCTCGGACATCACTTTCTTTTCTACAACATGAGCCACATTTGGCTTACAAGCCGAAAATAATATTAATGTAAAACCTATTAAATAAAGTAGCTTATGCATGGTCCAAGGTTTTTAGAATTTCGAACATTTGGCTCTGGAGGTTTTTAGCGGCTTTTCTAGACTTGTCTGCAAAGTCGGTTCCGGAGCCTTTGTAGATAATTCCTCTGCTGGAGTTTATAAGAAGTCCACAGTTTTTATTGAGTCCGTATTTTGCGACCTCGGCTACGGTTCCTCCTTGAGCTCCGACTCCTGGGACTAGTAAAAAGTGCTCTGGAATAATTTCTCTTATCTCTTTAAAGTTATCTGGATGAGTAGCTCCGATTACGTACATCGTATTTTCTATCGTTCCCCACTCTGCTGATTTTTCTAGGACGTGCTTGTATAGCTCTTTTCCTTGTGAGGAAATAAATTGAAAATCTTGGCTGCCTTTATTTGACGTAAGTCCTAGGATGACTGTCCACTTGCCTTCATACTCTAGGAATGGAGAGACAGAATCTATCCCCATATACGGGGCAACCGTTATGGCATCAGCACCTAGCTGATTAAAGAATGCCTCGGCATACATCTTACAGGTATTTCCGATGTCTCCTCTTTTGGCATCAGCCAACTTAAGACAGCCGTCTGGAATGTAGTCTAGGGTTTTCTGTAAGCTCTTCCATCCTTCTACACCTCTAGCTTCGTAAAAAGCAATATTGGGTTTATAGGCTACACAGAGGTCATGAGTTGCATCGATGATGGCCTTATTGAACTCAAATATAGGGTCGTCGTAATCGAGGAGATGGGTCGGAATTTTATTTATATCCGCATCTAGACCGATGCATAGAAAGGTCTTCTTCTTAAAAATAGTATCTACTAATTGCTGGTAAGTCATAGATGGTTTTATTCCCATCAAATATCGGAAAAGAGATATAGAACTAGGCTACTGCGACCCCATTTACTGGAATCACTTCTTTTATTTCTGGAACCTGCTGTATGATGGCTTCTTTTATTCCTGCTCTCATCGTCATGGCTGACATAGAACAAAACTCACAGTTACCCAACCACTTTATGCTGACAACCAAATCATCAGAAACATCGACTAGCTCTACATCACCACCATCCACCTTTAGATGAGGTCTGACAGTATCTAGGGCTTTATCTAGTTTACTTAATAGTTCTGTTTTTTCCGCTTCGGACATGGTTATAAAGGTACGTTTAATTACTTTAACAATACTGAGAATATGTGCTTCTGAGCCCTAAAATCATGTTTTTATACCGACAATCTGAGTAGCTGCCATCGACTCATTTCTTAAAGCCACTTGACGGTCAGTATGATTACCGATTTGCTCAAAATACTTTTTCAGTTCTGAGTCTTCATGCAGTAAAGAAGGCTTGCCATTATCTCCAGCTTCTCTGATTCCTTGCACTAGAGGAACCTGACCGAGTAACATGGTTCTAGACTTCTTAGCAAGTTTATCTCCCGCTCCCTTTCCGAATATATAGTACTTATTATTAGGCAACTCCTTTGGTGTAAACCAAGCCATATTTTCTACCACTCCGAGGATAGGCACATTTACATTATCGAGTAGGAACATATTCATCGCCTTCACCGCGTCGACGTAGGCTACTTCTTGAGGAGTCGTCACCATCACTACACCCGTAATCGGAATAGACTGTACTAGGGTCAATTGTATATCTCCAGTTCCAGGTGGCAAATCGATAATCATATAATCCAGTGCTGGCCAGATACAGTCGTTTATAAACTGCTTTATAATACCTCCTAATCGAGGACCTCTCAGCACTACTGCCTGTTCCGCGTCGATGATATTACCGATACTGATGATATGCAGACCGTATTTCTCAATAGGTATAATTTTATGCTTGCCGTATAACTGTTGGATTTCTGGTTTCTCTTTCTGTATACCGAACATCGTAGGCATAGAAGGTCCATACACATCGGCATCCATAATACCGACCTTGTACCCTTTTTGGCTTAAAGCCAAAGCCAGATTAGCACTTACCGTAGACTTCCCTACTCCTCCTTTACCAGAGGCAACTGCGATAATGTTTTTTACCTGAGGTAAAACCCGATTAGGTGCAGCTCCGGCTCCTTCCATCGGATTTCCCTGCTTAGATTTCATATGGATATGTACCTGAGCCTCAGGATAGGCCACTTTTATTTTCTCTATACAGGCAAAATTTAGCTGAGACTTAGTCTGTGCATCTACGCCATCGATTATCATCGAAAAAGACACATTGCCTTCAGTCAGCTTTAAATCCTCTATCATCCTTAGACTGATGACATCTTGACCAGTTTTGGGGTCTTTTATCTCTCGCAGTAGGTCGACTATCTTATTATTATCCATATCTCTTTAAAGAATTCAAAGGTATAACAATGATGGATTCTCTATAGCTGTAAATAGAGTTTTTTAATGAGTGTTTTTATAGCTTTGTGCCGTGAAAATCCACCATGATATCCGTCGATTACCCGAAATCAAAAATGCGGTAATAACCATAGGCTCCTTTGATGGATTCCATGCTGGTCATAAAAAACTTACAGACCGTATAAATCGATTGGCCAGTGAGACTGGAGGAGAAAGTATCGTCATCACCTTTGACCCACATCCTCGCAGCATTATTTATCCTAAGGCAAATGACCTAAAGCTCCTAACTGACCTAAAGGAAAAATTAAGACTGCTAGAAAAAGCCAAAGTAGACCATGTAGTCGTAGTTCCATTCTCTATCGAGTTCTCACAACAATCTCCTCAGGAGTATGTGGAAAATTTTATTCTCAAATCCTTTAATCCTCGTTACATCGTTATAGGTTATGACCATCGATTCGGTTTAAACCGAATAGGCGATTTAAGCTTTCTCAAAAAGTATGAAAAAGAAGGTGAGCTAGAGGTTGTAGAAATACTAAAGCAAGAACAGGACAATATAGCCATTAGCTCTACAAAAATAAGAGAGGCAATTATAGATGGGGACATTTTAAAGGCCAATAAATATCTAGGACATTTCTATTCTATACGAGGAAGGGTTATCCATGGTAAAAAAATCGGAAGCTCTATAGATTTTCCTACAGCCAATCTCAGAATTACAGAAGATAAAAAACTGCTTCCTGCAGAAGGAGTTTATGCTGTGATTGCCTACCTAGAAGAGACTTCTCTAGAAGGCATGATGTACATCGGTCAGAATAAGAAGAAGCCAGGATGGGTAGATATTGAGGTAAACTTGTTTGATTTTCATCAAGATATCTACGAGGAACATATGCTTGTAGAAATCGTAGACTTTGTAAGAGACAATGAAAAATTTGAATCCTTACCACTCTTAAAGGCACAGTTAGAAAAGGATAAAGTAAGATGCCGAGAAATACTAGCAAGTAATGTCTCTCATAACAATGGTGCTCAGACTGGAGTCAATGTTGCGATTTTAAATTATAACGGCCTCAACTTCCTAGAGAGTTACCTACCCTTTCTCTCTACTAGCGAAACAAATAACACTACTATAAGTGTCATCGACAATAATAGTTCTGATGAGTCTGTGGCTTATCTGAAAGAATGGCATCCTGAAGTCGAGCTTATCAAACTGGATAAGAATTATGGATTTGCAGAGGGATACAATAAGGGAATAAAACACATCGACCAGAAGTATACGATACTCCTTAATTCTGATGTAAAGGTTTCTGATGGATGGATAGAACCACTGGTTACGATGATGGAAAGCGACCCTTCCATTATAGCTTGTCAGCCAAAAATAAGGTCACTAGAAAATCCTGAATATTTTGAATATGCAGGTGCAGCAGGTGGATTTATGGACAGCTGGGCTTATCCATTTTGTAAAGGAAGGATACTAGAAAACTTAGAAAGGGACAATGGGCAGTATGAGGAAGCAGGAGAAATATTCTGGACCTCAGGAGCTGCCATGATAGTGAGAACAGAGCTTTTTAAAGAGCTGGGAGGATTTGATGGAGATTACTTTGCTCACCAGGAGGAAATAGATTTTTGCTGGAGAGCAAAAAATATGGGATATAAATGTATGTATGAGCCTGCATCTATAGTCTACCACCTAGGAGGTGGAACCCTAGATTATGGCAATAGCAGAAAAGTGTTTTTAAACTTTAGAAATAATCTCATTACCATCCTCAAGAATGAAAGAAGACAAAAGCTACTCTGGTTATTTCCATGGAGATTAATCCTAGACGGTCTGGCAGGTATTCAGTTTTTGTTTAAAGGCCAGTGGAAATCTGCAGTTGCTATCATAAAGGCTCATTTAGCTGTATATGGAAAATGGTCGAGTACCTGGAGAAAGAGAAAAGATTTAAAATCAGAGATAAAAAATTCTACTATGCCTCCTAATGGAAAAATCGGTAGAGTAAACAAATCCATCATCTGGAACTATTACGTAAAGGGCAATAAGACATATAAAGAAATTGGGTAAAAATAAGTTCGACATACTTTTTGAAAACGAGGATTATATTATTCTCAATAAGCCAGCGGGACTGCTAGTTATTCCAGACCGCTATGATGAGACTAAGCCTTGTCTAGTACATATGCTCAACAATCAGTACGATGAAGTATATGTCGTCCATCGGATAGATATGGAGACGAGTGGTGTTATTTGTTTTGCTTTAAATGCAGAAGCACATAAGCATCTGTCTCAGCTCTTTGAAAACAACAAGGTCGACAAAACCTATCTTGCTTTATGCGGAACCATCCCAGCAGAAAAAGAAGGAATCATAAACACTCCCATAAAACCTAGTGAGTCTACCAGAGGGAAAATGATAGTGCATCCCAAAGGGAAAAAAGCACATACAGAATATAAGGTCTCAGAAATTTTAGGAAGCAATTCTCTACTCGAGGTGAAAATAAAAACGGGCCGTACACATCAGATTAGAATTCATCTTGCTTCAATCTATTGTCCTTTACTGGTCGATAAAAAGTATGGTAAGTCAGAGGCTTTTTACCTCAGCCACTTAAAAGGAAAGAAATACAATCGAAAAAAAGAAGCTATAGAGAGACCTTTACTATCTAGACATAGTTTACATGCATGGAAATTGAGCTTTAAAGATGCTAAGGGAATTAAAATCTCAGCAGAAGCTGATATGCCTAAGGATTTAAGAGCAACTCTCAATCAACTGAGAAAACTGAGCTAGTTCATTTTATCTACTAGCTCCGCCCATTCTTCTTCTTTGGAACTGAGTTTAGATTTGAGGTCATCGTAGTCTGCAATAATTTTTTTGGAATCCGCAGACTCGTAAAAGCCATCTGCTCCCATCAATGTCTCCTTCTCTCCTATCCAATTTTCTAACTGCTGTATTTTCTTTTCTAC
Organism: uncultured Saprospiraceae bacterium; assembly: GCA_964509175.1. Lineage (GTDB taxonomy): Bacteria > Bacteroidota > Bacteroidia > Chitinophagales > Saprospiraceae > JAHDHU01. Next base: position 36,573 of record CAZDWO010000010.1, read on the forward strand.
TTTTTGGATGGATTTTTTGAGCTCGTTATCTACTGGCTTATTCTCTGCTGCAACCTGTTGTTTCTTAGCGTTGGCTTTGGGTTTTTCGTAATCGAGTTCTAGGGTTCTGAAATCCTTTGCTTCTCTTTTTTCTAGGAAGTAATTTATATCTCCGAGATATTCCTTAATCTGATAATCTGCAAACTCAAAGGTCTTATCTGTCAAGCCGGTTAAGAAATCCCTATCATGAGAAACTACAATTAACGTTCCTTTATATTCTAAGAGAGCTTCCTTCAGCGTATCCTTTGATAGCATATCCAAGTGGTTAGTAGGCTCATCGAGGATAAGCAGATTTATAGGATTTACTACCAAACAGGCCATCGCTAGTCTCGCTCGCTCTCCTCCTGAGAGTACTCTCACTTTTTTATCTATATCCTCTCCTGAGAAAAGAAAAGACCCTAAAATCTTTCTAACCCGAGTCGTAAGTGCTGGAGGACAAGCATCGTATAAGGTATCGTATAAGGTAGCTTTTCCATCCAAGGTCTCATGATTATTCTGAGCATAGTAGCCTTGAATAACCGTCGGATTCAGAATTACCTCTCCAGATGTTTCTTTAATATGCCTAGTGATGAGTTTAGCTAAAGTACTTTTTCCTTGCCCATTCTGACCTACAAAGGCTACTCTATCGCCTCTTTCGATAACTAGATTTACATTCTCTAATACTTTCTTTTCATCAAAGTACTTATCGAGATTATTGACCCTGACCATTTCCCTACCTGCTCGAGGTGGTTCTGGAAAACGGATTTTCATCACCTTTAAATCCTCTGATAAGACTTCTACCTTATCCATCCTATCTAACTGCTTGATAAGGGACTGAGCCATTTTTGCCTTATTGGCTTTAGCCCTAAACTTCTCGATAAGTCTTTCTGTCTGTGCTATATTTTTTTGCTGATTCTCAAAGGCAGACTTAGTGATGTCTGACTGATTCTTTTTCTCTACGATAAATCCAGAGTAGTTTTTCTTTATGTCGAAGAATCTTCCTAGTTCGATTTCTATGGTACGATTAGTTACGTTGTCTAGAAAGGCCTTGTCGTGAGAGATGATAATTATGATTCCTGGATAATTAGATAGATAGTCCTCTAGCCATAATATCGACTCTATATCGAGGTGGTTAGTAGGCTCATCGAGTAGTAATATATCTGGTCTTCTTAAAAGCAACTTTGCCATTTCGACTCTCATCAGCCATCCTCCACTAAAGGTTGCCAGCTTATTATCTATCTCCTCTAACTTAAATCCTAAACCTTTTATGACTCTAGAACACTGAGCTTCTGGATTTTCGTTTTCATACATTCCTAGCTTTACGGAGCTGTCTGATATCTCTTGGATGAGGTCTTCGTATTCTTTGGATTCGTAATCTGTACGGCTTCCTAGTTGCTCATTAAGTTCATCGATTCTCGATTGGAGGTCATTGTATTCTTTAAAGGCAGTCATTGCCTCTTCTCTTACTGTGACATCTTTTTGGAAGTTCAGTTCCTGTCTGAGTATCCCGACAGTTACGTCTTTTGGAGTTTCTATATTTCCGCCATCGGTGGCAGTCTCACCAGTTATGACTTTCAGCAAGGTACTTTTTCCAGCTCCGTTTCTACCGACCAGTCCTACTCGTTCTCCCTGCCTTATCGTCGCATTTACCTCATTAAAAAGGACTCTATCACCAAATTTTAAAAATATATTATTGAGCTGTAGCATTTAATCAATTGTTGTGCATGCCATCTGGCATTTGAGAAATTACAGAGTAGACATCTCCTTTGTTTATCAGACTGTTTTTCCAGAGTCTGCGAGGGTTTTTATAAAAGGCATAATTAAAGTCCATTTCACTTACTATCCACGAGCCCATCTTCAACTCGCTTTCTAACTGACCTGGTGACCATCCCGTATAACCTATAAAGAATTTAATGTTTCTAGGTAAGATTAATTCTTGTTCTATTAACAACTGTAATTGTTCAAAATTTCCACCCCAGTATAGATTTTCCATAATAGGAATACTTTCTTCCAAGATATCTCCTACATCATGTATGTAGTGTATGGTATCTGTTGCCACAGGACCTCCAAAGTAACATTTACTGTCAAACTCTGGGAAATTTCGCATGACAGAATTTACAGTAACATCCATGGCCTTGTTCAGCACAAAACCGACTACTCCTTCTTTTTCATTATTCTCACAGACCATTACGACTGACCGTTTAAAATTAGGGTCCAGCATAAATGGCTCTGCTATTAATATCTGGCCAGGCTTTATCTTAGAATCCTCTGGCATTTAAAACAAATTTGTAGGAATAGATCTGTCTAATTTTTTAAGCAATCCAGTTAGCACCTTTCCTCCTACTTCATTATAGGATTCCATTCCATCTTCAATCATTTGCTTCATGGTCTGAGTCCATAACACTGGAGCCGTAAGTTGTTTTTCTAGATTGGATTTTATCTCTTCTATATCGCTTACTTGACGAGCTACCACATTTTGATAAATCGGGTAACTCGGTTCGTTAAAGGTTGTTTGCTGGATTGCACTACTTAGTTCATCTTGAGCAGAAGACATTAGTGGAGAATGAAAAGCTCCTCCGACTGGAAGTATCAATGCTCTTCTCGCTCCGAGTTCTTTAAGTTTTTCTACTGCCTTATTTATTCCTTCTATAGATCCTGATATGACCAGCTGACCTGGACAATTATAATTGGCCGCTACGATTACTTCATCGATATCATTACAGCAGTCTTCTATCTGAGCATCTTCTAAGCCTAGTACAGCAGCCATAGTTCCTGGAGTTTCATCACAGGCTTTTCGCATTGCATTGGCTCGTTGGGCGACGAGTTTTAATCCATCTTCAAAAGAAAGAACTCCAGAAGCTGCGAGTGCCGTAAATTCTCCTAAAGAATGACCTGCAACAGCATTAGGTTTAAAACCATCTCCCGCCATCAGTGAAGACACATAAGAATAACAGTAGATTGCTGGTTGGGTGATATTGGTTTGCTTGAGCTCTTCTGCACTACCAGTAAACATGGTATCGCTTAATCTAAATCCTAGGATATCATTGGCTTGTTCAAAAACTTCTTTGGCTTTAGTGGAAGAATCGTAAAGCTCCTTACCCATTCCCTCAAACTGTGCTCCCTGACCAGGAAAAACAAATACATTCATATTATCTTAATTTGGCTTGAACCAAATTCAAAAATTCAGTTCTTGTTTCTTGTTTATTAAAAGCTCCTGTAAAGGCAGACGTCGTAGTTACGGAATTCTGCTTCTGAACACCTCTCATCATCATACACATATGAGCAGCCTCTATAATCACTGCTACACCTTGCGGTTTTAAGGTCTCATCTATACATTCCAGAATCTGTCTAGTCAATCTCTCCTGAACCTGTAAACGACGAGCATAAGCATCAATTACACGTGGTATCTTACTCAGTCCTACTATTCTACCATTAGGAATATAGGCAACATGAGCTTTGCCATAAAATGGTAAAATATGATGCTCACATAAAGAATAGACTTCGATGTCCTTTACGATAACCATTTCATTAAAATGCTCTTCAAAGAGTGCACTTTTTAATATCTCAGTAGGATCTAAATCATATCCATGGGTAAGAAACTGCATCGCCTTAGCTGCTCGCTCTGGAGTCTTTAAAAGACCATCTCTTTCTTTATCCTCACCTACTAGATCCAGAACATCTCCGAATCTCTTCTTTAGTTTCTTAGTAGTGTTACTATCGTAACTTTCTTTTTTAGTATATGCCATTGTCTAAAATCTGCTGCAAAGGTAGAAATAAGCTGAGCTATTAAATAAAATAGACTCACTTTGTCAACTGTTTTGTTTCGTTTATCGATAATCTATAAGAGTACTGGGTTTAATAACCGTAATTTGTATGAGTAAGTTGTAAAATTTGGAAGTTTTATTAGACAATTCGGCTGGAGCCAAAGGCTTTAAAAATACTGTAGGGAAATATAGTGAGCATATATTATTTTGGTTGGCATTCTACTTATTCTTTGTGGTAAACGAATCTAAAAGTGAATATGGGTTAGTTTTTGTTTTGTTCAAACAACTCATAATCGTAGGTTTCTATGCACTTATGGTGTACGTAAATCTACTTTATCTTATTCCGCGTTTTCTAAATAAAAAAAGTCTTTTAAGTTATATACTTGCCTTAGGTTTTGCGGCAGCAGTAATTACTCCTCTTAAAACATTGACCTTTTACCTATTTTATGCAGATAATCCAGTCATACAAGAAATCTACATGGATAGACAAAGAGAGATATTTTTATCAACGCTCTTTATCGGAATCGGATCTACCCTCTTTAAAATAATAAGCGACTGGGCTTTCCATCAAAGAGAAAAACAAGAGCTCAAAAAGAGAACACTAGAGTCGGAGCTCAATTTTCTAAAATCTCAGATTAATCCTCACTTTCTATTTAATACACTTAATAACCTCTATGCACTGACTCTTAAAAAATCTGACAGAGCTCCAGAAATTGTATTGAAACTGGCAGAGATGATGAGATACATGCTTTACGAGTGTAATGAACGGAAGGTCGCTCTAAGTAAGGAAATTAACTATCTCAAGAACTACTTGGATCTCGAAAAAATCAGGCAAGGATCTAATGTAGAAATCGATTTTCAACTCATTGGAGTTGTCAGCCTGCAGAGAGTCGCTCCTCTACTCTTTATCCCGTTTGTTGAAAACTGCTTTAAGCATGGTTTGAAAAATGAAATCGGGAAAGGGTATGTAAGATTAAAAATGGATGTACATCCAGAACGCATAAACTTTCATGTGGCCAATAGTAAGAGCACTGTTCTTCCATCTGAGTCCAGTAATCGAAAAAGTGGAGGTATAGGTCTTATAAACGTAAAGAAGCGACTAGAACTCCATTATAATTCTAAATATAACTTAGACATTAAAGATCACCCAAACGAATATATTATCGATCTTCAAATAAACCTTGACTAAAATATAAACCAACGAGCATGATAAAAACTATAATCGTAGATGATGAGCCATTGGCATTAGATGTCCTAGAAACATATATAAGTCAGTTGCCAAATGTTGAACTGGTTAAAAAATGTACCAATGCCATAGAGGCAAACGAGGCTTTAAAAGAGTTCGACATAGATCTCATGTTTCTAGACATACAAATGCCACAGATAACCGGTGTAGAGTTTTTAAAATCTCTGAGTAATCCGCCAAAGGTAATTTTTACTACTGCCTATCCAGATTATGCTCTAGAAGGATTTGAACTCAACGCAAGCGATTATCTACTAAAGCCTATCTCTCTAGATAGATTTATGAAAGCAGTAAATAGAGTAAGTCAGGAACTGGAACTTGAGAAGGGAGAAAGCCCGATGGATAGCGACGAGTTCTTTTTTGTAAAAGCGGATAAGAAATTAATAAAAGTAAGATTTGAAGATATTCTATATGTAGAAGGTCTTAAGGACTATGTTATTATCAAGAGAAATGATTCTCGTATTATCACCTTGCAGACTATGAAAAGCCTGGAGGCTAAACTACCCTCTTCTGTATTTAAAAGAGTACATAGATCTTACATCATGAATCTAAATAAGATAAATGCCGTAATGGGTAATATGATAGAAATCACTGAGAAGGGAGAAAAGAAACATATCCCTATAGGAAAAAATTACCGAGAAAAATTACTTGAAATTATAAACGAAAAGAGATTGTAGAATCTCTATATTACTTAGAAATCACTTTGAATTTCTTATTTATATAGCCATCGTTTGTAAATACCTTGGCAACATAAATTCCTGTATCTAAGTTAGAGACATCGAGTACTGTATGGTCTGAGTTTATATTCTTATTTACTGATAAAGTTCTACCAGTCATATCTATAACATATAAATCCTTAATGTCAGATGCACTGTTTAAATGAATGTTTAAGCTTCTACTTACTGGGTTAGGATATAATAATAGCTCTTGATTTGCTTTAGAACCTTTCTTTCTTTTAGCCAATGGTATTTCTATACTTGCATCTTTTAAAGAGAAGTATCTACCATCTACGTCCATGACACTAATATTAGAAGTATTAACTTCTACTGAAGAAATAGGTTCTTCTAAACCGGATCTTATACCTAAAACATCATCTTCTACTATAAAACAAGCTGATCCTATACTTCCATATCCAGAAGCAGAACTTCCATCAGATCTTGTAAATGCCATATCTACTCTACCATCATAAGGCTGAACCATTAAATCCAGTTGAGAGGAATTATAACTTAACCAACTATCTCCTGGGAAATTTACTTCAGTAGTACTGCTATCTATAACTAATGGGTTGACATTTAAATCTAATGCAACACCATGTAATTCTATAACTGGAAAATCTTCATTTCCAAGATTAAGACCGAGACACAATTGTTCTCCTGTATATACAGTATCAGCTTCATTTAGCCACTCTAGAGTCAATCCATAATCCTTATCACTAGCTCCAAGAGCTGATCTCAAATTATGAGCAGAGTCATAATTATCAATGATGTAATCCACATCATCTGATGTAACTAGTCCATCTCCATCAGCATCCACATATTTCATATTGGCACCTTCAGAAGATTGATTTGAATCCCAATCCTCACTTGCCTGACCATTCCAAAAAGAATAAGTCAAATCATTTCTTGATTCTCCTGCTGCTCCCATATGAAGTCCAACAGGTAACAAATCTGTTATATCTACTATTCCATTATTATTAGTATCTCCAGGCCATACACATTCTAGTCCTACACAATGGCATTCATGGGCCTGATCATCTTCGTGTATTTCTGCGGTGATTTTAACTATTGAAGCAGGGTTACCATTTACAAAATATCTTAGGTCAAAATCATCTGTTCCTGTAAAATCTGTGTCTGGTGTATATAAAATAGTACCAGCTCCTATTATCTCATTACAATCAATGCCTATAGTATCTTGTCCATTCAGAATACTTAATGAACCACTTGATGGAGGGCTTAATATTTCAAAATTATAATCTGTAAGAGGTATCTCGTAGTTTAAAACTATTGCTTCATTTTCCAGTCCATTAAGTACATAATCGGTCATGGACAATGGGGTCAAATTACTAACAGACATAAATATCTCTGCTGTCTGATGCTCTAAGCCATTATATACCGTATAATAGAAAGTTTGATTTCCTTCATACCATGCTGGTGGCGTATAACTAAAGTTACCTTCGTCGATATGCGTCAACTCAGAGGAATAATCCACTATAGTGCAGAAAGTATCTAAATCATTTGCACAAACATCAAAATTTATAGAAACATTGGTAGGCGTATTTATATAATCATCCTTTACAAAATCAGTAGGGTTTGCAACTAGCAAAACATTGAAAACTACAACAGTAGTATCGAGATTTGAATCTACCAGGATACCTGAATCAATACCTTCTGAATCAGCATCTGGCTCATATGAAAGTTTAAACCCATCCAATGACATTTGCCCAAAGGCAGTTTCCTCATAAATCACACAATTGTCATCGGTTAAAAGAACATCAAAAGATTCGTTGTTCGTAAGCGTAAATGATAAGGTATCCACAACAGGTACATCATCTGACTGAATTATAACAGTTCCTAAAGCCGAACCTCCTAAATCATCGTAAACAACATACTCGATTCGAGCTGAAAAGTCAGAAGTTACAGTTGGAGTAAAAATTATATTATTTGAAGCATTCACTACGGCAGTACCTCCAGTTAGTTGAACAATGTTTACATTATCCAATGCTCCAGCTGTAGTAGTATCATTAGATCTTACATCTATTTCTATATCTGCATTACCTGATGGATAAACTATATAATCATCGACTGCTGATACTACTGATTCTAAAACCTCTATTTGGTAAGTAATATATTTTGGAGCGGATTGTCCGGGTACACCAGAGTAGTATTTTACAACAAAAGAAGTTATTCCTGTGAAGTCATTTGTAGCATCAAGTCTGATTTCCCAATCACCTGAGTTCTGAGTTACCTCCGTTGCTGCTAAATTCCCAGGAGCATTGGCAGGCAAAACCTCAAAAGATGCACCAGGAGCATTTGATTGAATAACTTGTGTGAAGGAAGTATTTTTAGCAATACTAGCACTAACGAAACCATCATTTTCTTGTGACCAGGACATCACAAAAGTCATGAGTAAAACGACTAATAAAAGAACCCTTTGAGTAAGTTTGGGTTTCATTGAAAATTTTGGTTACTGTTTTCGAAATGTAAATTACGCCATTTTAACTACAAATGAAACATGTATGCCATATTTGTTTATATATTATTATTCGATATGTAAATTACTGACATTCAACAATTAAAACTATTTGATTATCAGTTAATTACAAATTTATTAAATGATAGATATGTTAAGAGTCTCTGAGCATTTAGATAGTAAATTTATTTATGTGTAACTAGTTGATAGTCAGTATTCCAAAATTTGTAATATTTTGCTCTTGAAAATCACTCTTTTTGAAAGATACTAAACTCATATACGCTCTAAGTCATCTTGATGTTTATGAACTTAACAAATTCAAAAAATTTGTTAATTCACCCTATTTCAATTCTAACAAAAATCTCATCCGCTATTTTGAAATTTTAGAAACCATTCTCAAGAAGAAAAAGAAAGAACCTTCAAAAAAATTATTGTTTAAAAAGATTTTCGGAGATATTCCCTTTAATGACAATAAATTAAGAAAACTAAATACTGAAATCCTTTCTCTATTCGAGGAATTCTTGAGTGTTGAACATTTTACCAGCAAGAAACTAACTAAAGTAAATCATTTATTAGTCGCTCTTAGAGAACGTAGACTAGACAAAATGTACAATAACATCTTAGTCAAATCTAAACGCTATTCTGAACAATCTTTCTCCAAAACAAGTGACTTCTATGTAGAGCAATTCCATTTACAAAAAAATATTTTTAACCTAACTTCTGAGGATGAGCGAAAAGCAAAATCCAAGGAAAACCTCAGTGATTTCAACATTGCAGAGATTTCTTATAATCTTGATCTCTTCTATATCATCGAAAAACTACGGTACATGTGTACAGTTCTAAGCTGGCAAAGACTAAGAGATCATAAAACTGAAATTAATTTTATTGATGACATCATTAAGATTGTAGAGAACTCAGCATTACTGCGAAATAGAGTTGTTGAAATATATTATCAAATTTATATGACTCATATAAATGAAGATGACGAGTCTCATTATTTCAAACTCAAAAAATTAATTAAAAAATATTTGAATATTTTCCCTTTGACTGAGGCCAAAGAAATCTTTGGATCTGCATTTACCTATTGCGTTGGAAGAGGGAATAAAGGACATCACAAATTTCAAAATGAAGTTTTGGAATTATATAAATATGCACTCGAAAACGAATTGCTGATAACGGATGGAATACTATCTCCAACTACCTTTAGAAATATCACCACTTACGCCCTACGTCTTAAAGAATATACATGGGCCGAAGAATTCATAAATCGTTACAAAGTGGAGCTGAACCCAAAGTATGCAGAAAGTGTAACCAGTTTCAATCTTGCACTTTTAAACTTCTACAAGAAAAATTATTCTGAAGTAATTGACTATCTAGTAGGTTTTGAATATGACGAAATAAGTTATGCACTAGCTGCAAAGAATCTATTACTATCTACTTACTATGAACTAGATGAAGACGATGCATTATTTTCTTTTCTTGGTAGTTTTCAAGCATTTGTAAATAGGAATCAGAAGCTTACCGAATTTAAAAAAATTGGATATCGGAATCTTATAAATTTTACGAGAAAAATGGTTAACGTTAATCAATTAGAGAAAAATAAAGTTCTTAAAATTAAAGAAGAAATTAGTAAAACTAAGGTCGTCGCCAGCCGCCAATGGCTACTAGACAAAGTAGAAGAACTTCTATAAAATTCTGATTATCAATGCTTTGAAAGCTCATCCTTATAAGTCTTAAGACATCGTTCTCTTGCAAACTTATGATCTACGATAGGTTCTACATATTCTGGAGTGCCATACTCTGGAACCCATTTTTTAATGTACTTGAGCTCTTTATCGAATTTTTTCATTTGAGATTCTGGGTTGAAAATTCTGAAATATGGAGCAGCATCTGTCCCACATCCAGCTGCCCATTGCCACCCTCCATTATTACTAGCTAGGTCAAAATCTAATAACTTATCTGCAAAATATTGCTCACCCCATCTCCAGTCTATAAGTAGATGTTTGGTCAAAAAACTGGCAACCACCATTCTCACACGGTTATGCATATGTCGTGTTTGATTAAGCTCTCTCATTCCTGCATCTACCATAGGATAACCAGTCCTACCCTCGCACCAGTTTTTAAAATCTGTCTCATCATTTCTCCATTCTATATTTTCATACTTAGCTCTAAAAGGATTTTTTTCTACATGAGGAAAGTGATACAATATCTGAGCATAAAAATCTCTCCATACGAGCTCACTAAGATAGATGTCATTCAATTTCTGAGCCTTTCTAGCCTTCTCTCGTAGACTTAAGGTTCCAAATCTAAAATGAATCCCTAATCGTGAAGTACCATTTATGGATGGAAAATCTCGGTCTCTATCATAGTTTTTAATTATTCTTTGAGCAACTTCTTTACCTGGAATTCCTATCTCAGACTTTTGAAATCCCATGGAATTTAGAGAAAGTATTTCTTCTGACTGCTGCTTTACAAAATTTGAAAAGTACTTTTCTGTCGGATAGGATTTGAGGTAATAAGAGAGTCCTTTAGATTTTCGAGATTCTAATTTTGCAAGCCATTTTCTTTTGTAAGGTGTAAAAACCACATAAGGGTTTCCATCATCTTTTAAGATCTCCTTTCCATCAAAAATGACATGGTCTTTATAACTAAGAAACTCAATATTTTTGGCCTCAGCCAAATCCTTAATTTCCTCATCTCTCTGAATCGCATAGGACTCAAAATCATAATTGCAATAAAGCTTATTAATCTCCTCTGACTTAAATATATTTTTAAAAACCGAAGAAGGATTTCCATAAAAAACCTTTAAATCACTTCCCAGCTCCTGCAACTGAGCTTTAATAGCCGCTATCTCCTGATAGATAAAGCTCACTCGAGGATCGGTCTTATCAGACAATTTGTCCAAAATACTCTTGTCAAATATGAATATGGGCAGTATTTCTACCCCAGATTTAAGAGCATGATACAGCCCTGCATTATCCTCTAATCGTAAATCTCTTCTAAACCAAAAAATAGCCTTCATGACAGAAGAACATTTGTACTAATCTATTAGTTTAATGGATTGAGCCATTTAAGATGGTCAATTAGCAAAAATAATAACAAGACCCTTCGACTATGCTCAGGGTCAATTTAACTAAATGATTTTGAAATCAAAATCAAAGTCTCATTGATTTAAATGGAATTGTTTTTGCATTTTTACCTTCGAATAACTTGCAAAAATTAAATATTATCATTTTATGAGACGCGTATTCTTTTATTCTTTTCTAAGCTTAGTTCTCTTCGGACAATGTAAGTCTGACAATACATCTACTGCTGGAGAAACAGCTGCTGTTAGTTTATCAAGTCTTGAGAGCACCTTGGAGTCTGATCCTAGCCCTGCAAATGCTACTAAGGTTGTCAATGAAATCAATAAACTGATTGCCTCTACTGATGCTACTTCTGAAAAGAACTCTTTAATAGCTAAGGGACTGAAAATCAGTAAAACACATAACCTAGGTTCTAAGGCGGCTGGTTTTCTAACCATGGGCATGAGAAATAATATGGCTGGTTTAGATAAAAAAGAATCTATCCTAGAACTCGCAGGCATTATGGCCACTAATCGTAAAATAAAAACTGCCAATGTTCTAAATCATGCCTTTGTGGATTTATATCCGCAGGATAGCAGATCGGCTACAATAAGTGAAAATATAGCAGCAGTAGCAGGAGGTGATGTCCATGCTTATTTACTCAAAATTGCGGAGAGCATCTTTGAAGACCCTGACAACTATGGTATAAATAGAAAAAACTCTTCTGAGTATGTAAATGCTTGTGAAGCTTATGCTCTGTCTTATAATGATGAGCGTGCTCCTGAATATCTTTTTAAAGCGGCAGAAATCGCTAGAAGTCTACGTACTTTTCCTAAGACCTTGAGTTTGTTTGATTGGATAATTAATTCTTATCCAGATTATGAAAAAACGGCCACTGCCCTATTTTTGAAAGGTTTTATTATCGAAAATGAGTTGCAGAATGAGGATTTGGCTAGAAAAACTTACCAGAGCTTTTTGACTAAATATCCTGATCATGATCTTGCAGATGACGTACAGTTCTTAGTCGATAATCTAGGAAAGACTAATGAGGAAATACTTAAGCTGATAGAGCAAAACAAACAAAATCAAGAAAACCAATAGTACGGTTTAAACTATTCTAGATAGCCAAGTCTCTTGTAAGGGCCTAACCCAATTTTCTAAAAAGTCTCCTTTGGTCTTAACCAGATGGTCAAATACCAAGGTGTCGCCTGTTATCTCTCCTCCATTATAGGCTGATATAAAATCGTTTTGTGGAAGGACTTCTATCTCTTCTTCAGATTTAAAATATCCGTATTGTAGTCTATTAAAGAAGTCAATTTTCAAGGCCTCCCCCAGACTACTTACAAACCTAACCGATTTATCTATAGAGCAGCCGCTGGCCATACTGGATTGACTCTCATCTACAAATAAGGCTAAAAATCTTCTGTGAAAAATATTACCATAGGTATGCAGCTCTTGATTATGACTGGTCCACTGTTCTAGAAACAACTGTATCTCCTCTCTGGCAAAATCCAACTCCTCATAAGTAAATTCTCTATCTGCTTGATAGATCCAGATTTTTGAGGAATTGTCTAAGGCTATTAAATCTAATATCATCCTACCAGTTATTAGATTGAATTATCAGTTCTGATATATCTAGGACCATTACGTCATCTGCTTTTTCTTTGGCCTTCAAGCCATCTCCTAGCATTGTAAGACAGAAAGGACAGTTAGCAGCTACTATGTCTGCCTTAGAATCTATAACCTCTTCTATACGATCTATGTTTATTCTTTTGTCACCAGGTTCATCTTCTTTAAACATCTGTGCTCCTCCCGCACCACAACATAGGCCAGTCATCTTAGATCTCTTAAGTTCAGTTAGGTCTGCATCTAGAGCCTTCATTATGTCTCTAGGAGCCTCATACTGATTGTTTACACGTCCTAGATAACAGGAATCATGATAGGTTATTTTCTTTCCGTTAAAAGCTCCTCCTTCTATTTTTAGTTTGCCCTCATCCATTAATTCTTTGAGTAACTGTGTATGATGCACGATGTCATAATTTCCTCCTAGAGCAGGATACTCATTCTTTATGGTATTGAAGCAATGAGGGCAGGCGGTGACCATTTTTTTGACCTCATACATATTGAGTACTTCTATATTTTGAAGAGCTGTCATCTGAAAAACGAACTCATTTCCAGCTCGTCTAGCTGGATCACCAGTACAAGACTCTTCACTACCTAGGATGGCAAATGATACTCCGATCTCATGCAGAATTTTGGCCAAAGCTTTTGTAACTCGCTGAGCCCTAGCATCATAGCTTCCTGCACAACCTACCCAAAACACGATTTCTGGTTTCTCTCCAGCAGCAGTCATTTCTGCCATTGTTCTTACTACAGCCATTTTATTCTTGGTTTAATTCGTTTTTCCATGCATCACGTTCTTCGGGTACCTGCCAGACAGCTCCACTGTTTTCTATACTAGTAAACATAGGCAACCATTCAGACGGTCCTCCTGCCTCAGTTAATATTTTATACCTTCTCAGGTTAGTGATTATATCCAGCGGATCTATCATTACGGGACATTCTTCTACGCAGGCATTACAGGTTGTACAAGCAAATAATTCCTCTTCAGTAATATAATCGAACAGACTGTTTCCATCATCATACCCTTCCTTGGCAGCTCCGCCGTCCAGTTGTTTACCAATCTCTTCTGTTCTATCTCTTACATCCATCATTACTTTACGGGGTGATAATTTTTTTCCTGTTTGATTTGCGGGACAAGCATCTGTACATCTTCCACATTCTGTACATGTATAAGAGTCCATTATGTTTTTCCAGCTTAGGCCAAAAATATCTTTGGCTCCGAACTCTGGCAATTCTTCTGTAGTAGGTGCAGTCACTTCAATCAGTCCCATCATGGATTTTACCTCGTTCATTATTTCTGGCATATTTTCCATCTCCCCTTTATTCTCATCGGCATAATAGACATTAGGAAAGGCAAGTAAAATATGAAGGTGCTTAGAAAACGGTAGATAATTTAAAAATGCGATTACGGTAAGAAAATGTAACCACCATCCAAAACGTTCTACAAAATGAAGAGCTCCTTCTCCTAGTCCTCCGAATAAAGCTGGACCTAACCAACTGCTCACTGCTAGATTACCAGTAGATGGATAATGCTCAGGGTCTATGCCTTGCAGGACGGTATCTGCACCGTTCATCATAAATATTCCAGTAATAAGAATCAGCTCTCCGATTAAGATAAGATTAGCATCCAGCTTTGGCCAGCCTGTCATTTCTGACTTTACAAACCGAGGAATCTTCAAAAGATTTCTTCTCCATAAGAAGATTACCGTTGCCACCAGTGCAAGAACTGTAAGTATCTCTATAAAACTTATAATGAAGGTATATAGACCTCCTAGTGCTGAAGCAAAAACTCTATGCTTACCAGTAAATCCGTCTATAAATATCTCTATGAGTTCTATCTGAGTAATTACAAATGCAGCATATATAAAGAAATGCAGAATGGCTGGTATAAACATCTTAAACATCTTTTTCTGACCAAAGGCCACAAGAGCTACATTTTTCCATCGCCTTCCACTATCGCCTTCGATAACTTTTTCCTTTCCCAACAAAATATTTCTCCTAATTTTAGAGAAATTCTTGAAAACAAAGTAAAAGGCTACCAGCGTAACTAAAATAAATAGGATCTGCTGAATCATGGGTTAAATTTACAAAGCCAAAATATAAATAACTATTTAAAGAGGAGCATGAAAATATTAGATAGTAAACAGATAGAGCAAAAGATTAAAAGACTTGCTTTTCAGATATTGGAAATAAACCATGAGGAGGATAAGATATTTCTCTTAGGTATCAATACAAAAGGATTACAATTTGCTAAAAAACTAGCCAATCAAATCGGCAAAATATCCGATACAGAAGTTGTATTGCATAACATCAAAATAAATGCAGCAAATCCCACCGCCACGGACATCGAAATAGATACTGACATTTCTCAATTAAAAAACAAATGCCTCATAATCGTAGATGATGTTGCTAATACTGGTCGCACACTGTTTTATGCCTGTAAGCCCTTAATGGAAATTGTTCCTAAGAAGTTAGAAGTAGCGGTTTTAATCGATAGAAAACATAAATCATTCCCTATTGCGGTAGATTATATGGGACTATCTCTGGCCACTACTGTTCAAGAAAACATCGATGTAAATCTAAAATCAATAAAATCCCAGGAGGTCATTTTAAACTAAGTACTCATACTCGTAAACTTCTGCCATTATTCTAGCGATTACTTTTTTTACTTCTGCCATAGAAACAGAAGAACCTAATTCCTTCTGCATACTAGTGACTGACCTATTATCTTCTTGAATACCACAAGGAACGATGTTATTAAAGTGATTAAGATCTGTATTAATATTTAAAGCAAAGCCATGCATACTTACCCAGCGGCTCATATGGACTCCGATGGCACATATCTTACGTTTCGGGTTTCCATCTATCCATACGCCAGTATAATCCTTTTCTCGAGATGCTTCTATACCGAAAGTAGCTAAGGTTCTAATGACCACTTCTTCTAGAAATCGGACATATTTATGTACATCATTAAAAAAATGGTCTAGGTCAAAGATTGGATAAACGGTAATCTGACCAGGACCATGATAGGTAATATCACCTCCTCTATTGATTTTAAAATATTCAAAACCTTGAGAAGAGAGCTCAGATTCTGATTTCAATAAATGGTCTATAGAGCCACTTTTACCGAGAGTATAAACTGGATTATGCTCACATAATAAGAGATAGTGTTTTTGGTCCTTTTTTTCTTCGTTGTCCCGATTCCATAATTTTATGGCCTTTAACTCTTCTAGCTTCCGGGTTTGGTATTTCCAGGCATCCTCATAAGAGATGATATTTAAGTCTTCTAGAATAACTTTAGGTCGTGTAATCAACTGAATAAATTGTATTGTAGATAGAAAGCTTTTACTTTTATGAAAGTTCTCGAAAACGCAAAGATATGTCTAGAATACTGGGATTATTTTCATTTATGATTATATGTTCTTTTGGCTATAGCCAAAATGCTTCAAACTTTACAGTTACCGATTATAATAATCAGCTGCACAATTTATACGCTGACTACCTCGACCAAGACATAACTGTGGTAGTAAAAGTATTTTTTACGACCTGTCCACCCTGTCAGATTCAATCTCCTTTCTATCAAGAGAAATATGAAGAATGGGGATCTGGAGCATATGATGTTGCCTTTTTTGAAATCTCTAATCAAGGCTTTGATAGCAATCAAGATTGTAAAGACTATTCTGAAGACTTTGGCACTACTATGTTTGGTGTAGGAGCTGATGGTGGTGCTTTGGATGCTTTGGACGAATATACTTCTGGAACCTTTGGTCCATTTTTCGGAACTCCTACTTATTTTGTAATCGCACCGGATAGAACAGTAATCTGGGATACAGGATTGGCTGGTTTAGACCAGGCAATCATTGATACTGGAGCAGAAGGTCCACCTATGGCTCCTCTTCCACCTTCTAGATACTTCCTAACTTTTAATGACATAGAAGGAAACGAAATTTCTAGACAAGCAAGTACTCAGATTTTAATGAAGAGTAATGCTGATGCTGCCTATGAGTTAGACATTACCTCATTTATAAATGGTGGTCTTTTTGAGTATCCTACCACAGACATTCCAGAAATAGAAGAGCCGTTTATTTCTATCGTCGACCCCACAACTAATACTCCAGGAGTAAGTGCACTGGATTTAATAGTGATACAGAAACATCTTTTAGGTATAGAGCCTTTTAACAATGCATATAGAATTCTAGCCTCTGATGTAAACAATAGTGGCAATGCCTCTGCTATAGATCTCATAGAGCTTCAAAAGTTTATACTCGGAACATTTTCAGAATTGCCTAATAACAATTTACTGAACTTCTATTTTCCAGATTGCCAAAATTGCCAGAACCTAGTGCTTCCTCTAGGAACAGATATGGATTTTGATATCGATATAGTCAGAGTAGTTACCGGAGACGTAAACTAATTACTGATGCTTTAAAGGATAAGCCTCTAGTAAGTTGATAGCGTTGGTTTCGAAATTGGAAATTTTATTGGATGCAAACAAAGCCGTTTCATCATAGAATAAAAAGATCACCGGAGCTTCTTCGATCAGGATATTATCCATTTCCCAGTAGAGTTCCATTCTTTTTAATTCATCATTTTCTATAATAGACTGCTCATAAAGCCTATCGAAGTGCTCATTACTAAATCGAGTATAATTAGGAGGAGCTGGATTTTTGCTGTAAAACATACACAGAAAACTTTCTCCATCAGGATAATCTGCAATCCATGAGGCTCTGAAAAGAGGGATGTTCTCGTTTCTCATTCCTTGTCTTAGCACTGCAGATTCCATTAGTTTTATATCTGTCTGAATTCCTATTTTTTCCCATTCCTTAGCTATAAAGGTGGTTAAATCCACATAGTCTTGATTAGTTGTAATACTAATCGGAGCAAGTCCTTTTCCACTAGGGAACCCTGCTTCTTTTAAAAGTTCAACAGCTTTATCTATATCATAGTTATACCCTCTTACTTTCTGAGGATTATAACTTGGTAATCCTCTAGGAATAAAACCAGCATCTGCGGGATGTCCTACATTATTACGTAAGGCCTGCAACATCAGCGGTCTATTGATAGCATAATTTAATGCTTGTCTCAGTTTCTTATTCTGTAAGTCAGAGGCTTCCGCCAAATTCATATTAATACCTAGATATTCTGTGTTTAGATAAGGAGACTTAATAAACTGAATCTTTTCAGACATCTTCTCTTGCAGATTTCCTTCTTTTGTGAGTAGCTCATTAATAAACGAAGATTCTAAACCTGAGTTAAATTCTATCTTACCATTAAGTAATTCTAGAAAAGCAATTTTGCGATCTGCAATAAAACTCGTTCTTACGCCATCTAGAGTACTCGGACCTAGGAAGTAATCTTCATTCTTCTTTAAAAAGAGAGCCTGATCTTCTATCCATTTTTTAAATGCAAAAGGACCTGTACCAACGGGATTCATTCTAAAGTTATTACCATGGTATTCTATCGCCTCCTGCGGAAGAACTGAACAATACTGCATCGTTAGTATTCCCAAAAACGGTCGAAAAGCTTCTTTTAATCTAATCTGAAAAGTAGAATCATCGATGGCAATAAAGGGCTCTTCCGCTACTACTCTATCCTTAAACAACCATGATCCTGGCGAATTTACATTTTCACTTATAAGTCTATTAAAGCTGTACACAAAATCTGAGGCAGTTACTTTACGAGAATTTTTATTCTCAAAACATTCATTTTTATGAAAAAGGACATCGTTTCTTATATTAAAAGTGTATAACTTGCCGTCGTTAGATAATTGCCAATCTCGGGCAATGGCCGGTAAAACATGGAGACCGGTATCTAGCCTAACTAATCCATCATACAGATGATGCACTGCCCATATATTATTTTGACTTTTGGCGAAAGCCGGATCTAGCGAAGTAATTGCATTCGGCTGATTATAATGAAAGACCTTTAATTCACTAGAATTATGGTCGTTTTTACACGATAAAAAAACGCAAATAAAAACAAAAGAAATAATCGAACCTTTTAACTCCATAAGTGATACAAAAGTATTCAATATTAGATATTAACGTTTTCTTGACATTTTTTTTTAGACATGAAGAGTCTAAACAACGTTCTCAAGAAGAACTAAATATAGAAAAACCAGTATTACAACTTTTTAGTTCCAAGACCTTAAAATTTATTACTTACGACTTCCATACGTAAAACCTGATCATTGCGGTTTTAACAAGTTTTTGTTTGAAATATTAACTAACAAAAACTCACGTAATGAGAAACTTTAGTGCTTGTTTATTCAATAAGAAAAGAATGGGATTTTTATCTCTCCTCTTATTGATAACCTTTAATGCTTTTGCATTTGGCTCATATGAACATGCAATTGGTACTGAAATAGTATCAAAAATGGATTGTACCGATCCACCTATTATAACGTGTCCGAGTGACTATTTTGGTTGCCCAGGAGACGACACTAGTACTTCTGCACTAGGATCAGCTACGGCAGTAGCTGGAGGTCCTGATTGTGGTATTCCGGTTGTAGGTCACTACGACTTAATTTTTACAACTGGACCATGTACAGGCGAGACATTCTTTAAAAGAGTATGGTTTGCCTATGACCCTGATGACTCGACTATAATGTCGGAATGTATCCAAGAAATAACATTGATAGATAATACCGGACCTAGTTTTACTAGCTGTCCTGCAAACATTACAGCAGCTCCTTCCGAGGCAAACTGTGAAGCGATCGTTACATGGATGACTCCTGTAGCAGCCGATGACTGTGGCACAGTCACATTAACTTCTAATTTTAATAGTGGAGATGCTTTCCCATTAGGAACCACTACCACTGTAATATATACCGCCACTGACGAATGTGGAAACGAAAGCACTTGTAGCTTTGATGTTACAGTAGCTGGAAGTTGTTGCTTTGATCCACCTACTATAAGCTGTCCTGCAAATTATACAGGATGCCCTGGAAGTTCTACTGCTCCTGCAACTACAGGAACTGCTGTAGGAACACCAGGTGGTGCCAACTGCGTAACCCCATCTGTAGACTTTGAAGATGTAGTTATTTCTTCAGGGCCATGCTCTGGAGCGACTGTTATAGAAAGAACATGGACTGCAACAGATCCTGAAAATCCAGGTTCTCAAGCTACTTGCCTACAGACCATAACCTTAGTAGATAATGTACCTCCTACCCTTTCTAGTTGTCCTGCAGACCTTACTGTAGAATCAACGGATGGTATATGTGCAGTTGCAACATGGACTAGCCCTACTGGAAATGATAACTGTGGCTTAGGAGATGTAGTAGCAAACTTTGCAAGTGGATTCTGTTTTTCTATAGGAACTACTTTAGTAACATATACTGCTACTGACAATTGTGGTAATATCGCCACTTGTTCTTTTAACGTAACTGTAGAAGATGCAAGTTGTCAGACTCCTCCGATGCTTACCTGTCCTTCTAATTACTTTGCCTGTCCTGGAACGTCTACCGACTTTAGCGTAACTGGGACTGCTGTAACCGCACCTGGAGGACCTACTTGCGGAAACCCATCTTTATCTTTTGATGATGTGGTAGTAAGTGTAGGACCTTGTCCAGGAGCTACAGTAATAAATCGTACGTGGACCTCTACTGATCCAGATGATAGTACGCTTATCAGTACCTGTGTGCAAGTAATTACTTTAAGTGATAATGTCACACCAGTATTAAGCAATTGTCCAAACAATATAAATCTTGTATCTAATGATGGAAGCTGTGTAGTGGGTACATGGACTGCTCCTACAGCGACAGATAACTGTGGAAATGCAACATTGTCTGTAGATATTCCTAGTGGCAGTTGCTTTGAAGTAGGAACGACATTAGTAAGTTATACGGCAACCGATGCTTGTGGAAACTCAGTAAGTTGCACTTTTGAAGTATTTGTAGAAGATCTAAGTTGTCAAAATGGACCTCTACTTACCTGCCCTGCAGATTATACAGAATGTCCAGGAGCTAATGATACGGACCCAAAAATCACCGGTCTACCTATAGTTTTACCTGGAGGACCTAACTGTGGAATTCCCCAATTAACGTTTAACGATGTTGTGATTTCTACTGGTAGTTGTGGAGATGAAGTGATAGAAAGAACCTGGACTGCTGTAGATCAGAATGATCCTTCTTTTGTATCTACTTGTGTACAGACCTTATCTTTCATTGACACTACAGACCCGGTAATGACAGCATGTCCTGCAAATCAGACATTAAGTAGTACCGATGGAAATTGTGTAAATGCAACATGGATATCACCTACAGCTACCGATGATTGTAGTGGCGTAAGTGTGGTAGCTGACCTTCCTTCTGGAAGTTGTTTCGATATAGGAATTACAACGGTTACTTATACTGCATCGGATGATTGTGGTAATTCAACTACTTGTAATTTCACAATAGAGGTAATCGATAATAGTTGTATGACTCCTCCGACAATTACGTGTCCTACTAATTACAATGGTTGTCCAGCCGACTCTACTGATCCTGCTAATACTGGATCAGCAACGGCTAGCTCAGCTGGTGGAAATTGTGGAACGCCAGAAATTACCTTTACCGATGTTATTAGCAATCCGTTTAGTTGTCCAATAGCTTTTAGAATTACAAGAACATGGACTGCAACAGATCCTAACAATCCATCTTTATTTGATAGTTGTGTACAGACTTTGGACTTTAGAGATAATTCTCCTGCTTCTATTACCTGTCCTGCCGATGCTACGGGTACATCACAAGATGGCAATCCGGTTACTGTCAGCTGGACTGCTCCTGTAACTAATGATAATTGTGGAGTAGATTCTGTAACTAGTACTCATACAAGCGGATCTACATTCCCTATAGGAATAACGACAGTTACTTATACTGTAACTGATGTCTGTGGAAATGAGACAACTTGCAGCTTTACAGTTGAGGTCATCGACAATAGTTGTATGACTCCTCCGACCATTACATGCCCTGCTGATTATTACGGTTGTCCTGCAGATTCTTCTGCTCCTGCAAATACAGGAAGTGCAACTGCCAATGGAGCAGGTGGAAATTGCGGTATTCCTGAGATAACATTTAGTGATGTAGTGACTAATCCATTTAATTGTCCTATCGGAATGAGAATTACAAGAACATGGACCGCTACTGACCCTAATGATGCTTCATTAACAGCGAGTTGTGTTCAGATTATAAATCTTAGAGATGCTCTTCCTCCTTCTATCACGTGCCCTGCTAACATTACAGGCTCTTCAGAAGATGGAAACCCTGTTACAGCTACGTGGACAGCTCCAGCAACCAGTGATAACTGTGGCGTAGATTCTGTAGTAAGCACACATAATAGTGGTTCGTCATTCCCTATTGGAATAACGACAGTCACTTATACTGTAACAGATATTTGTGGAAATGAAACGTCTTGCAGTTTTACTGTAGAAATTGTGGACGACAGTTGTAATACTCCTCCTTCGATCACTTGCCCTGCCGGAATCTTTGGATGTCCTACTGCTTCTACTGATCCAGCAGATACTGGATATGCAACTGCTACCGCTGGTAGTGGAAATTGTGGAACACCAGTAATTACTTTCAATGATGTAATATCTAACCCTTTCGGTTGTTCTATTGCATTTAGAATTAATAGAACCTGGACTGCGACTGACCCTAACGACCCTACGTTAAAAGCCAGCTGTGTACAAATCCTTGATTATAAGGATAATGTAGACCCCGTAATTACCTGCCCAGGAAATATCACTGTAGACGCTGAGCCTGGTATATCAGGTGCATATGTAAGTTGGGTATCACCGACTGGCACTGATGATTGTGGAGTAAGTAGTGTTACTGGCTCGCACACAAGTGGAACCTTATTCCCGAATGGAACAACTACGGTTACTTATACTGTGACAGACAACTGTGGAAACACTGCTACTTGTAGTTTTGTAATCACGGTTAATCCAGGATTCGATTTACATTGCCCTAATGACATAACTGTACAATGTGATGGTCATGGTGGCACTCCTGTTACTTGGGAACTTCCAACATGGAAAGGAGGATGTGGAGTAAGTTGTGATGGCGGTGGAGCTATTAACGGATTCATATATATGGGAGAATATAATGGTCATCATTATTACTGTTCTAACGACCCAGACACATGGGTAAATGCACAAGCAACTTGCGTTGCAAACGGTGGTCACCTAGCAATAATAAATGATGCTTCTGAAAATACGTTTATAGCAAATTTCTTAACTACTCAGTCAGCATACATCGGATGTAGTGATTATCAAAGTGAAGGAAACTTTACTTGGGTAGATGGATCACCACTGACTTATACAAACTGGTATACAGACCAGCCTAACAATTTCAATGGTGCACAGCACTTTGTAGAAATGCTGAGTAATGGACAGTGGAACGATCAGTACGGAAAAGTAGCATTAGAATATGTAATGGAAGTTCCATGTAGTGGACTGGTACAAACTAGTGGTCCAGCAAATGGTTCAGAACTTAATACAGGAGTACACACTGTATGTTATGAAGTAACAGATGAATGTAATAATGTAGCAAGTTGTTGTTTTGACGTGACAGTAGAATCTTCTATTTCTATCTCATGTCCTAATGATGTAACCTTCAATGTACCTACAGGTAAAAGTGGAGCAATCGTAACATGGAATACACCGGCAGTAAGTAGCTGTTGTTCTTCCTCGGGTTGTTCTCCAGGAGGAAATATCTCAGGATTTGTATACATGGGTAATCATAATGGATCACATTATTATTGCTCAATTAATCCAGATACTTGGATAAATGCTCAAGCTACCTGTGAAGCAAACGGAGGTAATCTTGCAGTTGTAAATGATGCTTCAGAGAATGCATATATAGCAGGAATTCTTACGACTCAGTCGGCCTACATTGGATTAAGTGATTACCAGAGTGAAGGAAACTTTACTTGGGTAGACGGATCTCCTCTTAGTTATACAAACTGGTACCCTAACCAGCCAAATAACTTTAATGGAGCACAGCACTATGTAGAGATGCTAAGCAACGGACAGTGGAATGATCAATATGCAAAAGTGGCATTAGAATATGTAATGGAAATTCCAGCATGTAATTCTATCACTCAGACTACAGGTCCTTCTAGTGGTTCATATTTTACAGCAGGTACAACGACTACCATAACTTATGAAGCTTCTGACCAATGTGGTAACTGGGCATCTTGTAGTTTTGATATCACCATTGCGGCTAGTTACTGTACATCAGGTGGTCAGAACAGTAAGTATGTGCATATAGAAAAAGTGGAATTCGGACCGATAAGTAACCTTTCTGGAAATAACGGAGGATATGGTAATTTCTCTAACACCTGTCATAATGTGACTCAAGGTCAAAGTTATCCACTCCAACTTACTCCTGGATTTAGTTCAAGTAAGTATGTTGTGTACTGGAAGGTATACTGTGACTGGAATAATGATTTTGATTTTGTAGATGCCGGAGAGCTGCTCGCTTATGGAGCTGGCTCAGGGCCAATATCTGGAAACTATACAATTCCTAAATATGCCTCAGGATCATGTCGCTTAAGAGTTGTGATGAAGTATGGATCATACCCTGTCGGACCATGTAGCATATTCCCTCATGGAGAGACAGAAGATTACTGCTTAAATGTAGTACCATCTTTACAAGATGATGATATCGCAGTAAACTACAGATCTGATGAGGATGCTATTAATCTAGGTGAGGAAATTCCCTTTGACTATGTAGTCAAAGACCTAGATGCTGTAAATGACCTAGAAGTGGCAGTGTATCCTAACCCAGCAGTTAATTATACTACTATCGAAACGAGCTCATCTAATGATGATACAGTAGAGATACAGATAATAAATGCAAATGGACAAGTAGTGAAAACAATGGATGACCTATCGGCCAACAACACTACTCAAGTAGATGTAAGTGGATTAACATCCGGAGTATACATTATCAATGTACATAGTAATGGAAAACTGATTTCCAAACGATTAATAGTGAATAACTAGTATTCCCGTAAAGGGCAATAAACATGATGATGCCATGTCTGAGAAATCAGGCATGGCTTTTTTATTTTTAGGATAGAATGCTTAAATCGGCAATTGCCTTTAAGTCCACTACCTATGCAAAATCATTAATTAATGACTTAAGGGCCTTAGTAGTTCCTTCGTCTAGTTGACCATCTTTGAGAACAGAATTAAAAGAAGAGATGGGTAATTTTTGAGGATGCACAAACATTCCTAAATAATTTAGACAATTGGTCGCATAGTCCAAGCCACGTAGATTACCCGCTCTACCTGCTGCCACACCTATAAGAAGTACGTTTTTGCCCATGAGGCCATCCTTATTACGTACCGATATGGCGTCGATAAGAAGTTTAAATATACCAGGAATACCACCGTTATATTCCGGAAGCACTAGAATCCATTTATCAGCAGGCATAAGAATCTCATCTTGAATTTTGGCAATCTCAGACGACTGATTATCAGGATTATACATCATAGATGATATACCATAATCACTGATTTCCGCAAGATCTAATAGATGCACCTTATCTGTTTTCGTTTTAACGATGTTCTCTACTATTCTTGCCACTTCTGAAGATTTACTATTGGCTCTATTAGTACCGCTGATGATTGTTATCATGTTTATTTTTTTAATTACAGACTCTTAATAATACAATAAAAAAAGTAAGAGAAGGTTTACCTTTGTATCATTCCCTAATACTATGAAGTTTAAATATCTCGGACAGTCCTGTTTTTTAATTGAGATGGGTGGTAAAATCCTATTGACAGATCCTGCAATCTCAGCTAATCCTATAGGAAATAAAGAAATCATCGACAGCTTAAAGCCTGATTATGTGCTCCTTAGTCATGGACATGGAGACCATGTCGCTGATTTAGAAAAGGTATTAAAGCAAAGTGGAGCTATTCTTATTTCTACTTATGAGCTAGTGACTTACTATGGAAATAAGGGCTACAAGGGTCATCCTATGAACACTGGAGGAAAGTGGTCTTTTGATTTCGGTACTGTAAAAATGGTTACAGCTGTCCATTCTAGTGTATTGCCTGATGGCACATATGGCAGTAACCCTGTAGGTTTTGTAGTATGGAATAAGGAGGGTTGTTTTTACTTTGCAGGAGATACAGCTCTGACGATGGACATGAAGTTGATTCCAATGACCTGCCCGAAGCTAGACATCGCCTTATTGCCTATAGGAGATAATTTTACAATGGGTTATGAGGATGCTGCTATTGCCGCAGACTTTATAGAGTGCAAGAAAATTATAGGATGCCACTATGATTCATTTCCATATATAGAGATCGACCATGATGCTGCAAAGGCAGAATTTTCTAAGCACAACAAAGAATTATTATTACCTAAAATCGGAGAAGAAGTAGAAATATAATCTATGGGAAAAATCATATCCATTGCTAATCAGAAAGGAGGAGTCGGTAAAACTACTGTAGCTATTAATTTGGCCACAGCCTTAGCAATATTAGAAAAGAAAGTATTACTCGTAGATGCAGATTCTCAAGCCAATGCAACATCAGGACTCGGACATAAGGAAGACTATCGAGAGAAAGATTTATACAGTTGTCTGATGGGAGATGCCTCACTTTCTGAGACTATTTTTGAGAGCACTATTCCTAATCTTTTTATTCTACCCTCCTCTATAGATCTAGTGGGTGCAGAAGTAGAGCTGGTAGAAATAGAGGAAAGAGAATATCAGATGAGTAAACTCCTCAGACCATTAAAAGAAGAATACGATTATATAATTATAGATTGTCTTCCATCACTTGGACTTATAACCATCAATGCTTTAACGGCTTCTGATTCTGTTCTTATACCAGTGCAGTGTGAGATATTCAGTTTAGAAGGACTAGGGAAACTAAAGAATACGATAGCAATAGTTCAGGACAATCTTAATGAAAATCTAAGTATAGAAGGAATCGTTCTTTCCATGTATGACAAACGATTACGTATGGCTAATCTAGTCGTATCGGAAGTGAAAAATATGGTGAGTGATCAAGTTTTTGAAACCATAATACATAGAAACTCTAAGGTCGGCGAAGCTCCTAGTATGGGTCAGTCAGTTATTACTTACGACTCCGCTAGTAAAGGAGCAGCTAACTTTTTAAATCTCGCATATGAGTTTCTACAAAAGAATAACGACACTGAAACGGCTGATAAAATCATAGCAGCAACAAAATAAGAGCAGCGAATAAACAAAAAAACAATGGCTAAGAAAAAAGATCTGAGCAAAGGAATAAGAGCCCTACTATCCAATATTGAGAAAAAAGATTCCGTAAAAGGCAACAAAGAAACGGTAGAAAAAAAGACCACTGGTATAAACACAATAGACATAAATCTTATTGAAGCAAATGCAAATCAACCAAGGCAAGAATTTAGAGAGGAAGCATTACAAGAGCTGGTCGATTCTATAAAAATCCATGGTATTATACAGCCCTTAACCGTACGTAAATTAGGAGGTCGGAAATATCAACTTATCTCTGGAGAGCGTAGATATAGAGCATCTAAAATAGTCGGTCTTAAAGAAGTACCTGTCTACATAAGAGAGGCAAATGACCAAGAGCTTCTAGAAATGGCTCTTATAGAAAATATCCAACGAGAAGATCTAAATGCAATAGAGGTAGCCATAGCGTATAGTCGATTGATTCAAGAATGCAAGCTCAGTCATGAAGAACTTGCCACTAGAGTTGCTAAAAAAAGAAGTACGATAAGTAATTATTTACGATTACTAAAGCTGCCTCCTGAAATTCAAAAAGCGGTAGTCTCTCAAAAGATAAGTATGGGACACGCTAGAGCACTGGCTGGCGTAGAGGATGTTTCAATGCAGCTAACAGTATTCGATAAGGTGATAAAGAATAAACTCTCAGTAAGAGCCTTAGAAGCACTTATAAGCCCTAAATCAAAACCGAAAAAGAAGACTTCGACAGACACTACCCTTCCTACAGAATTGGTGCTGATACGTCAGGAGCTCAAAGGCAAATTTGGAACCTCAGTAAGTATAGATCGTTCTAAGGTCGGTAAAGGAAAAATCTCTATTCCTTTTAAAAACGATGCCGAATTAAATTACATACTAGACATCTTAAAAGAGTAATCACTCGTTTAATAAATATGCAAGGAAAGTTTAGAGTAAGACTTACATTATTATTTAGTCTAGTTTTTTTGATAAGCTATGGCCAAAGCTCAGAAAATTCCAATGCAAGTATCTCTACAAAATCCAGTTATAAGAAAAGTGGTTTTTTAGATGTTTTTGAAGGAGAGCCTGGAAGAGCGGCCTTGTATTCATTAATACTTCCTGGAGCTGGACAAGCCTATAATAGAAAATGGTGGAAGGTTCCTATAGCTGTAGGAATAGAAGGAGCCTTAATTTATAACATCATAGATAAACGTAGAAAATTTAGAGCTCTGGATACCAAGTGGAGACTTTTTATTGCAGGTAATGACTATGCCCTCGGCCAATGTTATAATTCTACAAACCCAAATACTAGACCTACTCAAAGTCAGATTCAACTAGATCGTGCTGACGCTAGACAGACTGCAGAGTACTCTTGGGTATATTGGGGATTAGGCCATCTCTTCGTAACCTTAGAAGCCTTTATCAATAGACATTTAATCAACTTCGACATCTCAGATGATTTATCGATAGAGTACAAAAAAGAAATGGCTCCTTTTCAAGAGCCATTTAGTTATGATGCTATTTCTTTAAAATTTACTTTTTAGAACTGGATTAGGTAAGCGTCAGAAAACATCTTCTTTACATTACTATCTAAATATTCCTGAGCCTCCTGCTCTGATTCAAAACCTCCGAATAAATACATGAACTTATTAGTAGTCGGAGATTGTATAACATTTACATCCGGAAAAATTAAATGTATCGGATGATTTGCTTTCAATTCTTCTTTTGACTGTGTGAGTACTATGTGATGACCTGCCATCCCTTCTGGAACATCCCCTCTTGATAGTGCCTGTTCTGGAGCCTCTGAAACAACTTCTTCTGCTGCCTCCATTTCTTCTACAACTTCCTCTTTTACTTCAACCATGGTTGCTACTTCACTCATATTGTCAGTAGCGACTTCCTTATCCATGTCCGTTGGGACGTTAATTACAGATTCTTCTATTTCTAGAACTGTCTCTGCTACAGCCTCTTCTATTTGAATGACTTCTTCGCTAGAGCTAAGTAACTCATCTTCCATCATTTCTTTTGTCTCTTCCATTTCTACTTCCTCTTCCTTTACTTCTTCAATAACTTCCTGAGGAAAATCATCAAAAGTTCTGCCTCTACTCTGCTCATCTTCCTCGGCTACTATATCAGAGATTACAGAACTCACCTCATTTTTTACTTCAGATGATCTCTCTTTGTACTCTCTATTTATTCTATCTATTTTTTTCTTTTCTTTTCTAAATTCTTTTGGGAGTTCTCCGTTAGATGGTATTTCTACGACTCCTTCATTCTGAATTTCTGCAAGGAGTGCATCCATATGCTCAGCTTGTTTTAAGGAAGCCAGCGATCTAGTAATGTACTTTCCTTCTTTGAGTATGTTAATGAGTTTGAGTTCTGTTCTTCTATTTACTGCATGAGCCTCATCAGAACATGGTATTCCAAATTTACAATCATTCAAAACTTGGGTAAACCCATATCCTTTGGCTTTAAGCCTAGTATTATCTACCGTTCCATCTTTTAAAACATAAGCAACAGCTGTTTGTGCTCTTTTTTCTGACAACTCTAAATTATCAATGTGATTTCCACGGCTATCCGTATGCGAACCTAGCTCGATAACCAAGTTAGGATTATCAGCCAAAAAGACTCTTAGCTTATCTAACTCTACCTTAGCAGCATCAGATAGTTCATAACTAGCTGCTTCATAGTAAATAGTATTGGTTCTAATTTCCATCTCAGGGTGCACTCTTTCTAACTCCACATTGGCTAGCAGTGTACCGAAAGAATTCTGCTCTGTAAGGTTATCAGTAACACCTGGTCTCACTGCTCCTATACCTTCAAAACAAAGTATACATCCTTTTACATCCACAAAGGCCTCCATACGTTTAGTCAGGAACCCATCCTTTCTTATCATAAGAGTATAGTGATTCCCTTTCTTTAGATGTACCTCGAAATCTGGATTTTGGTAGTCTTCTAGCGTTAGTACTAGTTCCTTAGTTGTATTGTTATAAACCTCAATATCTGCACTCTTGATTGCATCTACAGGGGTCTCATCATCTTCTCTCTCTTCAGCAATAGTTATTTCAAACATATAACCTGGAGCTCTTTTCATTTCAAATTTCAGAAAGGCTTTTTTTCCATCTTCTAGTCCTAGCGTATTTGTCGACATGCTACTATTATGAAAATACTCATGAGTAGCTGTGACAGTAAATTTTCTATCGGTAGGAACCTTACAGGAGAAAAAACCCTCTTGATTAGAAACACACTCGGATATCAAGGTATCTGCACGATTATCAAAAACTTGAATCAGAATATCCGCTAGATATCCACGATTACCACTTTCAAATACATATCCTTCTATCTGTGCATGTGATTGCTGAGCAGTCAAAGAAAAACTAGCGAATAGAATAATGATTAAAGGCAAAAATCTTTTCATCGAATTATAAAGCTTTTATAAAATAAAACAATAATGTTTAAACACACTGAGCTTGTTCTTTTTAGACTCCAAATAATGAATTAGGTTACAATTATATACGATGCATCCAAAATTGAACCATATTTGCTGCTTTTATCGATATAACTGACCTGATGGCTGAAAAACTTAGAATCATCTTTATGGGAACCCCAGATTTTGCGGTTCCATCACTCCGTATTTTACATGAAAACGACTATAACATCGTAGGAGTAATAACTGCTCCCGACAAATATGGCGGTAGAGGTAAAAAAAAGCTAATCTCATCCGCTGTAAAGAAATATGCCACGGAAAACAACCTAAATATCCTTCAGCCAAAAAACCTTAAAAGTGCCAAATTTCTGACAAAACTGGAGGCTCTAAATGCCAATCTACAAATTGTTGTAGCCTTTAGAATGTTGCCAGAAAAGGTATGGAATATGCCCGAGCATGGTACTTACAATCTACATGGATCACTGTTACCTAAGTATCGAGGAGCTGCTCCTATCCACTGGGCAGTTATAAATGGAGAAGAGGAAACAGGAGTTACTAGCTTTAAGCTAAAGCATAAAATCGATACAGGAGATTTACTAATGCAACGTAAACTAGCCATCTCACATGAGGATACCACTGGAGATGTCCATGATAAGATGATGACCATGGGTGCAGAGGTGATTTTAGAGACTGTTCAGCTAATAAAACAAGGAAGCATAACTCTCACTGCTCAGAAGGATGCTGCTGTTTCTCATGCACCTAAACTAAACAGAGAAAACTGCAAAATAGACTTTAGTAAGTCTACTAAAGAAGTGTATAATTTTATAAGAGGACTCTCCCCTTTTCCCCTCTCCTGGACACATCTGGATTTCCAAGAAGTAAAAATCATCAAGGCGGAAATAGCAGAGGGCGTTAAGCATAAATACTATCCAGGAACCATAATAAGCGACAAGAAAAGTTACTTACATTATTGCACTAGCGACGGAGCCATAAACGTATTAAGACTAAAAATGGCTGGTAAAAAAGAGATGGATATAAAGACTTTCTTAAATGGGTATCAATTACCGATTTAGAGTCATAATATCTAGAATCTGCTGAAGAGCAGCACTCATGATTTTAAACTCCTTTAGGGCAGAAGCTTCTACGTTTTCGTACACCGCAATATTACTGTATGCAAAATCTGCAGAATCTCCAGAAACAATAAAATTTAGATAAAGGAAACTGAAAAGACTGAAGAGGACAATGCCTCTTAATAGGAAGGTAGTTCGTTGATTAGATTTCATGTTGATGGTTATAGTAGTAGTTACTGAACTAACGCTGATATTTCCAAAATAGTTACTTATAAACGGATTTTAACATAATGTCGGCTGAAATACTTCTTTTGCTTTATATAGTAGTCTAAAAAATCCACATTCTAGTTGTTTTCCAGACAAGTTGCAAAGATTTGGGCATAAAAAAAGAGGCTCATTTCTGAGCCTCTTTCTATAAAAACTATATCTATCTAGGGACTGGATTAAAATCCAAATCCTCCGCCTCCCATAGCACCCATCTTATCCATGAACTCCTGGAAAGTCATCTTTGTATATCCATCAGTCTTTAAAGCAAAAACAGAATCATCTACTTCTTTTTCTAACTTTACTGTACTCATCGTCATACTCATCTGAGGCTGCTTAATGATCATTTCTAATGGAAATCCATCGATGTCAAAATGCTGCATTCCTTGTAGCATTTTAGAATCTGCTTTAATGTCTCTAGCTACATACATAATCATTGTAGCCTTCTTTGTACTAGGATCTATTATTTCTGCTTTCACACATTTATGTCCTAAGATTTCTTTGGTATCCGCCTCATCGTATTTCACTTCAAATCCTTCCATAGCATCTGCCTGATCTGCAGTTGCCTTCATCATATCGTCCTTATTAGACTGAATATGCATTTTCTGACCCATCATATCCATAAGCATATCTACGCTTCCCGTTTTCTGCTGAAATAATGATTTTACTTTAACCATTCCTCCCATCATATCCATAGAAGACATGTTCTTTCCGTCTTTGAAGAAAATTTCTGTTTGTGATCCTTTCATCATTTGTAGCATGGCTGCTGCTTGCTCATCATCAGAACTTACCTCTGTAATTTCCATGACAAGATATCCTTGATCTAAAACTGTCTGTGCTTGTATTCCAGAGACAAAAAATAATGCTAATAATAATGTACTTAATAAATTTTTCATTTGTATTGTTTAAATAGTATTCGTTCTAAATATCTAATATAATATCGACGATAATAGTTTCTATCTGTTACGATTATCGATAAAAATGCCTTAATAATCGATTAATACCGCCACATATCGACGTATTTGATAAATATCTTAGCTAAATTTTCTGCATCAGAGATGGCTCTATGATGAACACCTGTAAATTCAAAGCCTTCTAGTTTTACTGCAGCCTTCAGGCCTTTATCCTTATCTAAACCTTTAATATCTGAGTACTGCCCTTTTAAGTCAGTATAGTTGCCCATCAGCCACTCCGTTTCTAATTTATGCAATTTGCAGTCATTTAAAATAAACTGCTTATCAAAGGATCCCCAACTACAAAGAAGATAATCAGTGTCTTCTTCAAAAACCCAATCTTTAAATCTTTCGATAACCTTCGGGAAAAAATCTGCTCGATCTACCTGATCTTGCTTAATGGAAGTGAGCTTAGAGCAAAAACTACTCAATACGGGATTTACAAACGGACGAATGAAACTTTCGAAAGTGCCCAGATTTTCTCCATACTGATTTACTTTAACGGCACCTACCTCTATTATCTCATTTACCCCTTTGGGTGGTCGTCCTCTCCAACATGTAGCCTCTAAATCAAATATTATAAATATCACTTCTTCTTTTAGTTCGTTTTTATCTTAAGCTCCTCTAAAGATTCGAAAGTCCAATTTAAGTATTCTTGTAAATCATACCCTCTCATTCGGTTATGGTAATAGTACAATAATTTCAGGTCTTCAGTCTTAACATTTCCATGATTATCCATATAAAGTGTCTTCTGCGGATGAAAAACCCCGACCTCTCTAATTCCTTGAGCAATTATTTCCTCTGGAGATTGCAAAATGGATTTTTCCACCTGTAAGACTCCATTTTCCTCCCAATTTACAAGTATTTTTTTAGCTTGATTTACCAGAGAGACTATATCGGAATACGGCACAAAAACATCTTTAGTATTAAGGTTAAGAATATTAAAAATCGATAAGTCCTTATAGCTCTGTGCTATATGTTGAAAAACCAGATAAGCGATTAAATGAGGAGCTAGAACTAAATTGTTAGACAAGTAGCTATCTAGGATTTTATCACCTAATATTTTAGTGTACACAGTTTCTCTCTGAGAATTCTCTACTACCTCATTCTCAGTGTTAAAGAAATATTTCTTAAGTTCTATATGTTCTCCTTTGACATCTAAACTTTGGCCATCAGCATCTACCTTATTTCCTAGTACATCCATCGGCTCACCTAGGGTCATGTATATCTTAGAAGAGCGACCATACATATGCTTAAAAAATCGAATGGTTTTTTTTATCGGAGATAGCTGATCCCTTGTATGTATATATTTCTCCTTGCCAGAGCTTCGTAAAAACTGATTAATCAATGATTTTGCCTCCAGTACAAAGGGGTAACCTGCAACCATAGGTACTATAAAAATCTTCTTATTACTTCCCTCTTGATAATTGGCCCGTTGAGCCTCTATTACTGAACCTAGTAGTCCCAGTTTTAATTTTTTCTCTATACTTCCTTTTCTACTACGTGTACCTCCTGGGAAAAATATATTATTAACTCCTTCTTGCAAAGAAATCCGAGTTACTGCTTTTAAACATTCTAGATAGATAGGATTTTTCTTACGTCGATCTACCCGATATGCACCTAGCCTATTCATAAAAAAGGCCAAAAGCTCATAGTCATAAAGATTCAGACCTGCTGCATATGCAAACGAGGGCAAACCTGTCATCCGGTCAAGAATATAACCCATCATAACAGAATCAAGATTGCTAAAGTGAGTAGGTACTACCACTACCGTTCCTTTTTTGAACAATTCTCTGGTCTCATGTATATTCCCGTTGAGGATGAGACTATCATATAAATCTCGCTTAGAACCCCAGTAAAATCGATTACCCTTGCCTGTAAACGTATTTAGAATCCTTCTATAAAATTTAGTAAGAAACCTTACGGCAAATTTGTAAGTCTTTGGCTTAAACTCAGCCAGAATCTCTTCTGCGTATCTATTTAAAATCCTCTTTACCAGTTCTTTATTTAGAATCTCTTTGTCCTCGGCTAATGAGTTTTTCTTTATATCCTGAGATATGGTACTCCAGTATTTTTTTTCATCTCTGGGATCTACTTTCCATGGAACAGTTTTTACCCGTATTTTTTCGAGATAGGCTGTTTTTTCTAATAGAGGTTCAAAATCACTACCGTGTGTGGCCTCTAGCTTGGCATAAACCTGATCTACCACTCTCTGAACTATCTCAAATCGCTTCTGGCTAAACCTATAAATAGGCCAATCAGTAAGTTCTGGTATTATATGCGGTTTACGTTCTGACAAATCGATTTTAGAAGAAATACAAGTTAGACATTATTGTTTACAGTTTGTATAAAATCGAGGAGCTCTTCTCGACCTATTTTCTTCTCTGAGCTGGTCATAAATCGTTGCGGCAACTCTTCCCAATGCTCCAAAATTCCATTTTCTATTCTTTCTATATTTTCTATGTGACCATTTGATTTGACCTTATCTATTTTAGTATAAACAATCACAAAGGGAATCCCTACGTTTCCGAGATAGTTGGCAAATTCTAAATCTATCTTTTGAAGCGGAAGCCTAGAATCTATTAGTAGAAAAGTACATACTAAGGTAGACCTCTGCTCTAAATACCGCTCTATCATCTTCCGCCATTGGTCTCTTTTTCTTTTCGAAATTTTGGCATATCCATATCCTGGTAGATCCACTAAATACCACGAAGTATCGATTTCAAAGTAATTGATCAGCTGGGTTTTACCTGGTGTAGAAGATACTTTGGCAATTTTCTTTCTGCCTGTAATCATGTTTATCAGGGACGATTTACCCACATTGGACCTTCCTATAAAGGCATATTCTGGTAGGCCAGTTTTGGGAGCTTTCCCTTCTGTTAGATAACTGCCGATAAAATTTACATGATTAATGTGCATAGCAAAGGTTTAAACTGCAATGACTAAGCCATAGTTTCATTAAGATTAAGTTTTTTAATTCGTTAAAGAACTCCCAAAATTTTTATCGGAATACTAAAGGAAAATAATGTGGCGTTAAATTTGAACACATTAAAGAAAAAAATATCCGTATGGCTCGTATAATGATATTATTTACACTACTACTTCTAAGTTTTACTGGCTTTGGCCAATTTGAAATAGGCATAAAAGCAGGTATCTCAAGTGCTGAATTAATTGAAGACGGTTTAAATTTTCAAGAAGAGGACTATAGCCTTCAGTTAGAATTGCTAGAAAGTGGTTATGGATATCATTTTGGTTTATACACTCGAGTAAAAATCGCAGCCTTCTTTATAGAACCTGCTTTTCTTATAAATTCTTCTAAAGTAAATTATAACCTATCTGAGTTTATAGAAGATGAGATTACGCAGTCTATTAAATCAGAAAGCTTTACAAACCTTGACATCCCTCTACTGATAGGGATAAAAACAGGACCTTTTAGACTACAAGGAGGACCTGTTGCACATATAAATTTAGATTCTAGTTCAGAACTTTTCGATATTTCTGGCTATGAGCAAAGACTCAAAAGTGCTAATTATGGCTATCAAGTCGGAGCAGGTATAGACATATGGAAACTACGTTTTGATTTACTGTACGAAGGGAATTTTTCAAAATTTGGAGATCATATTACGATTCGAGATACGGAATTATCCTTTGATGATTCTCTAGCTAGATTCCTTTTAACAGTAGGCTTTAAGTTTTAAGTCTCTTTCCTAATCAGTAGTTGTATAAAAAAAACAAAGCGGTTGCAGAATAACTCTACAACCGCTTTTTTAATTTTCAAGAAATGATTTGGATCTTATTTTTTAGACCACTCAGCAATCGCTTCTTTATTAAACTTTACATACTGAGCATTTCCAGCTTTTTCTGCGAGTTCCATAGATTTCTTTGCTGTATTGACAGCATCCTTATATTTTCCAAGGCCTGCCTCGATTTGTGATCTTCTTCTTAGTTGCCAGAATTTCTGATCATCACCATCTGTTGCCTTCTTTACATACTCGTATGCAGTTTTCATATCCTTTCCAGAAGAAAAGTAATAACTCGCTGCATTATAGTAATCTCCCTTAGTAGGACCTGCCAGTACCTTAGAGATATTAGCCATTACATCCTCATCAGTGCTTACATTTATATCAAAGCCTACACTAGTATTTGCCCAAGCAAATGACATCTGTGCAGAATCATCTTTTAGATTGTTAAAAGATATTGCAAAGGTTTCTGTAGAATTTGATTTTGTAGGTCTAGCTGATACAGTTGCTACAGGAGTTTTTTCCTTATAAGAAGACCATGATCCCGCCTCATATGGATAGAAGTAAAATTCCCAGTTAGAAGTGCTAGGCTTAGAAAGAATTGCATAACTACCCTTTTCTAAACTCTTACCACCTACCATTATTTTATTATTAACGGTCAATTTGGTCGCTGAGTTAGCACCAGTTCTCCATAATTCGTTATAAGGTACTAGTCCATCTGCTGCAAAGATTGTTCTACCCTTCATACTGGGTCTAGAATACTCTACTGTTACATCTACCAGTCCTACGGTCTGTGTGATTTTAGAAGATGGAGAGGGTGCTGGAGTCTTTATCTGAGCTTCTACTTGTGTAAAGCAGAACAAAGAGATAAGTAAAAATGCGTATTTCATTGAAAGTTTCATTTTGTGATTTAATTTCTTAATTAAAATTGTACCTGAAACTAACAAAAACCAATAGCGTCTGTTCAGCGAATAAGCCAATATTTT
This sequence comes from uncultured Saprospiraceae bacterium, assembly GCA_964509175.1. Taxonomy (GTDB): domain Bacteria; phylum Bacteroidota; class Bacteroidia; order Chitinophagales; family Saprospiraceae; genus JAHDHU01. The sequence goes on from CAZDWO010000010.1 coordinate 74,098, forward strand.
AGGCAGCGGACGATTTTATTTCTATCATTTTCAATAAAGCTCTCCTAATTGTGATTACAAACAGCTTCTGAAATTCTTGTACCATGTGTTAATATTGAAATTCAATTACTAGGGAATAAATACACCTTGAGAAATAGACATAACGTACTTACTGAAGGAAATAGCTTCTTAATAATTTTTCTATAATATTGATTGTCAAACTATTACGCTGACAAAAGTATAAATGCCGGGAAAACAATGAAGTAGATATTAACTTAAATGATGTACTAATGTTGTACACGGTGATGTAATATTATATCTATCTTGAAGGACACTTTTAACTGAGATGAAAAGACTATTTATACTTACCAGCCTGCTGCTGCTTTTTGGCTCCAGCCAAATACAAGCCCAAGTCGAAGATTTAGGGTGCATGAC
>CAZDWO010000011.1:0-73930 GCA_964509175.1 uncultured Saprospiraceae bacterium
CAGATTATAATCTATCGATCTCAGGTCATACAGATAGTGTGGGTAATGCTGAGTCTAACAGAGTCCTCTCAGAAAAAAGAGCAAGAGCCTGTTACGAGTATCTACAGACCCTAGGAGTACAATCTGCCAGAATGAACTACGTAGGATACGGAGAAACACAACCGATCAGTGACAACAGCTCACTAAGAGGAAGAGCACTGAACAGAAGAACAGAGTTTACTTTATCGCCTAGGTAATTTAAAAACTTAGAATAGAAATAGAGAGACCCTGCATTGTGAAATGTAGGGTCTTTTTTTATTCTTGCTGTGTACTTCTTGAATCTATCCTCGAGTTTCCACCCCTTGATCCCCTCAAGGGGAACATGTTTTTATTGTATCATGATAGGTACGTCATATTGAAGATTGCCAGAGTATAACAGAATCGAAGTTTCTGCTCTTTATTTTCTAATTGTGAAAGCGTACAAGTCACTTTTGTCCCCTTTGAAGGGGCAGGGGTTGGAATATACTGAGGAGAAGTCTCTAGTGATGCATTCTGGAAGCGGTTAGTTAATGTAAAAACAGTTTATTTACACCTGCCTAATGTAAACCTGGTTTAAGCATGGTAAAACTGGTTTTTAACTCAAAGAACCTGTAATTCCAGATTTTTAAAACTAGGTTCAAGAATATTTGTTAGTGATAGAATAGCTTACTTGTTAGACAGGAATTTATTTTTCAACTCTTTTAAATTCACTCGTGAATTTTTGAGATAGAAGATATATGGAGAATTTATCTACTCCCAATTTATCAATTTTGTATTTGTGTACTCCAGTTTTTACTTTATAGTTTTCAATTATAACACCGCTTTGATGAGATGTTTCTACCTCGTAGTTTCCAAATTCTTCAATATTTAAAAATGATGTAGAATAGTCCTCAGCCCAAATTTTTATAGCGACAGGAAAATCTACTCCTTTTATTACTACTTTACCGTTTTTGACTTCGATAGTTTCAGAGTTTGTTTCATAATTATCTACATAAAATAGATATAGATTTTCTAACTCCTTTTTCGTTTCAAAATCAATTGCATTAATCATCAAGGTTAGTTTCCTATCGGAATTATTTACTTTCTTAATGGCTGTTTGTTGATTTGGAATTTCGAATTTCTCAAATTCTAGATATAAAGAATCTTGGTTTATGAGATACGTGCCTTTTCCAATAATTTGTACAGTACCCCAAATTTCATCATATTCAAATTCATTGTTGGGTAATAGATTTAAATAGTAGTTCGCAGGAAAATTTTGATAAATGAATTCGCCAATTTGGCTATATCCAATATTTAATACAAAAAGTAGTAGAGTAAATAGACAATGGGATTTATTAAACATTTTCCTTTTTTATTGAAACGAATCCTTCTTAGTTTTATTACGAGATTCAATACGGAGAAACACAACCAATCAGTGACAACAGTTCATTAAGAGGAAGAGCACTAAACAGAAGAACAGGGTTTATTTTATCGCCTAGGTAGGGTAAACGTATTATAGAAATAGAAAGACCTTGCATTATGTAATGTAGGGTCTTTTTTTATTCTGGCTTCTGTACATTTATCCTCGAGTTTCCACCCCTTGTTGTTTATTGTATCATGATAGATACGTCAAATTGAAGATTGCCAGAGTATAACAGAATCGAAGTTTCTGCTCTTTTGATGTGTTGTTGAGTGCAGATTGAATTTAACTTTCTTCAATGAGTATTTTCCACTCGAATACTTCTAATAGTTGTTCGCGAATCTTGGCTTTTAATTTACCTTTAACTGGAACTCCTTGAACATGACTATGGGATTGATTATCATTTTGTGGATTATGTTCAACCTCTAAATAATTAATTGCTCTAACTAATCCAGCGTTTAATTGTACAATACCATTGTTTTCAGGCTTTGTACATCTACTTAAAGATTCTTCTTTTGTAGAATATTTTTCCCAGTCCGTGGACATACCTTTTTCTTCACCTTCGCCTTTGGTTCGAAAAACTCCAGGAACTAGTTTGCCTTTCCTAATGTATTGTTTATGTACTCGATAAAATAAATTATCTGAATCAGGGATTTCTTCAGTTTCAAACATTTCACCTTTTTTCAATAAAGGGAAGAAAATTAATCCTAAAAGACTCTAAATCGAAATCCCCTTCAGCCTGCTGATTTTTGAATTTGCCATAGTAAGTAGCTTGATTAGAATCATCTGGAATATTAATTAGAATCTTAGCATCGTTTACTTCCCATCGTATATCGATACTTCCGTGCGGACCATGATATATACTAGGGGATTCTATTTTACATCCAAATTTTTCAAATATTTTTTCAGCATATTTTAGAAGGAAGAGAATTGATTTATCCCAAACTGCATGCCTGTAGGGATTGGAGCCTTCATCATCCCAATTCGCCTTAAGATTAAGTATATATGTTGATTCTCTTATTTCTTCAAGTAAATATGATAGGGATCTATGTAGGAATATTTGAGTTCCTTCAATTTCATGATATTGGTAGTCTAGTTCTTTTTCATAAACTACTTTTGAATAGGGATTTCTCCCATATTTTAGAGGCTGTCTTAAACTATATGGTGAAGTCGGATTTGCTTGCCACGGAATTGTTGAATTCTTTAGTTGGTAAAGGAAAACCTTTACACCCTGATTGGTTTCAAAGGATGTCATTTCATCCGAATGATCTTTAGAGTAAAATGGATGCCTTTGATTTTGATCTTTTGATTCTCTCTTGATTAAATTTTTTGACATTATTGTGAGATGAAAGGTTTATTAGAATAGGTTTTTTTAACCAATGATGCTTTGTTCTCGGCTCGAACAATTTCTTCTTTTAATTTTTTTAAATCTTCTCGATCAAGAGCAAGGAAAATATTTTTGCGTTGCCCTTCATCCGCTGATTTCACATATGACACTTTCAAATTGAATAAAGCTGAATGACCTAGAATTTTTAATTCATTAGAATTTGGGTTAGTATAAATAGGTCTGATATCAGTGTATATTTTTGACTCTCTATAAATGTTTTCTCTGTCACCAATGATAAAACTACCTTTGACCAAAGCCACAAGACTTTCACCCTTGGAAGATTGAATCATTTTGATGAGATAAGATTTTAAAGTATGATCCTTTTTATTTTTAATTGTTTCAACTAAATCTGCTGCGAAATCTTCTGTCTTCACTGACAACTCGTCTGAGATAGAAAAACTAAAGATTAAATCAACTAATGCATTTGATTGTGAAAGATCTATTTTTAATTCCTTACAAAACGATTCTTGAAGTTCTTTTCTTGAAACACCGATTTCTAAAGATACTAATTGTTGGATTAGTCCGTTTTTCTGCTTTTTAGAGAAATCGGTAACTAAATGAAGACCTCTTTTTAAATATTCAGGAATGTTGAGCTTTGCCATGTGCTATAAAAGTAACGAATAACTTAAACTCTAAGTATCCAAAAAGGTTCAAAATGAGTGCCAATATCAAAAGAATAATATTTTGTTAAATCCCACAATGCACAATATTGTGTTTTCATACAATGCTAGATGTAAATGTGAACAAAATACCCCAAAAGTTCCTTATGATATAGCCTTTTTGGCATGTTATGAGGAACTTTCAGTTCCACCTTAATAGGACCCTCTGACCCTCTCACCCTTCCTCCCCATCAAAATCCTCCTCATAATAAACCACCAGATGTATCCAGATAGATCGAGATACTCTAGCCACCCATAGAAAGGTAACGATGCAGAAAAAGATTATAAAAGCAAAGGTCCCATAAACTCCCCAACCAAAAACCAGTATGCAGAGAGCAGCAAAGGCCAAGATCACAAAAGAGGTAAAGATGTATGAGATAAACATGGCTCCATAATAAAACCCAGGTTCTGGTTCAAAATTTTGATTGCAGACGGTGCATTTTTTGGGCATGGCAAGTGGGTCGCCTATGTTCATGGGTAGGGTAAAAAGTTCTCCTCGCTGACAACGAGGACATTTCTTTGCTAGTGAGTTTAGAATCGGATGCCTGAGTCTTTTAGGCATTGCCTTTTAGTTTTTCTCCTTTGGCCAGGACGATGTTTTTCATCTCTTGCTTGTAGCTGATGATTCTGTCTAGGACAGTGGTGTCACTGGTGCCTAGTATGCTTGCGGCTAGTATGCCTGCATTCTTTGCAGCATTGAGAGCTACAGTGGCTACGGGTACACCGTTAGGCATCTGTAGGATGGAGAGGATAGAATCCCAGCCATCTATAGAGTTGGATGATTTTACGGGTACACCTATGACGGGTAGAGGAGTGAGTGAGGCAACCATACCTGGTAGGTGAGCGGCTCCTCCAGCTCCTGCGATGATTACCTTGATGCCACGAGTATAAGCGTTCTGAGCAAAGTCCATCATCTTTTCTGGCGTACGATGAGCAGAGACGATGTCTATCTCATAAGCCACGTTTAGATCTTTGAGAATATCAGCAGCAGCCTGCATCACTTTTAAGTCAGAATCCGATCCCATAATAATACTCACCATTGCAGTCATGCGATTACTTTTAAATGCTCTTTAATAAAATTAGCCCTTTCGATGGCCTTGTCCAAATCATCGTTTACAACAGTGACATGACCCATCTTCCGATTGGGTCTGGTTTCTTCCTTGTTGTATAGATGTACAAAGGTACCTTCTTGGTTTTCAAATTTTTCTAGTCCTTGATATTTTGCCTTGCCTGTATAATCTAGCTCTCCTAAGAGGTTAATCATAACCGCTGGTTTTTTAATGGCTAGGCTAGGTAAGGCAGAATCAGATAAGATATGCAGCAGTGCCTCATACTGAGAACAGTGATTTCCTTCTATGCTCTGATGACCACTATTGTGAGGTCGTGGAGCGACCTCATTTACGAGTACTTCACCGTCCTTGCTTATAAAAAATTCTACGGCCAGTATGCCAGTCATTCCTAGATTGGAAATTATTTCTTTGGCGATGGACTGTACTTTGTTTTCTAGTTCGGCACTTAGGCTACTGGGAGAGAAAAGAAACTCTACGAGATTTGCAGTTGGGTGGAAGGACATTTCTACAGAGGGGAAACAAGCGATATTCTTTTGCTGATCCTGAGTGACGATTACAGCGATTTCTTTATCGATGTCTACCTTTTCTTCTATGATGCTCGGTACATCGAAGAGATTATCTAAATCATTTTTAGTTTTTATGATTACCACACCTTGGCCATCATAGCCATCCTTTCTGGCTTTCTGTACAAAAGGTAACTCTATGCTTCCATCCTCGATGGCTTGTACAATCGACTCCTTATCATCTGCAAAGAAGAAGGGTGAGGTCGGTATCTCATTAAGGATATAAAACTCCTTCTGTAAGCCCTTGTCCTGAATCAGTTCGATAACGGAGGGTTGTGGAATGACTGTTACTCCTTGTTGCTCCAGCTCTTTTAAAGCCTGAGTGTTTACGGCTTCGATTTCTATGGTAAGGACATCTTTGTCTTTTCCAAAGGCGAGTACATCCTCATAGTTCTTAAAATTACCGGATGTAAAATGCTCACATATTTTGGTTGCTGGAAACTGGTCGTTTTTTTCTAGGAAGTGCAATTCGATATTTGCCGTCTCAGGCATCTCCTTACTGGCCTCGTAAAGCATCATGCCTAGCTGTCCACCACCGAGAACACCGATTTTTATTTTAGATTTTTCACTCATTCTTATCAAAAGCGTAAAAGTATTGAGATTTTTACGGAAGTATATAAATACAACCCACTATGTCAAAACTAGTTTTTAAAAATGCCAGAATAGTCAATGAAAATCAGATAATAGAAGGAGATCTTCTGGTCGATAATGAGAGAATAGAAAAAATAGCCGGAAATATAGATTTGGCTGGAGCCAAAGAGATAGATTGCAAGGGTAAGATGCTGATGCCTGGGATCGTAGATGATCAGGTGCATTTCAGAGAGCCAGGACTGACCTATAAGGCAGATGTCGCTAGTGAGTCTGCTGCTGCCATTGCAGGAGGAGTAACCAGTTTTATGGAAATGCCCAATACCAAGCCATCCTGCCTCACCCAAGAACTCCTACAAGACAAGTATGACATCGGAGCCAATACTGCTCATTGTAACTACTCCTTCTTTATGGGAGCCAGTAATGACAATATAGAAGAGGTGCTTAAGACAGATCCCAAGACTGTCTGCGGAGTAAAGGTCTTTATGGGAAGCAGTACTGGTAATATGCTAGTAGATAGTCCGACGACCTTGACCAATATTTTCTCTAAGGTAGATATGCTCATCGCTACTCACTGTGAAGACGAGGCGACCATCCGTAAAAATACAGAGTGGTATAAATCGACCTTTGGAGAAGAAAACATAGATGCTAAGGAGCATCCATACATCAGAAATGTAGAAGGCTGCTATCTATCCTCCTCTATGGCTGCTGACCTCGCTAAGAAGCATGATGCCAGATTACACATCCTCCACATCTCCACTGCTAAGGAGCTAGAGCTTTTCAGAAATGACATTCCTTTAAAGGAAAAAAGAATAACCAGTGAGGTCTGTGTACATCATCTACACTTCGATGCAGAAGACTACATCCGTCTCGGAAATAAGGTAAAATGCAATCCTGCCATAAAGGAACGCTATAATAGAGAGGCACTTTTTGAAGCCTTGCTAGACGATAGATTAGACATTATCGCTACAGATCATGCTCCACATACTATGGAAGAAAAGAGCAATCCTTATTTCAGTGCTCCTTCTGGACTTCCACTTATACAGCATACGCTGAATGTAATGCTCGGTTTTTATCAAGAAGGCAAGATCAGTCTAGAGAAGATTATAGAAAAGATGTGTCATGCTCCGACGGATTGTTTTGGACTGAAAGAGAGAGGCTATTTGAGAGAGGGTTATTATGCAGATTTAGCCCTAGTAGATTTAGAAGAAGAGTGGACTGTTAATAAAAGCAATATCCTCTATAAATGTGGCTGGTCGCCTCTAGAAGATGCTAAGATGAAGGGAAGAGTAACAGATACTTATGTAAATGGACATCTGGTTTATCAGAATGGAAAAGTGCTACAGCAAGGGAAGGGAATGAGGCTTATGTTTTAAAAATCAAGAATAATGAATAGAATGATATTGGCTTTATTATTTTTTGCTTTTATAAGTTGTGAAGATGACGGGAGCATAAATCCATGCGAAGATCAAACTCATTTTGATATAAGGGTTGATTTTAGTTTAATATTGGATGAGGAAGATTATCAAAACGTCGAGACTGTTGAACTGTTTATTGAAAACTTTGAAGATGCTCACAGACAAATATTTAAAAATAGTGAGCATGAGTTAGATTCAGGTGGTATGATATCAACAAGTTTATGCCTAGATATTCCCTCTACTGATTCAATTTATATGGGCTTGATTTTAATAGGCAGTAACGTGAATAGTTTTTCCAATCACATTGTTTATCTCAAAGAACCTATTGAATTAAATGAGTCCAATAGCATCACAAAAACGATTTCAGCTATTGATTTATGGGAGCATCCAGACTGTAATTCTATGCCATTTAATTTTATTAATCCTGAAGCTTTTGAAGCCAATATTAATTATTCAGCATGTGTAGAAGGATCTCCTAACACTTGCAACGAGGGATCAACGGGTAATCTGACGCTTGAAGCTTTGAAAATGGAAATTGAAAATGACTTACTAGGTTATTACGAAGTTTTCGGGTGTCCATGTAGCAGATTTACTGTAGAATTCGATTAAGAGATCTTTTATTCTAGGTGCTTTTTTTATATATGTGCTTGCTGTATTGTTATATACTCACTTGAGGTATTTATCCAAATTGCAACTAAAACGTACTGTATCTAGCAGATTCTAGAATTGATTATTTTAGAATAGAAAAATGCTTTAGAATCTAAACCGAAGGCCTTCAATATTAAAAACATAATTAAATTTTATATATACGAGCTTTTACTATATTTGAGTAGAAAAACTATCAATTAATCGAGCTTCCAAGCCTTATAAAACAACTAACCATCTAAAGCTTGGCGGCTCACAAACAACTAAAATGAAGAAACAATTAACCAATTTGTTTGCCATTGCTTTTTGTGCGTTATTAATCTCTAGCTGTGCTACTTTAACAGGGTTTGAAGAAGGAAGAGCTTTAGGAGAGGAAAACTCTGAATTAATAATCTCAGCAAACTTTACTCAAGTTCCAGATCTTTTTGATGATAACTTCACTACAGATACTCTAGAATTGGATACATTTGATTCTAGTATTACTTTCCCCAATCTAGAGTTTTCTTACAAAAGAGGAGTTTCTGATAAGCTAGATGTAGGAGGTAGAATAAGTACAAATCTAAATGCCAGTGCCTTTGTAAAATACCAGTTAGTAGGTGATAATTCATCCCCATTTGCTTTAGGTGTGGGTGGAGAATTTGGGACTGTTTTAGGAATAGCTTACAGTGCTAGTGTTCCTGTTTTTGCTACCTATTATCCTGCAGAGGCGATAGCCATAAATATTTCTCCACGTATTTCTTACCAGTTCGGTAATGGAAATATAGATGGAGGCGTAACTTATTTAGGAGGAAATTTCGGTTTATTGTTTGGAAAGAAAAACAAATTCGGACTAGACTTTGGATACTATAATGTAGACTTTGGAAATGGTAGTGATCAGCTAGTTACTTTCGGATTAGGAGGTAAGTTCAAGTTTGGTGATTTTAGTGCATCTTCTTCTTCAGGAAGAGGTGAAAGAGGAGGCGGACGATCTAGTGGAAGAGGTAGAAGATAAATACCGATCTTATAATTAAAATAAACTAAAGGGCTGCCAATTGAAAGATTGGTGGCCTTTTTTTTTGTGCTGGAATATTTACTGAAAAAATATGAAGAGGCCGAAAGATAGGAGAACGATAAAGTTTATCATGGGAACCCAGATTAGAACCTTTTCTACAATATCTAACTCATAGGATTTATGCTTTAAATAGGAGTACAGATTCTTTAATCCGAGCAAGATTATTATCAAAGGTATAAGAACAAATATCAATAAGCCAATCGTACTCATCACAATAGCTGCGAGCATACCACCTGCATAAACGCCTGTATAAATGATGAGCAGGAGTAGCAATAGATTTAAGACGGATATGATTTTTACACTGGCTGGCATTCCTAGCCCAAAATAGGACTTATCTATCAACCATGCAAGAGGGTATAAACCGCTACCGACGTTGCCATAGCCATATTCATAGAACTATGCACTCCATACATCGGTAGGTGTATAGATTCGGTACAATGCTTTAAAATCTCTTCAGGAAGCCCTTTTTGTTCGTTGCCTATAAATAGGGTGAGGGATTTAGGAAGAGGAGTCTTTAGGTATTCGTAGATGTTTTGACTGGAGTCAGTCCATTCGAGAGCAATGTTATTTGCTGAAGGTATGGTTTCAATCTCAGTCAGAATTTCATATTCGATGTGTCGAGAATTCTTTCTAGAAAGCTTCTCTATCTTATGCCATTTGAGATGTTGGATGGGTTGATACAACCATACTTTTTTTATTCCCACTGCATCGGCTAATCTAAATATATGACCGATGTTCATCTCGGACTTGGGTCGATATAAGAAGATGGATATTTCTATCTCTGGTGTATCTAGTTGTTGTATTTGCTCTTTGACCTCTTCGTACGTTAGAGACTTCATGCAGTATGCCGTTGGTCTACTTTAAAGGTCTGATCTAGTACGTATCTACCTCTGTCGTTTTTAGTTATGGTCAGGCACTCGTGGTCTTTATCATGTTCTAGAAACACGGCAATGTTCTCCTGATGGATATAATCAAAAAACTCTGCCTTCTCTGCCATCGTATCTAGAGGACGTATATCGTAGCACATAACATAAGGCATTCCGATATGTCCATAAGAGGGTAGCAGGTCTGCCCCGAAGGCTATCTTTTTCTCACCAGTATCTATAATCGGAATCATCATGGCTTCTGTATGTCCGTAAGCAAATCTCAGCTTTATCGATTTACTGAAATCGATGTCTTTTTCTACATCGATAAATTCCATCATTCCCATTTCTCTGAGTGGAACAAAATCATGTTTTAAAAAAGAAGCCAGTTCTCTGGGATTGGGTTCTAGAGCCCATTTATAATGTACTTCATTTGTCCAGTAAGTGGCATTGGGAAAGGTAGGAACGATTTTTCCATTGGCATCTAATTCTGTATTTCCTCCTACATGATCAAAGTGAAAATGAGTGAGCAGAACATCAGTGATGTCCTCAGGAGCTAATCCTATTTTAGCCAACGAGCTTTTTAAAGTATCATTTCCATGAGGCATAAAGTGAGATTTAAATTTCTCTCCATGCTTATCACCCATACCTGTATCGATTAGAATTTTTCGATCACCTTCGTCTACGAGCAGGCATCTCATTGCCCAGGTACACATATTTATTTCGTCAGCTGGATTTAGTTTATTCCATAGTCGCTTAGGAACCACTCCATACATGGCACCACCGTCTAGTTTAAAATATCCTGTATCAATACTATGTAGTTTTACCATATCTAGAATCCTATTTTCTTTGCTTTAGTAGGAGAGGAGAGTTTTATCATTTTAAGAGCTGTGATGGCCGCTTCGTCTCCTTTGTTTCCATGTTTGCCTCCAGTCCTTTCTTTGGCCTGAGCCATCGTATTAGGGGTTAATACACTGAAGATTACGGGTTTATCTAGGGATAGATTAAGCATTTGCAGAGCAGAAGCCACTGAGTGAGATATGTACTTGTCATGATCTGTCTCTCCCTTAATTACACAGCCTACACAGATAATTGCTCTAGGACTGTGTTTACGATTTACAAGCTTAGCACCGAGTGGAAGTTCAAAGGTTCCAGGAACAGTCATGAGCTCTATATTCTTTTTGCTTATGCCATTAGCTATGAGTGTTTTTTTTGCTGCCTTTACCATCGAGGAGGTAATGGTAGGATTCCACTCTGACTGGACGATTGCTATTTTTATGTCTTCTGGATTGTCTAAGGTAACCTTAGACTGCTCAGAAAGATTTGTTTTTTTTGTTGCCATATGTGCTTAGCTTTTTTGATTTCCTCAAAAAAATAAAGGTAAGCATGATTACCCATACTTACCTCTATAACATCTTGAACTAGTTAAATTTTTAGTTCAAGTATTTCTCTATATCTGATCCTTCTGCAGAGTTAGGATATTTCTCTTGAATGATTGCATATGCTTTCTGTGCAGAATCCATATCTCCTTGCACTTCACAAAGCATTCCATATTTTTTAAGATAGTAGGGAGATAGTAATTCGTTAGCAGTACCGTAGGCTGCTTTTTTATAATTGCTCAATGCAGCGTCGTAATCGTTCATTTCGCTATAAGCATCTCCTAGAGCTCCATATCGCATAGTCGGGGTTACATCACCTGCAGCACTAAAGGACGATAGATACTCTATTGCAGATTCGTTATTACCTAGATTTAGATAAGATACACCAGCGTAGTATTTAGCCAGATTAGCGGTCTTAGTACCACTATAGTTATCGATGATGTCTAGGAATCCCTCAAAACCTCCACCTGGATTTTCAAGAGCTAGGGCAAACGAGTCTCTTAAAAACTGTTGCTCAGCTTTATAGATCATTTCCTTAGCTGCAGTTTCCTGTGGAGCCTTGTATAAGAACTGATACACTACGTAAGCAGCTACTAGCAATGCAAGTAATGCCGCTATACCTACGACAGCTTTTTGATTCTTTTCAAAGAACCCCTGTGCGGAGTCTTTAACCTCAGTTAAATCTAATAATGTATCGTCTTCTATAGACGTTTTATTTTTACGAGGTATTTTAGTACGTTGTTTAGCCATGTTAAGCTTTTTCTAAAAGGCTGCAAAGTTAATAATACTATTACAGATATGCATAAAAAAAAGGCGACATCTCAGATGCCACCTTCAATTGGTTTTTTACCAACCTTTTTAGGTTAGGAAAGGATAGTTTTCTTGTACGTAATTATCATCATAAAGCTCTGAACCCAATGGATATGCTGACTCATCAGCAAATTTATAGGCTTCATCGATTTCTTTATTGATGGCATCTTTGATTTTATCTACTTCTGCTTGAGTAGCGATTTTATCATTTACGATTTTAGATTCTGTTACTTTGACAGGATCACGGTCTTTATAGTCGTTAAGCTCTTCCTTAGTTCTATACTTTCCTGGATCAGAGACAGAGTGTCCTTTATACCTGTAAGTCTTGATTTCTAGGAAATAAGGTCCTTTCCCAGCTCTGATGTGATCTGCCGCTCTTACTAATCCCTCATGCACTGCTGCTGGATCCATTCCATCTATTGCTTCAGAAGCCATATCGAATGCCTCACCGACTGTATGGATGTCTTTTACGTTACTGGTTCTCTCCACAGAAGTACCCATTGCATAACCGTTGTTTTCTACGATATACAATACTGGAATTTTCCATGTCATCGCCATGTTAAATGATTCGTATAAGGCTCCTTGTCTCGCCGCTCCATCTCCAAACATGGTTACACATAGATTTTTAGATCCTCTATACTTTTCAGCAAAAGCGATACCTGTACCTATCGGAATCTGAGCTCCTACGATACCATTACCACCGAAGTAATTCTTTTCTTTTGAGAAGAAGTGCATCGATCCACCTTTTCCTTTTACACAACCTGTTACCTTACCGAATAGCTCCGCCATACAAGAGTTAGAGTCCATACCTCTAGCGAGTGCAACTCCATGTTGTCTATATGCGGTAACGAGCTTATCATCTGCAGTTATTCCAGTTGTAAGACCAGCTGCAATAGCTTCCTGACCGATGTACACGTGACAGAATCCTCTCACTTTTTGTTGGCTATAGGCCAAAAGTGTTTTCTCTTCAAACTTACGTACCCGGTACATAATCGTAAACCATTTTAAATAAGTCTCTTTATCGTATTTTGGTTTGCTTCCTGCTTTTTTCTTTTCTAAAACTTGAGTCATTTGTTCTTATTAAAAATTCTTGACTTATGTTTGAACACTATTAAATATAATTGCCCAAAGATATTAATTAATTGAGCTTTTACCTTCAAAATATCAAACTCACTAACTACAAGAATTATTCTTCTATAAAGTTAGACTTAAATGCAAAATTTAACGCTTTTGTAGGGCTTAATGGTCAGGGTAAGACCAATTTATTAGATGCCATCTACTATCTCAGTATTGCAAAAAGCAACTTTACCGCCTCGGATCGAGAGGTTGTAAAATTTGAAAGAGATTTCTTTAGACTAGAAGGGTACTATCAGGACTCCTCTTCTAACCAGCAAAAGCTAGTTATCAAGGTAAAACCTGGTAAACTCAAGGAAATTGAATTTGATGATAAAAAATACACGAAGAGATCGGAACATATAGGAAGAGTGCCTATTGTGATTGTTACTCCAGATGATTTAGTAGATCTGCTAGCGACTAGCGAGTGTAGAAGGAAATTTCTGGACAGCTCGCTTATACAGTATGACAGAGCCTATTTAAAAAGTCTGATGAGTTATAATCGATTGCTCAAGCAAAGAAATGCCTTGCTCAAACAAATGGCCGAAAATAGAACCTGGAACGAGATGCTCCTACAGGTAATCGATGATGAGATGAAACCTGAGGCAGAGCATATTTATGCAAAGAGGAAGAAAGAGGCTAGACTACTCACACCAGTGTTTGTAAAGATCTATGAGTCCATCAGTCAGAAAGCTGAGCAGTGTAGAATAGAATATAAAAGTGGAATGGACACCTTGGGATTTACAGAACAAATGAAAGAGGCGAGAGATAAGGATCGAATTCTTAAAAGGACCACTGCAGGCATACATAAGGACGATATCGCTTTCTGGCTAAATGATAAGAAGTTGAATAAATATGGCTCTCAGGGCCAATTAAAGAGCTTTGTCTTTGCACTGAAGCTGGCTCAGTATCATTTTTTAAAATCTCAAAAAAAGGTAAATCCTATACTATTGCTGGACGATGTTTTTGATAAACTAGATGCTCATAGAGTGCAGTCCTTAATAGAGATTATTTCTTCTGATGACTATGGTCAAATTTTTCTAAGTGATACCTCTAAGGAGAGAATGGAAAAAATATTTAGTTCATTGAACTTAAGTCATTCTATTTTTCATTTAAGAAATGGAGCGTTAATAAAATGAAAAGATAAAAGGGCGGAATGAGTAAAAAAAGATTTTTTGACGAACATATCGGAGATGCACTTAAGAGATATCTGTCTAGTGATAATAAGAAGCTGTCAGACAGATACTTAGAGTCTAAAATTAAATCTATACTCGAGACTAAATTTGGGACACTTCTAGGAAGCTATACTTCTAACGTCAGATTCAATCGAGGAGTACTCTTGGTCACGATCCAGTCGGCACCCTTTAAAAACGAGTTGCTTAATGGTAAGAAGGATCTAATAAATCTTCTCAATGAGGAATTGAAGGACGACTACGTAAAAGACATTCGTTTTAGTTAATCACGTTTCCCATAGATTAAAAAAATGCCTATCTGCTTTAGATGCTAAAATTTAATGCTCAATGTTATTTTCTTAAAATCCAACTAGTAGACTTAAATAGGAATTCTACTCCTTCCATTTCATGGGAGGGGATGGGTTGAACAAGAAGCACTTAGATACTTAATAGCCGAGTAAAAAAAAGAGCCGCTCTTCATAGAAGAACGACTCTTAAATATTTTATAAGAATTTACTTTTCTTAGTTTTCTACAACTACAGATTTAGTAGTAAATCCTTCAGCAGTAATAATCTTAACAGAGTAAATACCAGAAGTCAATGCTTCAGTATTTAGATTTAATGTTTGTTGACGTATGTTTTCATAGTTCTTAGCTATTACTTTCTTACCAGTTACATCATAAACTTCAACTTGAATATCAGAATTCTCTTCTAGAGACAATGCTAAATTCATGAAGTTAGTAACAGGGTTAGGATATACTTTAACATCGATATCATTATTAAGCTCAGTCGTACTACTAGTTAATAGATTTAATTTCTCTAGTCTTACTTCTGTCCATAATTGGTTAATTCCCCATCCATCTATAGTAGTCGCTTCCACATCTGCATCAGTTCCATCTATAAGTGGCTCAAAATAAGTTCCTATTGGAGCTGTGTTACCATTAATCCCTGTACCTGTAAAACGAGTTGCAGAGTGGTCAAAATTTCTTAATCCAGCTATAGGTAAACTTGAGTCATAACTCAACATATTAATCTGTGTAGTCAGATCCAAAGGCTGTAAAATGAAAGTTAACATATAATCCATGCCAGCTTCTAGCTCAACAAATTGTTCATTAAACTGAGTGTTTCCTTCAGCTCTCCATAATGGAATAGTTATATTGGTTAAATCTGGGAATATACCAGCATTTATAATCGCACTATTAGAACCTACTACTTCTCTTTCATCTGGCTGGATACTTCCATCTAGATTCGCATCTCCATTAGGTAGTCTGTATAACAGAATCTGAGCAGTACCAGAAGCATCAGCTTCAGCAACTCCGAAAGTTATATTTTCTATACTTAATACATCACCATCAGCATCTGTAGTACTAAATACTGTAAATGCATTACCCACACTGTAAATAGGTGCAAACGAGTTACCAGTAGGGCTAAATATAGAACCACTAGTGATTGTTTGAAGATTTAATAGGTCGTTAGTAGGATCTGTATCACTATTAGCATTATCTATGTCAGCTTGACTAGGAACACTCTGATAAGTTTGTGGAGAAACTTCAAAATAGAATGGTACTGTATTATTACCAGTATCAGCATCATTAGGTACGTCTATAGTATAGTTTCCATCATATCTTCCTTCTACTAATCCTGTATCTTCATATACAAATGGGAAGAAGTTATTCTGACCAGAATCTGTATCACAGTTATCTAGAGATAAAGAATCATCACTAAATGAGTTATTGAAAACTTCTGCTCCAGCTGGGTTGAATATTTCAACACCTAGAGATATATCAGTAGCTCTTAAATCACCTGTATTAACTAAATCTATAGTAAATGGATATTCCATTCCTTGACTTACAGGAGTTCTAAACTGAGGTGGTACAGAATAAAATGCATTATTCCATGTAACATCTGATCCAGAAGGGTAGAATGCTAGTCTTACATCATCTATTATCCAATAGTAGTAATTTCCATCCATTCCAAATCTAAAGGCTAGATTGTTAGCATTTGCAAGAGTCGTAGGAATCGGAATTCTTACTGTTTCGTTTACATTAGGACCGTTTGTAGTCGCTGCAGGTGCAGGGTTACAAGCACCAGACCACGTTACTCCGTTAGTACTAAATTCTACATTATAAGTAGAACCAAACTGTCTGTAAGCCATATCAAATTCTAAGAACAATGCATTTCCAGCAGGAACTTCAATTGCAGTCAAATCTACAAGAGGAGATTCTAAATATCCAATACCTGTAGGTGCTACACATCCTCCAGCTCCACTACCGATAAACTGAGCTCCTAATCCTCCATTATCTAGAAAATCAGAACAAAATACCATTGCCCCATTACAAGCAGTTCCACTACCTATAGTAAAGTTTGTAAATGAACCTACAGCAGTAGAATTAATGTCATAGTACCATGTAGAATCACAAGAGTTTTCTGAATTATTTACAGTCCAATCTCCTAATCCATTACCAAAATCACCCTCTCCAGGGTTTCTTCCCCAAACTACATTAGATGCATAGTTAGGTGGTGCACATACAAACGTAATTTCCATATCTACTGGATTCTCAAGAGCAACTCTTAGCGTATTACAGTCGTTAAAAGACATAGAATAAACAGGGATGCTTACCATATCGGCATTATCCCCTGCAGGTAGGCCTATTATATCATCTGGTCCTGAACCATCAGCATTTCCTTGTTGATTACAGATAATCACTGCAACAGCACCACTAACTTCAGCATTTAGTGCTTTATCACTAAACTGACACTCTCCTCTATCCATAAATGCAATTCTCCCAGATACGTTACCTATATCTTGAGGAAGACAAGGCATTGTAACTACAGAGTTATCAGCAAAAATTCCTGGAAAGACTATAGGATTTGCAGGCGTTCCTCCAAAAGCAGCAGGGCCTACAGAATACGAACCAGCAATTCCCGCAGGAGAATCGATGATAACAGTGTTTAAATTTTGTGCATTTAGCATTAATCCACCGCAAAGCGTAAATGCAAAAAGCATAAAAAGATTCTTAGTAAAAATTTTCTTCATTTTATTGATTTTATTAAAAGTTTAGTCCAATAACAAATGACATATTATTGTTAGATAGTCATCATTGCGTCAAAAATAAAAATTAATTTACTGTATATAGTGTATTTGGTCATTAAATACTTACTCTTTTAAGCTTGTAATGTCACAATCAAGACTTGGTCGATTTTTTTTGTAGAACTCGATAGCTACGGGATTTACACCGATTTTTAGACAACTTAAGAATCCTATACTGTTTGCAAAGGTTCCCATTTCCTTTAATGAAAGGTTTTTGCAATACGATATGCTTAAGGCTGCAATGACAGCATCTCCCGCTCCACACACATCAATGTTATCGGCTTGTAGACCGTGTATATGATATAATTCCTTTTGATTAGCGATTAATAGGCCATTTTCGCCCAAGGTCACTACTGTAATTTCACTATTTAGTTCTTGTTGTAGATTGCTAATCCACAAGGCATAATCCTTTGATTCCTTATTTATTTTTAAAGAAGAAGCGAGCTCATTTAGATTTGGTTTGAAAATAGAGCAAGATTGATATGCTCTAAAATTTTTCTTTTTAGGATCTACACTTACTGGAAGTTTATGTTTTTTGGCTACAGCCAAAATTTTAGAAATCGATATGTTATTTAAGACACCCTTGTCATAATCTTGAAGCAGTAATAAATCTATTTTTTCTTTTTCAAGGAGTTCCTCTACTTTATTTGCTATAAGATTACTATCCGTCTCTGACAAGTCGTCTGTTGTCTCTGAATCCACTCTAGCTATATACTTCCCATCCGCTATGATTCTAGTTTTCTGAGTAGTAATCCGACCATCAACTTTTAGAATATCTTTTGTAATAATGGAAGTCTGCTTAGCCAATAAATCAGATAATCGTTTTCCTGTAGAATCCATACCGATTGCAGAAATCAAACTGCACTTAGCTCCAAGGCTAGTAATATTGAGACATACATTGGCAGCACCGCCCAGCATATGTCTATTGTTGTTTTGTAAAATAATAGGAACATCGGCCTCGGGAGATTGGCGAGTAACACTGCCCTCAATGTAACTATCCAGCATAATGTCACCGATAACTACTATATGGATATTACTCGAGGACATTAAGAGATTAATTTATTAGTTAGGCAATAGTCCATAATAATTTCTGTGCTATCAGGATAGGATTGATAGAATTGGTTTAAATTATTTGCAACGTTGACTTTTGTCTTTTCATTAATTGCAGATATAATACCAATATAATCATCTGATGATTTACAAGAGTAGGCTAGATTGTTTTTTAGAAAGGTCTTGGCTTCCGAGAATTTTTGATAGTTGGGACCGAAAATTACACTCTTTCCAAAAACGGTAGGTTCTAAAATGTTATGAATACCTCGACCAAAACCTCCTCCAACATATACTATATCCGCATATCTATATAAATCGAATAGCATCCCGACGGTATCCAGAACAATCACTCTAGAATCAGTTTTTGTAAAATCTTGAACTACGGTATAGTCAGCAGAATTAATATCGCTCATTAGATTGGTAATATTCTTGATCCCAATATTATGAGGAACAATTAGTACTTTATGATTTTTAAAATGAGCAATAGTAGACTTAATTATCGCTTTATCTTCCTCATGAACACTAGCGAGAATGATCAGCTGCTCTTTGTCAATGTAGTTTTCTATTCCTTGGATTGGTTTAGATAATTGCTGTCTACTCTTCACTCTAGTTATACGAGTATCACCAGAGATAGAAACATTTGTAAATCCATTATTTCTGAGTAGCTCCATAGATTCCTGATCCTGTAAAAAGACATGATTTATATCTTTTAGGGTTTTTCTGAAAAAGCTTGCCCATCTTTTAAAAATAAAGTGAGATGGATAAAAAATAGAAGAGAACAGAATAACGGGTATATCTGCTTTGGATATCGCTTTTATAGTATTTAACCAGAAATCATTCTTAGTCCAAAACACAATCTCTGGATTTATAGATATGATTAGTTCATTAGCATTTTTCTTGCTATCGAGAGGTAATAAGATGTATTCATCTATGTCTTTAAATTTAGCTCCATGCTCATACCCAGAATGAGAATAGAAACTAACTAGGGTAGAATATTGCTTTTTTTTTAAAGCTTGAATTAATGGATATGCCTGCTCTAGTTCTCCGAGAGAGCTTACGTGGAACCAAGCTCGTTTATGGGGTTTATCAAAGGTCAATTTTTGATTCTTGCGATCAATCACCCATTTTTTTGCCCTATGAGAAAATAAGCAGGCAAGTCTAATAGCTAAGCCGAGTAATCCAATGTATAAATTGTATAAAAATTGACTCAATAAAAAATTTCTTCTGGTTGGTTAAATTGATAAAAGGACAACATAAAACCAGCCTTAAATCCCAAGCCGATATCTAATCTATCCTCGGTTAGCACATCAGGATCTCCAGAAAAATCAAAAGATCTACGGTTTTTGGTCATAGCCTGAAAAACATCCACTCCCAATACAAAGTTTAAACGCTGGTCCTTAGCTACAAACTGATAGCCGATAAACTGGTCTAAGAATAATCCCGAACTAAGTCGGTCATAACCAAATTCATAGGCTCCATTAATCTGTTCAGCACTACGAGAATCATCTTGTACCCTTATCCTATGATATAAAAGACCAGCACCTATACCTAATTTTAGTCCAGATCTAGAATCCTCTTTAGTTGTAAAAACCTTGTTTATTCGAGTACCTATTTTTCCTCCCCTTTTTCTTAGTAATACCATTGCTTCATTTCCTAATACACCAGTTATTATACCGACATCATTTCTTAGATTAAAAAGAACATCTTCTTTTACCCGATTGCCGAATAATAAATTTCCTCTTACCTCTAGTTGCACATTATTTTTCAGCAGAAGACCTACTGAAGAACCTACACTATTAAAACCTCCAAATCGATCATTTAAATCCGCTAAAGGTAGAGTGTATCCAAAATTGAATTCTACCAAATAGATATTGTCTCCATAAGCTTCAGTTTCTTCTTGAGCTAGAATAGTAGAAACGCAAAACATGGATAGTAATAAAGAGTACCAAAAGCTATTATTTGTCATTTTCTGGTGTAATTATGCTCTAAATGTAGCGTTTATAAAAATATAAATCCGGTTCTAGATTTAATCAAAAAATATCTAAGAGAAAATAAATGCCCAAAGATATTCTCAACGACAAAAAACATATTATAAAAAAAATTATATATAGATAGAAATAATATATAATTTTATGCTTCCTAGAGTGTTAGAACCTTTTCATACGTAATGGAACGCATATTTTATTAAAATTATACTAATGATAAGTATTCAAAGATTGCGAATAGGTTTATTAGCCATTTGTATTTCCTTAATCTCAATTACAATTCAAGCTCAAGTTTCTGGTGTTACTGAAGAGTTAATTCTCGAAGAACTTGAGAAACGAGGATTGGACATAGAAGAAGTCCGAGCTGAATTGATAGCAAATGGGTATGATCCTGATAATCTTCAGAATCTCAGTCCTTTGCAATTAGTCGAGCTGGAAGAATTAATTATCGAATTAGAGGAAGCCAAAAAATTGCAAATCTTTGAACAGGAAGAAGAAAAGGAAATGGAGGCTGAAAAGAAAATGTCAGAGGAAAAAGAGCCTAGAGAGGAATCTGAGGTTACCTTGGGAGATATAGATGAAGTGGATAAGATTCTGGATACTCTAGTAGAAAATGTAGAAGAGGAATTTAATTATCAGGAAGAATTGGCTGCTGCCAAAATCTATGGTCAGGAGATATTTAGAAACAAGACAATTAAAGTTTACCAACAATCAGAAGAAATTAAAGCTCCAGAATATTATGTATTAGGGGTAGGTGACGAAATCGGGATATCTATCTGGGGGCGATCTTCTTTGGATAAAGAATATATTATCAGCAAAGATGGATACATCAAGATTGTAAATGGGAAAATAAGGGTTTTGTTAAAAGGGCTATCCTTATCTAAGGCTAGAGAAAAACTTAGAAAAGTATTTAGTCAGCATTATGATTTTGAGGAAGGGGAGTTTGAGATTACACTTAATTACTCACGTACAATCCAAGTAACGGTATATGGAGATGTTCTAAACCCTGGTCCGATTACAATTCCAGCTGTTAATACAGCCTTTAGTGCTCTAGTTGCAGTAAATGGACCTAGCGATATAGGGAGTGTTAGAAATATTAAGTTAATTAAGAATTCAGGAGAAACTAAGATAATAGATGTCTACGAGTACATGAATAATCCTTCTGTAGCGAAGAATTTCTATTTAGAAGAGGCAGACATAATAGTTGTTCCGGTTGTCGAGAAAGTAGTAACCATAGGTGGTGCGATCTATAGACCATATAAGTACGAATTAAAAGATAATGAGCATTTAAAGGAATTAATTGGTTACGCTGGGGGTCTAAAGGAAGATGCTTATAAGAAGACAGTGCAAGTCAGGAGGTCAGCTGATGATCAGAAAGAAATATTAGATGTTCCTTATAGTGATTTGGTAAGTAGAAATGGAAATTTTAATCTTGAACATGGAGACTATATCCTAATAAAATCTATTACAAGTGAGATTGAAAATTTTGTAAGTATAGATGGTGCAGTAAGAGATAAGGGCCAATTCCAACGGACTGAAGGTATGAGATTATCTGATTTGATAGAAATTGCTGGACTTACTCCTGAATCTAAAACGGATAAAGCATTTGTACTTAGAACTAATAGTGATGGAACCACAACACATAAAAAAGTAAATATAGACGAGGTTCTAAAAAATAAGTCGAGCGATTTAAATTTTGTTCTGAATAATAAAGATCATTTGACCATTTGGGCCAAATCTAGATTTATTGATGAATTAGAAATTTCCATAGATGGTGCTGTTAGAAATCCATCCAATTATTCCTTTGATACAAGCGGTGAGATACGAGTGGCCGATGTTATAACCTTAGCAGGAGGACTTAGAAGAGACGCTTCTAATAAAGTCAGTATTCAGAGTAGAGATCCTCTAAAATCTAAATCAATTATATACAATCAAGTAGATTTAGATATAATAATGAAGAATGAGAATTCACCAGAAAATATTGTCTTAAATCCATTTGATAGAGTTTTTGTCTATTCGCAAAACGATTTTATTGAATCTTCAGAAGTGGAAATCCAAGGAGCGGTAAATAATCCTGGAAAGTTTGATTTTGGACAGAACATGAATCTTAAGGATGCATTACTACTGGCAGGAGGATTCAAATTTGGAGCTGCACTTAATAAGGTAGAAATTTCAAGAATCATTTTCCCAGATAATAAGCCCACAAAAACTATAATAGCTAATCTAGAATTAGATAAGAATTTTAATATAATCAAAAGCGATAATCCTAGTTTTGAGTTAGAGCCTTTTGACGCAATTTTAGTAAGGTATGTCCCAGATTTTGAACTACAAAAGTTTGTCTATTTAGAGGGAGAGGTGGTTTATCCAGGAGCTTATCCGATAATTACTGATAATGAAAAAATTAGTTCAATTATCGATCGTGCAGGTGGATTAACTGCGGAGGGTTTTGCTGAAGGAGCTAGCTTATTTAGAGGAATCGATGATGTAGGCAATGTAGTTATTAAATTGGAAGACGTAATAAGAAATAAAAATTCTAGGTTCAACTTTATTGTTCAGAATGGGGATAGGTTGACTATTCCTAAACAAAAAGAATTTGTTACTATCATAGGTGCTACACGAGTAGATGAAGTTCTATCTGATGAAGCGATAGGTAATGATAATGAGATAAATGTCCCATATCACCCTGGGAAAAAAGCGGATTTTTATATTAACGAATATGCGGGAGGTATTTCAGATCAAGGAAATCGAAACTCTATTTTTGTAGAACAAGCAAACGGACAAATAAATAAAACAGTAAATAATTTTTTCTTCAGAAGATATCCAGAGGTTAAAAAAGGAGCTGTAATAAAAGTAGGATACAAATCTGCAGATAAGTTAAAAGCAAGAGAAGACAAAGAACCTATAGACTGGGGTAAAGTCTTAGCCGATAGTGTGGCTCAGGCTACTACAGTTCTTACTTTAGTATTACTAGTACAAAGATTAGATTAATAACGATTTAAGATAAAATAGCTTTAATACCTGGAAGGGTTTTTCCTTCTAGGTATTCTAGCATTGCACCTCCTCCGGTAGAGATATGGCTAACCTTATCTGCCAGTCCTGACTTATTTATAGCTGATACAGAATCTCCACCACCTATGAGCGAGTATGCTCCATTTGACGTGGCTTCCGCAACTTTTTCTGCCATGGTATATGTTCCACGAGCATAGTTTTTAAATTCAAAAACACCTAAGGGACCGTTCCATAAAATGCTAGAAGACTTTAAAATATGCTTTCCAAAATTTTCGATAGTATCTGGTCCTACATCTAAGCCCATCATGTGGTCTGGAATCTCAGAAGTAGGGTAGACAGTTCCTTCTACATCTTTAAATTCTTCTGTACACATTGTGTCCGTAGGTAAAACTATTTCTACATTATTTGCTTTGGCTTTGGCCAATATTTCTAAGGATAATTCTAAAAAGTCATCTTCGCATAAAGACTGCCCTATAGACCCTCCCTGTGCTTTAACAAAAGTATAAGCCATTCCTCCACCGATAAGAATAGTATTTACCTTCTCTACTAATCTATCTAGCAGCTGTATCTTATCAGAAACCTTAGCACCACCTACGATAGCCGTTACAGGTCTCTTAGGGCTATTTAGAAGGATATCAGCATTCTTTATTTCGTTCTCGAGAAGATAACCGAATGACTTTTTATTCATTGGAAAAAATCGAGCTACTGTTGTTGTAGAGGCATGTGCTCTATGGGCTGTTCCAAAGGCATCGTTTACATAAAAGTCTCCCAAAGCAGCTAATCTTGATGCAAATTCTAAATCTCCTTTGGCCTCTTGTTTGTGGAATCGAGTATTTTCTATAAGTAATACTTCTCCCTCTTTTAAGGCTAGGCTCTTATCAGTAGCATCCTTTCCGAATGCAGATTCACTAAACTGAACCTTTGTATCTAGTCTTTTGGATAAATCCTCTACTAAATGCCTAAGAGTAAACTTTTCTTTATTGATAGTGCCATCCTCATTTAATTTCTTCTGAGGTCTTCCTAGATGAGACATAAGGATTATAGAAGCTCCTTCTTTCTGTAGATATTCTAACGTGGGTAAAGCCTTTTCGATTCTAGTAAAATCACTTATCGAATAGTCTTTATTGAGCGGTACATTAAAATCAACACGTACTAATACTCTCTTTCCTTTTACTTTTAACTCTTCTAGTTTCATAGGCATAAAAAAAGGCCGCCAAAAGCGGCCTGATGAAATATTAAATAATTTGTCTTTATATTTTTATAAACTTCTGCACATAACTCTGACCGTTATTATCTAGCTTAATAAAGTAAGTTCCTGATGCGAGATTATCTGTTCTTAAACTTATAGATTTTTCACCCGTTCCGAAGTATTCATTGTTTCTGAGGGTACGGATTTTAGAACCATTTACATCGATAAGTTCAATAGAAACTGTACTTCCTACACCTAGTTCAAACTCTATATTTACAAAGTCCTTAACTGGATTAGGATAAAGTGGTTTTAATACATTTTGGGCAGCAGCCTCTATATTATCGTCACTTAGTGTAGCATCGAATATTATGTTTTCGTCACCATTTCGATACGGAACATGTAAGAGTGGTAAGTAAAACATTTCGTCTGTAGTACGCTCACCCCATATTACTGCTTTTGGAGGAATGGTAGGATTGTTAGGGTTTTCACTAGAATTATCATAGGTGGCAAAGGCATGTACGATAGAGCCTTGCTCTGCCGTAAGTAGCTTAGGAAAATAATAATTTCCTTGCCAGTTAAAATCCCATTCCGGGATCTTAATTAGATTGGTTATGCTTCCGTCCGTATGTTCTATAAATACCTCCCAATCTATACCCAATAAATGCATATGAGGAGAGATACCCATAAAACTAAGGTCCTCTTCTAACTCCCAAGTACCATGGAAAGTTTCAATTTCCTCTGGTTCTAGTCTGAAATTTACAAAACCAAAAAATCCACCTGGGGCAATATTAAAAGGAAGCATGATACTGTCTCTTACAAACCTATCTACACTTTCGTTTTCGTCGGCAAAAAATATATTTATAGAACTGAGGTCTGATTCATTAGTACTCCATGGAGCATAATGCACTTGCACAACCAGGTCAGCTCCAGCACCTATGGTCTGGCCCATGCCATCAGGAAATCTGATTGGTTTCTGTCCAGGAACGTATCCTGGATATTGTTTCTGGCCCAGGATAGCCCAGTCCGAATTATCAGTTCCAAAACCGCCAAAGCCTTCAAAACCATATTCTGGAGTTTGTGCATCAGATGCAGCCGCCTGTCCAGTTAGGTCTTCAAACATTAATGCATGATGTACAATTTTAGAGTTGCCTGGTCTAAATTCTATGGCTTTAATAATCTTGTCCTCTGTAAGTCCTGTGGGCAATACAAAGTATCTGTATTCATCCATATTATTTCCTAGATGCACATGCTCCTGAGAGAAGCTCAAAACCAAATCAGGCTCTCCTAATAAAGAACCAGTTGGAAATTGAGGAAATGGAGGTTCGGCAGAAGCAGGTCCTTGTGGAGCTCCAGCATCTACCCATGCAGCAATAAGGTCGATTTCTTCATCCTGTAGA
The DNA here is from genome assembly GCA_964509175.1 of uncultured Saprospiraceae bacterium. GTDB lineage: Bacteria > Bacteroidota > Bacteroidia > Chitinophagales > Saprospiraceae > JAHDHU01. The sequence goes on from CAZDWO010000011.1 coordinate 25,856, forward strand.
TAATTTTCTTCTAGAAAATGAGCATAATTTGGATCTGCTTGCCATGGAGGCATATACCTAGTAGAAGTAACAAACTTTATAGTCTGAGCCCAGTTTCTTACTTCTTCATAATTAGTAAAAGATTGTGGACCTATTTCACCAGGTCTATGACAGGTAGAGCAGTGATTGTATATTATATTAGCTATATCTTCAGTATAGGTTTGGCTGTAGCCAAAAACTGAAAAACCGAGTAAGAAAAGTGAAAATAGGATGCTTTTCATATTTCGCTTTATTTTAATGTTCTCTAGATATTTCATCTGCAAAGTTAATAAAACAACCCACGGCCTGCGTCGAATTGTTAGAAATGGTCTGTTTATTTACTATTGCGTCTAAAGCCTCAACCAAGTCATGTGAGGAGGTAACCTGCCTCTGTCGACCAACTCCATAAAATCTATTGTCTATACGACCTGTATAAAGTACTTTTTCTGCTATCTCGTCATATATGACCACGGATGGCAGGACTTCTAGATTATATTTCTTTGATCGCTTCTTATAATAATCTGTTTTGAGCTCAAAAGGAATCTTATTACTGGCTTTAAATTCAGCAATCTGAGCCCTTTTAGAAGAAAAATTAGGGAAATACCCTGCAAAGTTGATTTCATCAGAATGATAATTATCATAGAGCTCACCTAATAAAGGACCGTAATATTGACAAATTCGACATTCGTCAAGAAGGAAAAAATTGACAGTAATGGAGTCAGAGTAGCTTGTTTTTTGTGCGGAGAGGATTGTAGAAAGTCCTAAAAAGGGTAGTAGAAGTAGAAATCTGAAGTATAAATTTTTATACATATTATATTGACGCAAAATTAAAGTAAAGGTTCACATGAATTTTTATGCTTATAAATTATAGCTTTTCTGGAAAGGTAATATATTTGCGGTGCTTTAGGAGAAAAGCATAGTTACTTAGTAACAGTATGGCCCGTTCGTCTATCGGCTAGGACGCCAGGTTTTCATCCTGGTAAGAGGGGTTCGATTCCCCTACGGGCTACGATAGATTTCATAAACCCTTGTAAACCAAATATTTGCAAGGGTTTTCTTTTTTTCTACGATTTGCTAGCAGTCAAAAATTGTTTTATTCCAGATTTTAAAGAGGCAATAAAATCGCATTCCATGAATAGGAAACTATTACTTCTCTTTGCCATAGCTATACTCCTTTATGCCACTCTGATTCCCGGCTCTGGAGCAACTGGACTGCCATATGTAGATAAGATTGCTCATTTTATTCTATTTTTTTTCATGACATGGAATGTAGTGCATTGCTTTTTAGGTTCTAGATATTATTTATTACTCATAGGAATATGTATTGCTCTAGCTCCATTAACTGAGATTGCACAAATTTACATTCCACGACGATCTTTTGAATATTTAGACATTCTTGCTGATCTAATTGGTGTATTTATGGCGATTCTGATCTACCGTCCACAACTGGCTAAACTATACAGCTTATTCGCCAAGTAATTTCTCTTCTTTGATTTATCCACTTCAGGTGGTCTCTGTTAAAAACCTAGATCTAAAGTAGGTAAGGCTATCAGTATTAATTACTTTAGCCAGAGAACAAATGGAGCAAAACACAAATCGTAAGAAGAATTTCTTCTCGGAGTGGTTAGAAACCCTCCAGCAAGAGAGTTGGCAATTAGAGTTGCTTATTTCTGGATTGGCACTTTTCGGTATATGGCAATTCCAATCCATATTACTTAATGTTGAGTATTTTTTAGATGTAAATCTTCCATCGGAATACGGTTTTGTTGCCAACATATTTATGGGCTTGCTTTGGTCTGGGTGGTATATATTTCTAATAAATCTTTTAATACATATTATAATTCGTGGATTTTGGATTGGAGCAATCGGTCTGCGTTATGTTTCCGGAGATGTAGATTATGATGAGCTTAATTATTCTGAACGATTTACCAACTATTTTAAAAGAAGGCACGGTTCTTTTGATGACTATATAGAGCGGTTAGAAAAGATAAGTAGTGTGCTTTTTTCCTTTACCTTTTTGTTGTTTTTTATTCTTCTTTCTTTTGTAATGTACCTTCTAGTTTACGCACTATTTTTCAGTTTAATAGAACGTGTTTTTCCTAGTTCCAATCAAGGACCCTCAGGGGTGCAGCTCATTTTTATATTGCTGTATTATGGTATGGGCTTTTTAGTAATGATTGATTTTTTTTCATTAGGAGCTTTTAAGAAAATAGAAAATAGATACTTATCTAAGGGCTTTTATATTGTTTATAGATTCTATGAAGTTGTTTCTTTATCCTTTATATATCGTCCTTTATTATTAAACTTTATCGATAATAAGTTTACAAAGAGATTATTCTTTCTTTCTATTCCTTATGCTTTCTTCTTTCTGTTGATTCAGGGATTTAGTCTTGATAAGTTTATTTATTTTCCATCTTTTAGTGACGATGATCCGTATCATACAGAAAATAGTACACAAAGTATTAACTGGATGTACTATGATGACCTAAGAGAAGATCATTTAAATAGTTTTGCTTCTCAAGCAACAGAAACTAAGAAGCAAAAAATAAATCATGTATCTCTTGATCGTTTTGAAAATAATGGTAAATACCTCAAAGTATTTCTTGAGTATAGAGAGGATGATAACGGTTTCTTAAAAGAGGAGATAAATGAAGTGCCTGCATTCAGAAAATTTGGACTCAGACATTACTTCATGAATAATTATGAGGTCGATTCTAATCTTTTAAGGATTACTAATCAAGAGGTACATGAGCAAGAGGTAGTCAGAAATATAGTGTACACTAAGGGTGATATAGAGGCAGCGGATACAAGCTTATACAATACTTATAAGAACGTAACTCCAGATGAAATGAAAGAGGTAAGAAAGGATATCTCAATGAAATATAGGTCTCTAAAAAGTAAGTACCAGTTTGAAAAAATTGAAAAAATAAAACAAGGACTTCTATCTGCATATGACATCAAAGTAGATTATGCTTTGCCCTTTGATAATATGCATTGTGAGTTTTATATGCATCCTAATATCCACGAGAGAGGTTTGCTCTGTTATATGAACATAGACAGTTTATCTCTAGGATTGCACTACCTTAATATTAGAAAAACAAGTTCTAAAAAGGATTGTATTTCAGATTGTCTATCTCTTAATTTAAATTTACCATTCAGAAAAACGCGATAATTATGAAGCCAAGTTTAATGTTTGCTGGAGGATATGTAATTTTCTCATTAATATTTTTGCTAATAGGTAAATATCTCATTGGTGTGGATATAACTTTTTCTTCTAAGTGGTTGATCCTACAACTAGTTATAATGATAGTAGTGATGGTCGGACTAGGTAGAAAATTTTTCAGAATACCTGGTGAGGAATTGGAATATGGAAATGCCTTACTAAAAGTCTTTACAGGTACACTTATAGGAACTACGATTGCAACGGTTATAATGGTTGCGGTATACAATAATGACTTAGAATATCAAGCAACTTATGATAATTTTCAAAAAGAGACTAATATAAGTACCGCAGGCTTTGTGACAAAAATGCTTGGTCAAACGGAGGAACAAATTCAACTGGCAAAAGATGATGCAAGGGCAAAAATAGAATCAGGAGAATTAAAACTACCAGAATTCCCTATGAAGTGGAATAATCTACATATGATGTTATTGATGGGTATTCTTAATTCTTTTATCTATTCTTTATTAGCTGCTATATTTGTAAAACGAAAACGAGCATCTTTTAGCTAGTCCTATGGCAACAGTAATAACTAAGCCCAAAGTAACAATAGACCCTAAAATCCTCCACGAGATACAGAGCAAAACTCAGGAGATGGGACAAGTCGTACTCCACTTTTTGCTACAAAATAATAGTGCCCATCCATCAGGTATTCGTATATGGCCTTCTACTTATCTATACGATTTAAATAGTAGCCATGTAAGTGAGTTGGTACATGCGGAAAACATCACATTGTATCCAACTTGGCAATCCATTGGGCCTTTTACAAAAACTTATTTTAGCCTATATTTTTCTGGACTACCTAGGTCATGCTCAGCTTTTCAATTTGAAGAATGCTGTACTAATCAGGCTGGTGCCTGGTCAGTAAAACGTATCGATCGTAATAACTCAGATGTATATTTCTTGCAGATTAGCTAGTATTTAAGCGGCCATGTTCTCCACTCTTTTTTCTACTTTCTATTCATAGTTTAATCGATACTGACTTAACTTAGTGTTATGGAAAAGATTGATTCATACAAATCGGTAAATAAGATTCGAATTCTTACCGCGGGCTCGCTATTTGACGGACATGATGCTGCTATTAATATCATGAGAAGAATTATCCAGCGATCCGGGGCTGAAGTTATCCATCTAGGTCATAATAGACCAGTCCATGAAATCGTAAATGCAGCTATCCAAGAAGATGTACAAGGCATCGCCATCACCTCATACCAAGGTGGACATAACGAGTTTTTCAAGTATGCTTATGATCTTCTAAGAGAAAAAGGTGCAGACCATATTAAGATATTTGGAGGAGGAGGAGGAACGATACTGCCTTCTGAAATCGAGGAGTTACATAAGCATGGTATAGATAGAATCTATTCTCCAGATGATGGGAGAGAGATGGGCTTACAAGGAATGATAAACGATTTGTTACAAAAGTGTGATTTCCCTGTCGGTCAAAATCTAAACGGTCAAATAAAGAAGATAAGCGATAAGAATCATGGAGCCTTGGCGAGATTAATTTCTGCTGTAGAGAACTATCCTGAGGATAGTCAAGAGTGGTTGTCAGAAATAAAAAAAGATGTAGAAAATTCAGAGATTCCAGTACTTGGAATAACCGGAACAGGAGGTGCAGGAAAGTCTTCGCTTGTGGATGAATTAATCCTAAGATATACTTCTACCTTTCCAGATAAAGACCTTGCGATTATCTCAGTGGATCCTTCCAAAAGAAAAACTGGTGGAGCCTTACTCGGAGATAGAATTCGTATGAATTCCATAGCAAGTGAAAAGGTCTTTATGAGATCGCTTGCCACTAGGCAGTATAACCTTGCACTCAATAAGCATATAGATGCAACTATTTCCATTCTTAAGAAAGCAGCCTTTGATCTTATAATTTTGGAGACATCCGGAATAGGACAATCGGATTCTGAGATCGTAGATCATGCAGATTTATCTGTTTATGTAATGACTCCTGAGTTCGGGGCAGCTTCGCAGTTAGAGAAGATTGACATGCTCGATTTTGCAGATATGATTGTCATCAATAAGTTTGACAAAAGAGGAGCTCCTGATGCATTGAGAGATGTAAAGAAACAGTATCAGCGTAATCACGACCTATGGCATGAGGACCCTGATACCATGCCAGTATATGGAAGTATCGCTTCTCAGTTTAATGACCCAGGAGTAAATACTGTTTTTAATGAACTGGTAGAAAGACTATTTAAGTATAAGGGTAAAGACCTAGAAGAAGGTGGAAGTGCAAAGCATTATATCATACCTCCGGCAAGGGTGAGATATCTTTCAGAAATTACTGACACCATAAGAAAGTATAATAAGGAAACCGAGGAGCAGTCATCCATAGCTACAGACTTATTTTCCTTGGATAGAGTAAAAGGAATTTTGGCTACAGCCGAAAGTGAAATAAACGATAAGTACAAAGAAGTAGAGCAAGAACTGACTCCTGAGAGTAAAAAGGTATTAGATACGTGGGAAGATAAAAGAGAGTCATACACTAAAGACCAATTTGTTTATAAGGTAAGAGATAAAGAAATAGTAGTAGAGAATTATACAGAATCCCTATCGCATAATAAAATACCTAAGGTTGTGCTTCCACGATTCAAAGACTGGGGAGAAATTCTAAGATGGACCAGACAAGAAAATGTTCCTGGAGAATTTCCCTTTACTGCGGGAGTATTTCCGTTTAAACGAAAAGGAGAAGATCCGACACGTATGTTTGCAGGTGAAGGTGGTCCAGAACGAACAAATAAGCGTTTCCACTATCTCTCCTTAGGAACTCCTGCTAAGCGACTTTCTACGGCTTTTGATTCGGTTACACTCTATGGGGAAGACCCGGATCATAGACCAGATATATATGGAAAGGTAGGTAACTCTGGAGTAAGCATCTGTTCTCTTAATGATGCAAAGAAGCTCTATTCAGGATTTGATTTATGCAATCCTAAAACGTCAGTGTCCATGACTATAAATGGACCTGCATCGACCATCGCCGCCTTCTTCATGAATGCAGCCATAGATCAGCAATGTGAATTGTACATAAAGGAGCATGGCTTAGAATCTAAAGTAGAATCTGCCTTTAAAAGGCATTATGATGATAAGGGCTTAGAAAGGCCAAAATATAATGAAGATATACCCGAAGGCAATGATGGTCTAGGTCTTATGCTACTCGGACTCACTGGTGATCTTGTACTAGAGCAGAGTGTGTATAACGAACTAAAAGCCAAGGCCTTAAAAGCAGTACGTGGAACAGTACAAGCAGATATTCTTAAAGAAGATCAGGCTCAAAATACTTGCATCTTTTCTACTGAGTTTTCTCTCAAGCTGATGGGAGATGTGCAACAGTATTTTATCGATCATGGAGTACGTAATTTCTATTCTGTTTCTATATCTGGGTATCATATTGCAGAGGCTGGTGCAAACCCTATTACTCAGCTCGCATTTACGCTATCCAATGGATTTACCTTTGTAGAATATTACCTCGCTAGAGGAATGGACATCAATGACTTTGCACCTAATCTTTCCTTCTTTTTCTCTAATGGTATAGATCCGGAATATGCAGTAATAGGAAGAGTAGCAAGAAGAATCTGGTCTAAAGCCATGAAGTATAAATACAGTGCTAATGCCAGATCGCAAAAACTAAAATACCATATCCAGACCTCTGGTAGATCACTGCATGCACAGGAGATAGACTTCAATGATATCCGTACAACCTTACAGGCCTTGTATGCGATCTATGACAACTGTAATTCCCTACATACAAATGCTTATGACGAGGCGATCACTACTCCGACAGAAGAGAGTGTAAGAAGAGCAGTAGCAATACAGATGATTATCAATCACGAGCTGGGTCTTGCCAAAAACGAAAACCCACTTCAAGGTTCTTTTATAATAGAAGAGCTAACTGATCTGGTAGAAGAAGCTGTGCTTACAGAGTTTGATCGTATAACAGAGAGAGGAGGTGTATTAGGAGCTATGGAAACCATGTATCAGCGTAGTAAAATACAAGAAGAGTCTCTCTATTATGAGACACTAAAGCATACAGGTGAATTTCCAATTATAGGTGTAAATACCTTCCTATCTTCCAAGGGATCGCCTACTGTAATTCCAGATGAGGTAATCAGAGCTACTACAGAAGAAAAAGAGCAGCAGATCTCTAACTTACAAGCTATACATTCTTTAAATGCAGATGATAGTGCCACTAGATTAGAAGAACTTAGACAGAAGGCTCTCGATAACGAAAACGTGTTTGAAGCACTTATGGAAATAACTAAAACTGCCTCTTTGGGGCAAATCACTAACGCTTTATTTTCAGTAGGTGGAAAATATAGGCGTAGTATGTAAGATGATTTGTATTTTTATGTTTTAGCAAAAGAATTTAATAATTACCAAATATGACATTGACCACAAAGAACCTATTTATCGCATTTATGTTGATTTCACTTTGCTCTTGTGTGAGTAAAAAGAGATTTGAATCACTTCAGTCTGAACTAGCCTTTCAAAAAGATGAAGTATCACGAACGGGTGAGCTAGTAGAAGACTTTTCTATCAAATTGAAAAATTGTGAAGGAGAGAGAGAAAACCTAAGAGCAGAACTTAAATCCTCTAAGACTGCATTGGCTTTAAGAGAAGAACAACTAGGAGATTTTAAAAATCAACTTTCTGATGTAAAGCAGCAGAGAGATAAAACAGTAGAACAGGTAGGTGATCTTACGGTTCTTTCTAAGTCGGCAAACGATAATATAAATAATACACTCTCGCAGTTAGAAGGTAAAGACAGATATATACGTCTTCTTCAGAATGCAAAGACCAAGGCAGATTCTATTAATTTGGCTCTAGCCGTAAACCTTAAGAGTGTGCTTAAGGACGGAGTAAACGATGCTGATGTAGATGTAAAAGTCGATAAGACAGTAGTGTTTATAAATATCTCAGATAAGATGCTATTTAATAGTGGTAGCTATGATGTAAATTCTGGAGCGATGACTGTCCTAGGAAAGATTGCAAAAATTCTACAGTCTAAACCTAATCTAGAAGTAATGGTAGAAGGATACACAGATAATCTTCCTATTGCCAGATCAGGAATTACTGACAACTGGGATCTAAGTGTAAAGAGATCTGCTTCAGTAGTAAGAGTGTTACAGAAGAACTTTGGGATAGATCCTAATAGATTGATTGCGGCAGGTAGAGGAGAGTACAATGCACTTGCTGATAATGCAACTCCAGAAGGAAGGTCAGCAAATAGACGAACACGTATAATTCTTTTGCCTAAGCTTAACGAGTTCTACGATCTACTAGCACCAGACAAAATACCTGAATAAGGGAAATGAAAATTTATAATGAAAGGATAGCTTCATCGAGGCTATCCTTTTCTTTTTTTTAATCAGTTCAGTAAAACTATAATGGCATAAATGCCGTTGTTGGATAAGAATGAGAAGAAGTAAACTAGACGATAAGAAGGTAAAGATATCTAAGGATGGACTGAAGCGAGCTCTCTCGATTTTCAAGTATATAAAACCTTACAGAGGCTACTTCATTTTTGCGATGATTTTCCTTGCTCTGGGTAGTGGATTTTTTTTATTGCTTATAGGTGCAGCAAAGGAAATGACCAATGTAGCCAATGGAACTCCCTCTGACAACATTCCTTCCCTTTCCTTAAATCAGTATGGACTCTTATTTTTAGTTGTACTTATTATTCAAGGTCTTTTTTCTTATGTACGTACATATTTCTTCGCCATCGTAAGTGAGAGAGGGATGGCAGATCTGAGGAGAGATGTTTACAATAAAATCATTACCCAGACCATTGCCTTTTTTGAAAGAAGAAGAGTAGGAGAATTGACGAGTCGTATTACCACAGATATAGAGCAGTTACAAAGTGTCTTCTCTCATTCTTTAGCTGAGTTTTTACGTCAGGTGATTATCCTACTAGGTTCGACGGTTATTATATTTTTCATAGCTCCTAAACTTTCTTTGACGATGCTAGCCACCTTTCCTTTTGTAGTTGTACTTGCCATGGTCTTTGGAAGATATATACGTAGGCTATCTAAGAAAAGACAGGATGCTCTAGCTCATACAAATACTGTCGTAGAAGAAACCTTTCATTCTTTCAGTGTAGTGAAATCATTTGCAAACGAATGGTATGAATCTAAACGATATGGTGGTGCAGTCCAGAAAATGGTAGACGTTGCACTTAGCTATGCAAAGGTCAGGGGAGTGTTTTTTATGTTTGTGATTTCCATTCTTTTTGGAGGTATCTTTTTCATTTTGTGGAGAGGAGCCATCTTAGTACAAGAAGGCGAAATGATGGTTGGTGATCTGTTTGGCTTCATTCTCTATACAGGTATAATGGGAGGAGCGATAGCAGGTCTTGGGAATCTATATACGGTTCTCGCAGGAGCCATAGGAGCTACAGAAAGAATCCAGGACATCCTTATGCTTGATGAAGAAGTGGAATTAAAAGAAACGATTGAGGATTTAGATATCGTCGGGAATGTAGATTTTAAAAACGTACATTTCTCTTATCCTACTAGAACAGATGTAAAGGTGCTCAAGGGCATAGACATCAATATAAAAGCGGGAGAAAAGATTGCTCTAGTAGGACAGAGTGGTAGTGGTAAATCTACCATTGTAAAGCTCTTGCTAAATTTTTATGATTTAGAAGCTGGAGATATCATGGTGGATGGAAAATCTATCAAAGACATGAATCTCAATGCCCTAAGAAAAAACATAGGTATTGTGCCGCAAGAGGTCATCCTTTTTGGAGGAACGATAAAAGAAAATATCCTTTATGGGAAACCCAATGCCACTGACGAAGAGCTAATGGAAGCAGCTCAGCGATCCAACTGTTGGGACTTTATACAAGGCTTTCCAGAAAAGATGGAAACCGTAGTAGGAGAGCGAGGAATAAAACTCTCAGGAGGGCAGAGACAGCGAGTAGCCATCGCTAGAGCAATACTAAAGAATCCTAAAATACTGCTCTTAGATGAGGCTACCTCATCCTTAGATGCGGAGTCAGAGAAGGTTGTACAAGATGCTCTAGACGAGCTCTTAAAAGGTCGTACCTCTATTATAATCGCTCACCGATTATCGACCATAAAGGAGGTAGATTGCATCTACGTGATAGAAAATGGGGTAATGGTAGAAAAAGGAACTCATGACGAGCTGAGTAATGACACAGATGGAGCCTACCATGCTCTGGCAAAATTGCAATTTGAGCTGCATTAAGTTTCGATTTCTATCTCAAAGTTTAGCTATTTTTACATAGAATTTTTCTAGATATATGAAACAAATCATCATCACCCTATTTTGTTTATTTACAATGTCTGCTTATACACAGGTAGGCATAGGAGGTACGATAACTAACGATTGGTACCAGAGATATAATAATCCAGATGGACCAGGTAAGGACTCTGCAGGTAGTGTTTTACTTAATATAGGGGCAGGTCCTAAAATATGGTTCGGAGGAGAAAATACCAGTCTCTCTATCGAGGGAACTGCTAATCTAGGAATCGTCGGATTTTCTCTCAATGATAGTAAGGGATTAGGAATGCTAGCGATACCAGTAGTTGCTAGACTTAACTTCCAGGGGCTAAGTTGTTTAAGTAAGGAGGGTAGAACCGGCTTTACAGTAGGTGGTGGCTTGCAATGGAATAGAACAGAGTTATACGGCATCAGCGATGAGTTTGAAGCTCAAGGAGGAACTAGAGAGTTTTTTAGAACAATCGTTGTTGAAGCTGGATTTGGTTTTGGGCTAAGTGGATTTGCAGGTTATGGAATCGCTAGGTATGGTTGGGATCCTAATTCTCAAGCCAGTAATTTTAGCATAGGTTTACAGTTCGATTTTAATTTACCTCAACTAAAGCAGATTACAGATCCTGCCAGCGAGTTATAATATTTGCCTTCTCTTAAAGCATATAATACACTAGGTCTCGATGTCAGTTGCAATGAACTGATAAGAATAAAATCATCAGACCAGTTGCAAGAAATAGTCAATTCTAGAAAAGAAGATTACTTCATTCTAGGTGGTGGATCTAATGTACTTATTCTAAATAATCTCAATCGTCCAGTTCTACTAAATCAAATAAAAGGCCGAGAGGTCATTAAAGAAACCAAGTCTCATAGCATTGTAAAAATCGGAGGAGGAGAGAACTGGCATAAGCTGGTCAGATGGACGATTAAACAAGGACTAGGTGGATTAGAAAATCTGTCGCTTATACCTGGCAGTGTAGGAGCAGCTCCTATGCAGAATATCGGTGCTTACGGAGTAGAGATCAAGGATGTTTTTCATTCTCTAGAAGCCATAAATCTCAAGTCAGGAAAGAAGCGAACATTTAAATCAGGCACCTGTGAATTTGGATATAGAAGCAGTGTTTTTAAAAATAAATACAAAGGAAAATATTTTATAACCTCAGTTTCCTTCAAACTATCTAAAAATCCAAAGCTCAATATTTCTTACGGAGCTATCAAATCAGAACTAGAAAAAAGAGCCATACATAAACCGACTATAAAGGATGTATCTGATGTAGTAATCGATATACGCAATACTAAATTACCAGACCCTAAGGTAATTGGAAATACAGGAAGTTTTTTTAAAAACCCAATAGTGAGTTCGGCTAAAGCAAAAAAAATAAAAAGGGACTTCCCCAATATGCCGAGCTACCCAGCTACTAAGACTAAGGTCAAACTATCAGCAGGCTGGCTAATAGAAAAGTGTGGATGGAAAGGAAAAAATCTAGGAGGTGCTGGCTGTTACGCAAAACATGCTTTGATTCTTATCAATAAGAATAATGCGACTTCTGATGAGATGCTCCAGCTCTCTCAGCAAATACAAGAAAGTGTAAAAGAGAAATTTGGGTTAAAGCTGGAGGCTGAGGTTAATTTTATTAGTTAGAATCTACTAATAATTGATACACAAATAATTCCACATTTTCCCTACCTTCTAGTCTCTATGAAAACTGAGGTTATTTTATTAGTTGTACTTCTAATGATGTGTTCTTCTTGTAGCCATGAGAAGAAGTCTCCATCAGCTACTACGGAGCAAGAATCTAAATTAACTACCTATAATTTACTGATTCCTTTAGATACGCATAAACTGCTTTCTAATGAGCTAGAGAAATACATTCCAATTCAAGTTTCCAAAAAAGAGGTGTATAATCAAGGTCATATTCGAGGATCACTGAATATATGGAGACCAGAATATGCATCTGATATAACAGAGCCGTACGGCGGTATGATTCCATCTAAGGAGAAGTTGCAAAACCTCCTTCAATCCTTAGGATTTGAAAAAGGCAAAACGCTTCTTTTGTATGATGCAAAGGCAAATGTCGATGCTTTGAGATTTGCTTGGGTATTAAATCTATATGGTTTTGATGATTTTAAGATTATTAGTGGTGGACTTAAAAATTGGAAGGATAAGGGACTCGACATTTCTACAGATAAAGTAATCACTCGTGATAAAACCAATTATCAACTTCCTGATTATTTTGATAAAAGTATTTTAGCTGAGTACCATGATGTTATTGCAGCCATAAGAGATAGCAATACCTTAATTCTAGATACTAGAGAAAGGTATGAGTACGAAGGCTCTCCTTTTTTAAACAAAGGAAAAGTCTTAGCCTATAAAAAAGGAGCATTTAGCAGAGGAAGTATTCCTACTGCCATTCATCTAAACTGGTCAACACTGGTAGATTTAAAAACGGATCATGAAATAAAGGAGCTAAAAGATTTGGAATTTGATTTAAAGAAAAGAGGTATATCTAAAGAAAAGAACATAATACTTTATTGTCACAGTGGATCACGAACCGCTCATACCTACTATGTTTTAAAACATGTGCTGGGATTTGAGAATGTAAAAAACTATGATGGCTCATGGATCGAGTGGAGTTATAGGCATACACTGGACAGTACCGTTCCTGTAGATAGAATATGTTCTGATAAATTATTTAAAGAGAAAAAAGATTCACTAGCATTGGCTGTAGCCAAATGAGTTATGAGGCTAGTGGTATGAGAAAATGTTTTTATGATAAATAAGCGAAGAAAATTTATAAAAGATTCAGTGCTAAGTTCTCTGGCAGTGAGTCTAGGAGCTAAGGTTGTTTTTGGAAAGTATATACCAGAGGGAATGAATCTATTGGGCTTATCTAATAATGCTTTAGAATCCTTTCCTGGGAAGAGCAGTGAGATGACAGTCCTTAATGATCGTCCGATAAACATGGAAACTCCAGCTCATCTACTTAATGATTCTCTCACACCCAATGATTTATTCTTTGTCAGAAACAATGGCCTTCCTCCAGAAAGCGTAGATGTAAATAACTGGACACTTACCCTTGCTGGCGAGTCGGTAAAGAAATCTAAATCTTATTCTTTAAAAGATCTTAAATCAAAGTTTAAAACGGTAAGTTATAATCTGACTCTAGAATGTGGAGGAAATGGAAGAAAGGAATTTAATCCTCCAGCCAAAGGCAACCAATGGAGTACTGGTGCAGTCGGTTGTGCTAAGTGGACTGGAGTGAGATTAAAAGATGTACTTGCAGATGTGGGTATAAAATCTAATGCGGTTTACATAGGATATTATGGAGCAGATGTGCATCTATCTGGAGCAGAGGATAAGGATCCAATATCTAGAGGAGTACCTATTGCTAAGGCTCTAGAAGTGGAGAGCATGATAGCCTGGTCTATGAACGATGAAGATCTTCCTATGCTCAATGGTTATCCACTTAGGTTAGTTTTCGGAGGATATCCTGCTTCTTGTTCTGGGAAGTGGTTAGAAAAAATCGTGGTAAGAAATAAAGTGCATGATGGGCAGAAAATGACTGGTACTTCTTATAGAGTGCCATGTAAGCCTGTAGCTCCAGGTGCCAAAGTAGAAGACAAGGACATGTGTATCATAGAAAACATGCCAGTAAAATCTCTAATTACTTTTCCCAAAACCGGGGCTACGTTGAAGCTTCATCAAGAGCTTCCTATAAGTGGTCATGCCTGGACTTCTAGCAATGAAATAGAGCGAGTAGAGTGGTCTATAGATTTCGGAAGAAGCTGGAACAGTTGTGATTTGTCTGTTAGTAAGAATAGATATGCATGGCAAGATTTTTCTGCAAAGATTGGTTTTCCAGAACCTGGATATTATGAAGTTTGGGTCAGAGCTACTGATTCTGACCAGAATACTCAGCCGATGCTTCTACCTGGATGGAATCCCAAAGGCTATCTAAATAATGCCTGTCATCGTATAGCAGTAAAGATCGTCTGAGATGAATAGACCAGATTATAATACTTCTTATTTGTGGCGAGCCTTTCTAACTCTAATCAGTGCTCTTTTATTTTTTGTGATACTTACCCTGGTTTATCTTCCTATGAGAGATACGATCCAATCCTACTTTGATAAACCCACCTATTCCAAAGAGCAATTGGAAAAAATGGCAGAGACTAGACAGAGACAAGCAAGAGCAGATCGTAAGGAAGACTGGAATCTAATAGAAAAAGGAATGCATGTAAAGACAGGATTAAAAGCTGATGAGAATCTCCAACTCATAATTCAAAGCTGTACCTCATGTCACTCTGCTAAACTCATTACGCAAAACAGAGCCTCTAGAATGGGATGGAAAAATATGATAGACTGGATGCAAGCAACTCAGGGTCTGACAGATTTGGGAGATAGAGAACCATTGATTTTAGATTATCTCGCAGAACATTATGCACCAGAAGAAGAGGGTAGAAGAGCTAATCTAGATGTTGAAGAAATCGAGTGGTATATATTGAATCTAGAGGAGAGTGGAGACTAGGTTTTTGTTATTATTGCTTCCGGATAAGGATATGGTTTCTTATCAACTACTTTATCAAAACTATACAACCGAGCATATTGCAACACAAACTGTAAAAACATAATCAACTGCGGAATAACAGCAATCGATAATATCGTCTTATCTAACCCCATTCTTATAGCTCCCAAGTATAAAAGAAACAATCCCATCTGTAAAATCAGAAACACCAGTCCTATCAATATGCTCCTGAGTCTAAAGCTAGATTTTATACCTGCCCATATTTCTCCAATAATTATGGAGCGATTATTTCTAGCGATATGGAACTTGGTAATATCCTTAAATATGCTGATTAGAAATAGCAGCACTAGTAATATGCCGAGTATAAATCTAAACTTATAGATAAGAGTCATTTCTGTATCGTATTCTAATATCGATGTAGTAGGAATGCCACTTATAAAAAACATAACTCCTGCAAATAAACCGATTACTAATAATATGTAAATCGCCAACCTTAGAAATCTGAAAAAATACTTTGCTCCACTAGACCAAAATAGTTTTAGATCATTGGTTGAGTTATGATGGATGTGTCCGATTAATCCTCCTGTGTAGAATACGGTCCAGATTAGGTATAAGGGAAAAGAAATTAATACTGATTTAATAAGCAGATTAAATCCTGAAGCATGTACTCTGCTCAATTCTGTCCATAAGGTAAAGTCTAAGTTTCCATTGAGTAATGTTGCCATTTCAGAAGATGCTAAGGCATCACTTAGAAACCATCTCATAGGTTGGCTAAGTATATAGCCGATTATGACATTCATAATAAAAAGAACGAGTAACAATTTCCAATTGCGGAAAGCGTTAGAAAAACCTTGTGCTATTTTACTGAATAGTGAACTCATAAAATCAGGCTCATAAGATTTAAACTATGCTGTAAGAATGCCTGAAATTTTACAGAGAAGGAGCTGATGTCAGAAGTAGGTTTGAGTACAAGAGAGTTGTTTATATAATTTTCGTCAAGGGTTATTTTATGGTTCTCATCGATGATGGCTTTAGTGACCTTGCTTTTAGTTGAGAGGTTTATTTCATGACTGCGGTTTATTCCGTTCCATTTATAATTTTGGACAGTTCCATTCTCTAGATAGACACTGACATCTATTGGTACTTGTATTTCTCCATGTCTACGTAGGATTATTTTAGAAGTGTATATGCCATCGTTTTCTGTGACGATTACCTCACAATCGTTTTTATCTGTTAAGTACCCTCTTGTATCACTGGTCTTTAGATTACTAATCGAAGCGACAGCATAGTCACAACTTCCTGTGCCTTCTAAGACTTGCTCAAAGTACCAGTCCATTCCATTTGGAAATTTGTCATTGTAATCTTCAGCGACTACCTCATTGACAACAGCTATAAAATCTTTTCTACTCGGATGTTTAAATTTCCATTTTTGGAAATAAGTTTTTAAAATCTTATCGATTCCTTCTCTACCTATTATTCCTTCTAAGCTCTGCATCCATAAGGCTACTTTGTTATAGGCTATCTCTCCATAACCGCCATGTTTGTATTCCCAACTCTTGAGTAAGTTCGATCCGATATCTCGATTAGGAGAGCTCATAAATTCAGATCTGTTCCACTCGCTATTGGAGATGTTTAGATTTTCGTAATCTAGACTTGAGGTTTCTGAACCTAGCACCTCATCCATTATTCTTGTTTCTATGTAGGAGGTCAATCCCTCATCCATCCAAGGTTCTTCTACCTCATGTGTGGCAATCATCTGCATAAAGTATTGATGGATATATTCATGAGTAATCAGCGTCTCAGGTATCTTAATACCGTCAGGCAAAAATTTAAAACTCAGGGTAGAGATAAGCGTCGGATATTCCATTCCACCTGTAAACATTCCATGAACTGGCGGATCTACGATACTAAGTGTTGGATATGGATAAGGTCCGAGTAAATCCTCCAGATAGCTCATTGCACTCTTAAGCATAGGAAAGTATCGTTCAGCGTAGTCGGCTTTATAGGCATAACTATAATGAATCAGTTCTGTTTCTTTATAGTTGTCTCTTTGTTCTATAAAGTGAGGAGAGACTGACCATGTGAAATCGATTACTTTATCTACCTGATGTCTGTATGTGATCTTATCTCCTGACTCTTTTTTATCGATTCGTTTTCCGCTTGAAGCGAGCACATATTTTTTAGGAACAGTAATGATTACATCATAATTTCCAAAATCCGCATAATACTCACCGTTAGAGTGATACTGATGGCAGTTCCATCCTCCATCTCTAGAATTTCTCATTCCTGCAGGCTCATAGACTCCTACCTTAGGAAACCACTGTGCCATAAAGAAGTATTCTTTATTATATCCAGTCCGAGGCATGGTCTGTGGAATCTTAGCTTCCCAGGTAAAGTTTATCGTAATGGTCTCATGTGGTGCAGCGGCAGATTTAAGAGGTACTTTTAAAACAGTTTGATCCTTTGTGTTTTTATCATCTGTCTGTACGTAATGGATTCCTGAACTTAGGTCGTTTCCATCTGCATCAGAAATCTTAGAGATATGAGTCCATCCCCAGCCACAGTTTTGATCGATATTTTTTGTTAGAAAATCTGGAATTCCACCTTCGGTCATAAAGGTAGATTGGGAGTTTTTAAAGGCATTGTAATACATGTGGAAGAGCAGATAGTCCACAGTGTTGTTTGATGGATTAGTCCAGTTGAGAACGGTCTTTCCATATACCTTTTTTGCTTCGATATCTAGTTCTACCTCCATTTGGTAGTTGGCAATACTTACCTCATTTTGGCCTGAGCCAATCCGACTAGTAAATAATATAAAAGAAATAAGGATTACTATCCTTAGAAGCATAATAGAACTATTTATGCTAAGATAATAATAGCCCTTAATCTATAGCCTTAAATCTGTGGGATAAAACGTCTTTCTAATTAACTTCTAATTGTTAGGAACGAGATCAGCAGGATCATCCTCAGGAACAACATATTGCTGCTGCTTCTTACCGAATACTGATAGCTTAATATATCTCTTAGGATTTAGTCTTACATCCTGCAATAGGAGAGAGAGATTCCTAGAGGTTCCTTCTAGATTAGAGTAGAGTTCTGGGTCGTTCATTAATTTGGCCAGCGAGCCATCTCCAGAATTCAACTTCTTAAGTGTATTATTTAGTTCTTTAAAGGTCTCATCTGCACTCGCTAGTGTTTTAGATACGTCAGCCATAGATTTTTCTGCAGTGACCATAGTCTTATTTGCATTGGCTGATATATTTGCTAGTTTCAGCTCAGTAAGTTCTTTAGAGAGCTTTTCCATATTGGTCAGCATACTAGAGATTTTTCCATTCTGCTGATCTATGTTAGCGGTAATCTTCTCCATATTAGACATGGTAGCTTGTATACTTTGAGAAGAGTTTCTTATCAGTCTATTGGTAGCGTCGGTCAGTTTAGTCATATTGGCCAAGGTACTTTCTAGTTCTCTTGCGGAGACATCTATCGGTGCCGTCGAACTCTCATCTCCTACAGCTGCGATTACATCCTGAGCTGTAGATCCTATTTTATCAGAAACCTCGTCGATTTCCTCATCACTAAACATACTACTAAGTAAGCCTATTTTTTCACTGGTAAGGTAATCACCGGTTACTACACAGTTCTTTCCAGAGCATTGCTTTATAAATTTGAGATCCAAAGCATTACCGGCAACCATTCCATCACTTCTAAAAATAATCTTTGTAGACTTGGGCAATTTATAATCTCCTTCTATTCTGAGCTCTACTATCATCTGTGTAAGTTTCTCAGGATTGATGCTTATGTTTTGTACTGCACCTACCTTGAATCCATTGATATAGACCGGAGAGGAAATGTCTAGACCAGCTACATTATCAAATTTGGTGTAAACTGTAAGGGATTCAGAAAAGACGTTAGATCCTTTAATGAAATTCAGTGCGATAAAAATCGCAACTAGAGTAACTATGGTTAATAAACCCAACTTGATTTCTCGACTCATAAGAAGTTTTCGAGCCACGAAATTATGAAAAATTCAAGCAGTTTACCTGTATTTAAGGGCTTTATATAAATAGATTATTATTCGCCTTTTTCTACTACAAAGGCTCCTTTGAAGCCCTGAGCGTTTAATTCTTCTTGTTTTTTTACGGCTTGAGCCAAATTATTGAAATCTCCATACATATACAGGTATCGGTCATCCTTCTGGACAATCTTTATTTCCTTGAGTGTATTCCATTTTTCGTTCTTAGAAATGAGTGGAATTGAGGTAAATTCTGCAATTTGTATCTCATATTTTTTAGAAGGTATTGTAGAAGGTTGTGCTATAAATGGAGCTGGTGCTGCTGGGGTAGGATGGTACCTTACGACCGCACTAGGTGTTCCTTCATTTTCTATCTCCGTTAACTCTTCAAAGTAATTCTGACAAGCAACATAAATGGACTGTGCAATAGCTGCCTGACCTTCTAGGGATTGGAGACGTTTTAAGTCTCGTTTATTGCTTAAGAATCCTGCCTCTACCAATACAGAAGGCATGGTCGTCATTTGTAATACTCTAAACGCTCCGTGACGGACACCTCTGCTTTTCATCCCTCTCAGACCTGCAAACGAGTCTTCTATTTTAGAGGCAAGATCTAGGCTTTTTATGTAAGCATGATTTTCTAATTTTTTAAATCTGATGCTGCTGATAAATTCTTCTTGATGATAATGACTCTCTTCTTGATTTACGAGATGCTGACTCTTACGGTCCTCACCGAGTACGTAAGTCTCACTTCCAGATACATATTTTTCTTGTACATAATTGCAGTGCACTGAGATAAATAGGTCAGCATTATTATGGTTAGCCGTAGCGATACGATCCTGTAGACTCACATAGCGGTCTGACTCTCTGGTATAGATTATTTGTAATTCTGGATAGCTGGTTTTTAACTGATGGCCCAGTTTTAGAGCTATTTGTAGTGAGATGTCCTTTTCTAAGATTTTATTGGTCTTACATCCTTCATCGTTTCCTCCATGACCTGGGTCTATAACGATAGTTCTAAATCCAGCGGGAAGATTACACGGAGATGATACAAGTTCCTCAATATTATCGTTTAATAGATAAGAAATCGGAAAAGGACTCGCAAATACAGTTACTATTGCGAACAAATAAATAAAACTGAAGGTTATTTTCAACATATTTTGAAAGACAAGGGCTTGAGTTAATCTAAGCTCATTTTATCTCTCAAGTCGGTTGTTCAAATATATGAATAATTTTAATATGTTACTGATTATTAGCCTTAGATTTATGGGATATTAAGTGAAAAAACAAAGATTTACCATATTATTTTTTCTTCTAGTACTTGGGTGTGTTATGAATGCTCAGGATGAGAATAAGCCTGCCAAAAAGAAGGCTAAGACTGATATTATTAAAAATGAAACGGATACTATAGGAGACGGTTTTAATAAACCTCTTACTATAAATGTAGATACTACGGGAAGAGATTCATTGGCTGTAGCCAATAAGAAGACAAGCATAAAAAAGGAAGTCGCGATTGCGGAAGATGCTATACCTGCTCCGATTACCTATGGAAGTGTCGATACAAACTGGCTAGAGGTTGAAAAATCCATCATCCATCTTTACGGACAGGCCTATGTAAAGTTTGAAGAATATGAAATAAAGGCAGGGTACATCATTTTTGATTTTAAGAATAACATCGCTTACGCCGAAGGTCGACCTGATAAGTCGGGTAAAATCATAGAAAAACCTGAGTTTACAGATGGAAATCAGGTGTTTCACTATAAAAAATTAAAGTATAACTTCAAGACCGAAAAAGGACTCGTCTACGATGCTGTAGCTCAAGAAGGAGATCTCTTTATCCATGGAGCAAAGACAAAATTTGTATCAGGTGACGCAGATAGCTTATCGCACTCTGATCATCATACAGTCTATCAAGAAAATGCCATTATCACCGCATGTAATCATCCTCATCCACATTATGGAATCCGAGCAACTAGACTCAAACTAATACAAGATAAACTAGCAGTAGCTGGCCCAGCTAATCTAGAGATAGCTGGAGTAAAAACTCCGGTATGGTTGCCCTTTGGATTTTTTCCATTGACAGGAGGTGTTGCCACATCGGGTCTCATTTTTCCAAATGATTATGAATACTCGGATCAACTCGGTTTTGGGCTCAGAGAAATAGGCTATTACTTTCCTATAAATGATAGATTTGATTTAAGGGTAACTGGAGACATCTATACAAGGGGAACCTTCGGTCTGAGAGTAGCCTCTAATTATAAAAAGAGATATGGCTACAATGGAAATGTACGATTGGGTTTTTCTAATAGACGTACAGAAAATACAGAAACAGGTCTCATAGATTCTAAGAAGGCATACAGTATTTCTTTAAGTCATACACAAGATTCTAAAGCACATCCATATCGTAAGGTAGGCGGTACCGTTAACATAAGTACAAACGATTATCGATCAGATAACTTTAATGATGCGACCTCTGTACTGCAGAGTGTTTATAGATCTAATTTCTTCTGGAGCCATACTATGCCTAGTACACCATTCAGCGTAAACGTCGGACTCAGTCATGATCAGAATACACAGACTGGAGTTGTTAATATGACCCTGCCAGACCTTAAGCTTAACATGAATACCATTTTTCCATTTAAGAGGAAGAATAAAGGAAAGAATGAAGAAGCCTGGTACGAAAAGATAAATGTAGATTATGATGCAGCTGCTAGAGCGTTTGTCCGTACACAGGATACTGTGTTGTTTACCGCTGATGTACTCGATGACATACAGTACGGTATCTCTCATGATGCCAGTGTAAGTGCCTCTTTTAGAGCCTTCAAGTATTTTAATCTTACTCCGACAGTAAACTATGAAGAGATTTGGTTTTTTAGAACCTTAGACAGGAGAATAAATGCACAGGCCTTAAATGATCCGTTTTCAGAAGATGTAGAAATTGATTCTATTATTTCGGAGATTACTTTAGAAGGAGATACTTTATATGTTCCCATAGATACGACCTTTCTTATACAGGATGAGTTTATAAATAACTTCGATCAGTTTAGAAGTGTAAATGTGAGTATGACTGCCAGTACTCAGATTTTTGGAGAACTTCCTGGAACTAAAGGATTTTTTAGAGGGATAAGACATGTTGCAAAACCGAGTATCAGCTTTGCATATAACCCTGGGACTAGAGAGCGATATGAAGAGGTGATAAGTGTAAATCCATTCAACTCAGATAGTCTCGCTTACAATCCCTTTTCGGGAGGTGTTTTTGGTACACCATCATTGAGAGATGACGCCTTGTCTATAAACTATTCGGTCATAAATATATTTGAGGGTAAATACTTTTCTAAGAAAGACTCGACCGTTAAGAAGCTCAAATTCTTTGATAATATAACGGTCTCTGGTAACTATAATTTTGCTGCAGACAGTCTGAAGTGGAGCCA
The DNA here is from genome assembly GCA_964509175.1 of uncultured Saprospiraceae bacterium. Taxonomy (GTDB): domain Bacteria; phylum Bacteroidota; class Bacteroidia; order Chitinophagales; family Saprospiraceae; genus JAHDHU01. The sequence continues at coordinate 48,296 of CAZDWO010000011.1, forward strand.
GTTACGAGTCAGGGGAAATACAAAGTTGTTTAAAGGGTTTACCTCCTTTCAGTTTAATGCCACCTTTGATCCCTATTTAAGAAATAGCCAAGGAAGGTTTATAGAACAAAGCGTCTGGTCTGATAGAAAAAGACCACTTGCATTTAATCAGTTTATGGGTACGTTTTCTACTCGACTCAAGTTTTCTCAGGTAAGAGACTGGTTTAGAGGAAATGAAGTAAAGGAAGTAGATGCTTTGATCAGAGATCAGTCTTCGACTCAAATAGGTGCTCGTTTTGATGAAAATCCTAACTCTACCCGTTTTGACCCTAATCTTACCAGTGATGAGATTTCTGGACTCGGTGAAGTAAATCAAGAAGAGATAGAGGATGATGAATTGCAAGATTCAGAGAAAAAAGAAAAGGAAGAAAGGAATCTGCCACACATCTTAGATTTATTCGATAATTTCAGCCTTAATCATACATATAATTTTGTTGTAAATCGACAACTCAATGGGGTAGATACTTTTCTGGTTAGTACCAATTCGCTTTCTCTTTCTGGAGGATTCCAGTTGACAGATAAGTGGTCTATTAACTTCGATCGTATTTCTTATGATTTTAAAAATAAGTCCTTGGTATATCCATCCTTGCGTCTCAGTCGAGATTTACATTGCTGGTCGATGGATTTTAGTTGGGCACCAGAGAGAGGTGTTTATTCCTTCTTTATAGGAGCTAAGGCAAGTGTCTTTGATTTTATGAAGTATAACTATGGTCAGAATTCCTTGGATGGATTCCGGCGATAGCGAAACTCTTTGTCATGTCGAGCATCGTCGAGACATCTTTTTGTTTTGGAAAACAAAATCAGTTTTGGGAGTAGACATAAAATTAGAATCTTGAACGTCCTTCTATAAATAAAGTAATCCTGCTCTAAGCAACAAGATGTCTCCACAGGGTCGACATGAAAAGGATAAAAGTCCAGCCCCTAAGAATCTAACTTCCTTAATCCAACTTACTTCCCTTAGCAGCCCAGAAAGGATGCAGTTCTATCAATAATCTACCTGCTTTTACAGCAGGATCCATAGAGGTCAGTCGATGAGCTTCTTCTAAGCTAGGAACAGAGTAAATAACCATTCCTTTTATTTCTCCATCGTCAGCAAAAGGACCAGCTATGTTTATCTTTCCTTCTTTGGCCAGTTTATCCATGTGAGCTAGATGTCCTGATTGGATGAGTATAGCTTCTGCTTCGTTCTGGTCTCTAGTCGGACCTTCTTTTAAAAAGGCCATAAAATACTTCTTCATTACATAGGTAGTGTCTCCCTCCTGATAGGTAAAGGTTTCGAAACCGAGAGAATCTATGGTTACATTCTGTGTCATTACAAGACTGGATAGACAAGAAAAGCAAAGAATAAAAAGAAATCTTATCATCTCCTTGGCGAAGCTTTTTTATTGAATTCTGCGGATTCTATTCCTGGATCATCTTTAATCATTTTTAGGATAAGCTCAGGTCGGATGTCTGATCTTTTATAACCAGCAACCCATAAATCTTTATCTGGAGCAACTCTTCTTTTTAAATAAACTCCATGCTCTTTCATTTTTTTAAACCATCCTGGTAATCCCACTCCTGGTTTAAATTTTATGACTATTTCGTCATAATTTAATTCCTTCTTTTCTTCCTTTACCTGATCAGAAAGTTTTGTCCAGCCTTTCATTTCTGGTAATTTCTGAATCGTAATTTTTAATGCTTCTAGATTTTCTGGAAGACTTTCTTTACCTGTTACCGATTTAATCTCACCATCATTATGGAATTCGAAGGTAGATCTAGGAAGGTCTGGAATCATGCTTTTATATTCTAAATCCAGTTGCTTATAGTCAGCGGCGTCTATTGCTTCTTTTACAACACTGTATTGCCCCTTGGTCAGTGTCTTTTGCCAGAGACCTTCTTTGTCAGAAAAAGCTCTTCCATGATATTCTGCAATACCCTTATCATAGATATCTACAGTGTAAACTGGACATCTTCCATAACAGCCTCCTCTAGAATATGAGAATATCATTTCTCCTTTATCTTCAACAATCTCGCTTGTTGTTGTCATTGTTTCCTTAGCTACAGTTTCCGTAACCGTTTCCTTAGTTGTTTTACATGCAAATAATCCAGCTATGCAAACTAATAGTATAATATATCTCATCTAAATAATTGCTTAATGATTGAGCTTCTTGACTCTACCATTGAATTTTAAAAATTAAAGGCACAAATGTATAATTCTTTTACTCTTCTTCTGAATCACCATCAAAAACATCTGTGATAGCACCAGCTGCCATATTGGTTTTTTCTTTTACGGTATCTGCTACGTTTTTTACATGCTCATTTTCCATTGCCTTATCGACCAGCTCTTTTCCGGCATCTGCCACTTGATTAGTCACCTCTTTCGCCTTTTTACTGATGTCTTGGACCGTTTCGTTTTCCATTGCTTTATCTACGAGTTCCTTCCCCTTTTCAGAGATGTCCTCAGCAAGTTCAGATGCCTTGTCTTTGATGTTTTTAAAGGTATCGGAGTCGGCAAGTTGCTCTGCTCCTTGTTTTGTTTTTTCAAATACCTCACCTGCTTTTTGGGCTACTTGACCAGTTGCTTCTTTGGCCTTATCTATAGCTGAAGCGATGTACTCTTTGTCGAGTGTATCATCGATAAATTCAGTGGACTTAGAAATGGTTTCTGATACAGTCTTTCTCGACTTATTAAGAAAACCAAAAATTTTGAAAAGCTTACTCATAGAAGTTTATTTTAAAAGTACCCTACGTAATTATGAGGTGTAATTTTTAGCAATTCGTCTTTTATCGATCTAGACACCTCTAGGGACTCAATAAAACTAACGATGGTTTGCTCCGTAATAGTTTCATTTCCACGAGTTAATCCTTTAAGTTTTTCATACGGTTTTTCTACTCCTTCTCTTCTAAGGATATTTTGTATCGCTTCAGCAACTACTGCCCAGTTGTGTGAGAGGTCTTCTTTGAGTTTTGCTTTGTTTAGACTTATTTTATTTAGGCCCTTAAGTAAAGAAGTAAAAGCAATTTGCGTATGTGCATAGGGAACTCCCATATTACGCAGTACAGTACTGTCTGTAAGATCTCGCTGTAGCCTAGAAATCGGAAGCTTAGAAGATAGATGTTTAAAAAGAGCATTAGCAATACCTAAGTTTCCTTCTGCATTTTCAAAATCTATCGGATTTACCTTATGTGGCATTGCACTAGATCCTACCTCTGTGGCGATTACTTTTTGCTTGAAGTAATCCTGAGAGATATACGTCCATATGTCTTTGGCTAAGTCCAGAAGTATCACATTTATTCTAGCACATGAATCAAAGATGGCAGCTAGATGATCATAGTGAGCAATCTGCGTTGTTTTTTGACTTCTAGTCAATCCCAATCGATCTACAAAACTATTCCCAAATGCTATCCAATCTACATCAGGATAACTCACCTTATGAGCATTAAAGTTTCCGGTAGCTCCTCCAAATTTTGCCTTGATAGGTAAGGCCTTTAGCAATGAGAGTTGATCATTTAGTCTTTCTGTAAATACTTCTATTTCTTTTCCGACAGTAGTAGGGGATGCTGGCTGGCCATGGGTTCTGGCAAGCATCGGAATTCCATTATAGTCAGTAGCAATCTCATCAAGTTTTGCGATTACCTCTTGTAGCATAGGGTAGTAAGTCTGCTCTAGTCCTTCTTTTAGACTTAGTGGAATCGCAGTGTTATTTATGTCTTGGCTTGTAAGCCCAAAGTGAACAAACTCTTTAAACTTAGATAAGCCCAATTCTTGAAGTTTGTCTTTGACAAAGTACTCTACCGCTTTTACATCGTGATTAGTAACTCGTTCTGTTGCTTTAATCTTCTCAGCATCTTCAGAGCTGAAGTTTTTATTAATCTCGTCTAGTGCAGCAAAATGATCAGAAGGCAAACCTATTGTAGGTGCAAGATGCTTTAGATATTCTACTTCGATGAGTACTCTATATTTTATAAGAGCTTTTTCAGAATAGAATGGACTTAGCGAGCTAGTCTTTGAGGCATATCTTCCATCTATTGGACCTATGGCATCGAGCATATTATCATCATTGTTTAGGGCTGCAAAATTAATCAAATGTGTCTGAGAATAGAGCTAGAAACAATTCTAATTTGACCAGCTCTTTTAAGGTTATTAAGCCTTTTCAGCTTTTTTAATATAGTCATAAGTGTCGAGCTGAGACCTCAGAGCCTTCTTATCATCAGTTTGATAAGTATTCATTTTTTTAAAATTAAGTAGTCTCGCTTTTTGATTATCGTTTAGCTGCATGTTGATCACATCTCTAATCATCTTCTGTATATCCTTATCATAGATAGGGAAAATACATTCTACTCGATGATGAAGATTTCTTTCCATCCAGTCTGCAGAGGATAGATAGATTTTTTCTTCCTTTCCTTTTCCGAAAATGAACACTCTAGAATGTTCTAAAAACCTATCTACTATACTGATGGCATGGATGTTTTCACTGAGGCCACTTACGCCAGGTACGATACAGCAGATTCCTCTTACTATGAGCTTTATTACTACTCCAGCTTTGCTAGCCTCGTAGAGCAGATTTATCATGTCCTTATCTTGAAGACTATTCATCTTCAGAATCATAAATCCTTTCTTGCCTTTAGCTATTTCTTGCTTTACGAGTTTTATCAGATTATCCTTTAGTCCAAATTTGCCAACGAGCAAATGGTCAAATCTTGGATTCTTCAACTGACGAGTGCTTAGGAATTCAAATATCTTTTCTAGCTCTGTAGTAATCCTAGTGTCATAGGTAAATATTCCCATGTCTGAGTAAACCGCTGCGGTAACCTCATGGAAATTTCCAGTGCTTAGGAAAGCATACTTTTTAACGCTCTTATTTCTCTTTCTTGTTATAAGCGTAACCTTAGCATGAACCTTAAGACCAGGCATACTATAGATTACTTTTATTCCTGCGTTTTCCAGTTTCTCACCCCATTTTAGATTTGCCTCTTCATCAAATCTGGCCTTTATTTCTATAAATGCAGTAACCTTTATTCCATTGCTGGCGGCCTTTATCAGAGCATCCATGATTCTAGATTTCTTGGCTACTCTGTATTGTACGATTTTAATTTCTTCGACATAAGGATCGTCAGCAGCCTCTTCAAAAAGCCTGATTACTGACTCATAACTATGATAAGGTACGTGTAGAAAGCGATCTTTCTTTTCTATTGTTTCAAAAATGGATTTAGCATTCTCAATAGATTTTAATGGTAGAGATGGGAGATCTTTTATTTTTAATTCGGTCTTACCGAAAGAAGGAAATTTGAAAAAATCAAAATTATTATGATATCTGCCTTCTGGAAGTAGGTCGATTTTTTCCAGTTCAAAGGTGTTCATCAGATAGTTAAGAAGTCTCTTAGGCATCTTACGGTCATAGACCATCCGAGAAGCTGGACCTATATTTCTTTGTTTTAGACTCTTCTTTACTTTCTCTAAGAGATCACCTTCAAACTCATCATCGATGTATAATTCCGCATCCCGAGTAATCTTTATGGAGTAGGTATCGAGCACTTCGAAACCAGGAAAAATATCGCGTACAGAGATTCTTATTATATCATCTAGAAGGATGATGTTATGATTCTTCTTATCACTGGAAGGCAGAGTTATAAAGCGATCAACATTATCCGTAGGTACCTGTGCTAAGGCAAAATGAGTTTCTCCTTTTTTACCCTTGAGTTCCATGTGTACTGCTAGATATAGGGATCCATTATTTAAAAAGGGCTTGACTTTTTTATCCCAGAGTAGAATGGGCTGACAGTAAGGAAGTAGATTTTCTTGGAAAAAGTCATTTACAAATTCTTTGTCTGAGTCTTTTAGATGCTTACTTCTAAAAACGTGGATGTTATTTTTTTTAAGTTCGGGAGCGATAAGCTTCTTATAAATCAGACTAAAATGAATCTGCTGTTTATTTACAACTTTGAGAACTTCCTGTAATATCTCCTTTGGGTTCTCTTCGAGTTTTTTCTTAGTCTTTTTACCTAATCTCAGTAGGTTTTTATGGTTAGCTACTCTTACTTGGAAAAATTCACCTAGATTAGAAGAGTATATAGCTAGGAACTTTATTCTCTCTAAGAGAGGATTTCTAGGATCCTCAGCCTCTTGCAATACGCGATAGTTAAAGGATAACCAACTAATATCTCGATGTATATAAAGTTTCTCTTTACTCAATGCACTCACTTTGCTGCAAAATATCAATTATTTTGGAGCTAGAACAGAAAATTTAGACAAGACTAGATATGATGTAGATATACTGTAGTTGTACTAGATGTAAATTGGATGCTATTCTATACTTTTATCCTCATAAACATAAAAAATAAAAAATGCCTCGTAAAAATATAGCTGCTGGAAACTGGAAGATGAACCTATCTCTCAAAGAAGGTCTAAGTCTCGCTAAAAGTCTGGTCAAAAGAAAAAGAGATCACAATACACATGTGATATTAGGAGTGCCAGCATTGTATATATCTGAGGTGCAAAATATGGTACGTCATATCGGCAGGGTAGAAGTAGCTGCTCAGAACTGTCATGAGAAAGAAAGTGGTGCTTATACCGGAGAGATTTCTGCGACTATGCTGAGTTCTATGAACGTAAAATATGTAATCCTAGGACATTCAGAGAGAAGAGCATACTTTAATGAATCTAATCTGCTTTTAAAAACTAAGGTAGATACGGCTTTGGCCAATGGTTTAAAGGTTATTTTCTGTTGTGGAGAGTCTTTAGATATCCGTAAAAAGAAGAAGCATGTAGACCATGTAAAAACTCAGTTAAAAGAGAGTCTTTTTCATTTGACTTCAAGTCAAATGAAAAACATCGTAATCGCATACGAACCAATCTGGGCAATCGGAACAGGAGAGACAGCCAGTCCAGCACAGGCTCAAGAAATGCATCAAGAAATCAGAAAAAGTTTAAATGCTAAATATGGTAAACTAGCCAATGACATTTCTATTCTATACGGAGGTAGTGTAAAACCTGCTAATGCCAAAGAGCTTTTTGCAATGCCTGATATAGATGGGGGACTAGTAGGAGGAGCTTCTTTAAAGGCAAATATCTTCGGTCAAATAATAAATAGCTTCTAAGCTTTGCCGAACAGTTCTTCTACCTTTTTATATCGGTAATCAAAGATTTCGGTCAGTTTAGAACGTACCATTAGTGTATTAGCCAGTCGTCCTATTGGGCCGAATGGAATGGCATAGTTGATGATGTCCTTCATTAAGACACCTTCCTTTACTTCTTCAAAAAAGTGCTGATGATGCCACATCGCATAAGGTCCGAATCTCTGCTCATCCACAAAGTAGTCGTGATCCTTTACATGAGTGATCTCTGTTGCCCATCTCATCGGAATACCTGCAACCGGTCTTACTTTATAAGTAATAATCTGACCGGGATACATCTTTCCATCTCCTAAATCATTGGTGATTTTGAAGTCCATATAATCTGGAGTAATCTCTTTTAGATTTTTAGGAGAAGAGAAAAAATCCCAAGCTTTTTCAAGAGAAATAGGAAGTATTTGTTCTGTTTTAAAGTCGTAAACTTTCATGGAAATATAACAATAAGGGTGAATGAATGTTTAGCTTTCTAGTCACTACCTTTTTGATTAAATGATAGCCAGCTATCATCTCTTAAGTAACTTATCCTTTATATAAGTCTTCAAAAAATAATCTTTATAAGTATTACCTAAAGTAAACTCATCTTCACTCAGCAGGATTAAATCATGATCTACACTAGTTAAATAATCGACATTAATTACAACAGATTTATTTACTCTTGCAAAGGTAGAGTCGGGAAGTTGCTTGTGAATGGTTTTAACATTCATAGCAGTGATATACTTATCCTTTGTGGTATAAATCATCACGTAGTCTTTTAAGCCTTTGATGTATTTTATGTCTTTAAAAAATAGCTTAACTAGTTTTCTTTCTGAGCGTATAAAAATAAATTGGTCCGTGATGTTATCTATAGTTTGCTGCGGGCTTTGGAAAAGTTCATGAAATTCCTTTGCCTTTTCTGCTGCCTTATAGAATCGATTAAAGGCAATCGGTTTTACGAGATAATCGATAACATCTAGCTCAAATGCTTCTAGTGCAAATTGTGGATATGCTGTACATAGGATGACCTGTGTTTTCTGCTTTAGAGATTTTAAAAAGTCTAGTCCGTTTAGTCCCGGCATTTCTATATCTAAGAATATAAGATCTATTTCATTAGACTTTAGATAGTCCATGGCTTCTATTCCATTAGAAAATTCTTCCTCTAGTTCTAGGTAACTAAGCTCTGCGATTAGCAGTTCCATTCCTTTTCTAGCTAAGGGCTCATCATCGACAACTATGCATCTCAGCGGCTTAGTCATTTGTTGATTTTAGAGGTGATAATTTAAGCATTACATGATATTCGTTTTTGGATCCGACGATTTTAAATTCATGTTTGCTAGGGTAGAGTAGCTCTAATCTCTTTTTAATATTGGATTGGCCTAAGCCAGAATATTTATCGTTTTTCTCTTGTGGTATATGTCCTATATTATTGAATACGTCTATTCTAAGTTCCTTTCCTTCTATCTTAAATGCAATATTAACATAAGTCAAATCTTTAGAATTGAGACTGGTATTGTACTTACAAGCATTTTCTACTAGAGGTAATAATAGCAGGGGTTCGATAAGTACATTTTTTATATGATCAGAATCATGGACTATCGAGTATTCAAAACGGTCTCGTCTCATCTTCTCCATTTCCAGATAGGTTTTTATAAAATCGATTTCTTTAGATAAGGCAGTTTCATTCTGCAAAGCATCATAGGTTTGATATCTCATAAGATCAGACAAGGCCATTATGGATTCTGGGACGCTTTCGTCTTTTTGTTTTGCTTGGATATAAATTGCATTTAGACTATTAAATAGAAAATGAGGGTTTATCTGTTTTTTTAGTTTATCCAGTTGTGCTTCGTATTGAAATTGATTTAGAGCATTTAGTTTCTCCGTATTGCTCCAGTTATTTTTTACCATAGTGATGGCTACTGCTGGAAATAAAACTCCGAGTTGCGTAATTCCCCCATGGATATAAGTGCCTACGTAATCTATTTCTGCCATCTCTTCAGGAGTCATCGGATAATAGAGTGTATCCATATAATCGATGAGCCAGACTACTAAACATAATTTTATAAAGGTCAGTAAGCCGTAAATAAAGTATTTGCCTTTGTTTAAGAATTTAGGAATCAGTACGTAGATATTAATGTAAACAAGAGCAAAATCGATAAGAATATTTATTAGTAATAGACTGTTTACATCTCCAGTATCTGTAATTCCAAATAGGTTAAGCACCTCATCTAAATAAATAAACGACCAGAATAATAGATGGCGTACCACCCAATACTTCTTTTCAAATAACAGATTTTGACTAAGACTTTTTGTCATTGTAACTATATCTATTACAAATGTAGAGCTACTATTCTCATCTTCTCCACAAAGAAGTATAATAAAAACCCAAAGAAGTATAAAAAGCGGGCCGGTTTATATAAAGTCGCTGATTAAAACTGTGATACGGCTGTAGGTTTGGTATTAAATAAATGCAATAATCTATGAGTAGAATTTACCTAACTAATTAATTCATTTTTTAAAACAAAACATTATGACACATTTCAAAATGTATTTATTATTCCTAGGCTGTTTGTTTTTCATGTCTTGCCAAGAAGAGCTAGAGCTAGATAATAATTCTCCGATAGAAGATGGTACACTAAGCGACCATGTAAGAAGCTGTTCTACACATGCCAAAATGGAAGAATGGTTAAAAGATCCAGCCTTTAAAGCCAAGCATGAAGCAAAATTTACTCGTTTAAGTGCTGCTCCAGCATTATCCAGATCTACCTGTGCTAATCCACCTCTTATACCAGTAGCGGTACATTATCAAGGAGCGACAGGTGCTGATGCGGCTTGCTTAATAAGTTTGGCTGAGAACCAAATTGCAATTCTCAACGCTGATTTTGGTGGGACTAACTCTGATATCTCTAAATGGACAAACGATGCTTCTTCTAGTTTTCCAGGATTAAATAATGGAGAAGCCTGCTTGAAGTTTTGTCTTGCGGATAAAGATCATCCGAGTGGATATGGTCTACAAGAAGGAAATCCTGCTGTAACTATAAACCAGACAACTGGAGATTCTAACAGCGATTTCTCTGGCTACCTAAATATTTTCGTTCAGTTTGGAACTGGGGTTCTGGGATATGCTCCTCTCGGTGGATCAGGAAACGGAGATGGTGTAGTTGTAGAAGGGATCGCCTTCGGGTCAGGTAATGGATGTGGAAATATAGTGCCGCAGGCTCCTTATAATTTGGGAAGAACGACTACTCATGAGGTAGGACATTACTTACTACTAGATCATATTTGGGGAGGAGGATGTGGACAGGATGATGATGTGTCAGATACTCCAGATTCTAATAACCCTTACTATGATTGTCCATCTATCGGTGCAAGCTCATGTGGATCTACAGATTTACATATGAACTATATGGACTACACAAACGATGCATGTATGTACATGTTTAGTGCTGGACAGATTAGCCGCTCAGAAAACTATGTTTCTACTTCTCTAGTGATTCTAACTCAGAATGCTGCTGCTAAATGTTCAGAGTCTAACGGTGGAGGAGAAGAAGAGGAAGAGGAGGACGAAGAGGAGGACGAAGAGGATGAAGATGAGGACGAAGAAGAAGAGGACGAAGAAGATGAAGAAGAAGAGGAGGATGATGAAGAAGATGAAGATGATAATGATGGACCGATAGATTCAGACTGCAATGCTCCAGCGGTAGATTATGATACAGGACAAGCACTTACTAATCTAGAGTGTTATGAGTCTACTATAAGCCAAGATTCTTACTGTTGTAAATGGGAGTTTGATTGGATCTGTATGGATTTGTACAATGAGTGTTTAGCAGAGACAGATAATGGAGGAGGAAATGAAGGAGGAGGAGATTCTGGATGTCTACAAGCAATCGATTTGTATAATGGAAGTATCCTTGACGATAACTGTGTAACTGCGATACAGGAATATGATTCTTACTGCTGTGATATAGAATGGGATGCAATCTGTCAGGATTACTATGATTACTGCGAGGAGTACGGTTTTGATAACATTACTTCTAAGGGAAATAAAGATGTATACATTGCTATGAGCAAAAATAAGATCAAAGGTCAGGTTGTATTTTCATACAGCATCAAAGACTGGACAGAAGATATGGAAATTGCAATCTTTAATGGATCAAGTAAAGTAAAATCTATAACTCCTAGAAAAAGAAGAGGAACGATAAAATTAGATTTGGCTGGAGCCAATTTAGATAGAGTAAGTGCGGATATTATGAGAGCAGATAGAGTAGTAGCAAAGACTAGTAAAAAGTAATGGATTGAGTTAGGTTTTAAAAAAGAAAGGAGAATATGAAATTTCATATTCTCCTTTTTCTATTTCTTAATTGTAGATAGACTAGAAACGTATAAACTTAGATCTAGATCCACAACCAGCCTTAGCATAATATCCGATTCCCCAGTTGAGCTCAAATACGATACCTGCAAATATCAAATTATTAGTAGCACTAGAATCATCTCCACTATAAATAGATGGATCTCTTAACGGACTTCCTAATCCTCTTCCTGCATCAGATACAGCATCAGTAAAACCATATTCTCCACGTATTCCCAATAGTCCTTGGAAGGCTCCGTCATTTCCTAGAAGGTACGCTCCGAATCCGATTACCCCAGCAAAATAATTTTGGAAGTCATCAGTAATATCTATTGGTTCTCCATCATTTAATTCGACACTATTTATGATTCCATACTTAGGGCCTATTTCAAAGTAACCCTTGTTTGCACTGTTTCTGTAAAGAATATTTAAATCAAAAGTGCTCCAGCTTACATCTAAATTAGAATCAGTAGATTGTCTTTCAAGCGGCTGCTCTCCATTGTTCAGCATAAACTCTAGTATAACTCCATGGTCATCATAGTTGTAACCCACTCTAGCTCCAAACCCTAAGCCCGTAGTAAGACCGAGGTCATAGTTGTACTCAGTACTATTTACTATTGCGGAGTTAAAAAGAGCCGCTCCTCCGTACTGAACTTTTAATCCAGCATCAAACCAGGTTACTCCTCCTTTTATTTGTGCATTTAATCCATATGACATTAGGATTAACCCCAAAAATAGACATAGTTTTTTCATATACATTTATTTATAATGCGAAAATATTCTTTTCCCTCTAGAAACTAACAATTTAATTGGCTCCTTTTTCTATTAAAAGCACGTAATGAGATTATTGCTTAGACCATGCAGAGTAACCACCATCTAGATTAGTCAAATTTGTAAAGCCGTTTTTGTGCATTATATCGATGGCCTTAGAACTACGTCCTCCAGATTTACAGTAGACCAGGTAAGGCTTAGTTTTGTCTAGTTTTATAACTTCTGCTGTAAAATTATCATTGAAAAAATCTATTTCTAATGCATCACTAGTAATCTTACCATTACTTACTTCTTTAGGAGTACGTACATCTAAGAATATAAGTCCTGGCTCATCTACTTTGAGTTTAGCGAGTTGAGTAACATCGATAGTGCTAGCGACACTAGAATCTATAGACGGCTTACATGCTATGAATGAGATTAGCATTATTGAAAACAAAATTATTAGAGGCTTTTTCATCTGGTATTTGGTCTTATTAGATAATGATACTTGATTAATATTTAATGGTTGGTTACTTTCGTAAAATTAATATAACTAATGAGGAAGATTTATTTTTTTACGTTTTTGATTGCTCTAATATTTTCGTGTAAAACGCCAGTTGAGACTCCTAAAATGCCTCCATCGTCAGAAGGCCAAAATGGAGAGACTATTTCTGCATTGCCAGATATGAAATCTGCACAACAGGAGCCTCCTAAAGATGTAAATGAGCTGGTAGAACGTATGAAGCTCAACGAAAGAGAGGAGGAAGCATTTCGACACATTTTTAAAACTGCAACTCATGAATACGTCAAAATAACTTCTGACAATAAAAAAGAAGTAAATAGACTAAGAAATGCTGTAAAAAGAGACAGAGATTCTAAAGTAAAGCAGATGGTAGATAAAGATCAGTATAAGATTTATCAAAGTTATCTGAGGTATTTAAATCACCGAAAGAAAAATAGAAGTTCTTCAGGATCAGACGCAAATATTTAAACAATCGGTTTACTATCTTTACCGATCTAAAGAAAAAACCATGGATAATTTTCATATCGAAGAGTTTAAGAATTATAAAGTTTTCCTTTACGGATTTACAGATGAGGATAATGCTATAGAAGCATCGATCCACATCAAACTGTCTAATGCAATGGGAATCTTAAAATTCTGTAAAGGGACAGTTCCTAAAAACTACTCAGAAATGCAAGGAACTAGAAAGGTGTTAAACTTACACTTCCGTGCAAACAGATATATGCAGTTTATAGACATACTTAGGTATGAAAGACCCTTGTTCTTCTATTATAATAAGGAAACCAATGTAGGCTTTATCACTACCTCTGATGAACCCGTAGGAGAAGGTAACGAAGACAGAACTTTATAGCGAGTTTTGCGTTTAATTCTCTAGAAACAGATATAATAGTTTTTGTGAAGAGACAAGTAGAGACCTTTTTACCTACTAAGTATGGTAATTTTAAAATGATTATTTTCTCTGATGATGATCAAGATATTAAACCTCATTTTGCTGTATGTCATGTGGACTTAGATACTTCTAAGCCAGTTCCCGTAAGGATACATTCTGAGTGTCTGACTGGGGATTTAATTGGTTCTAATCGATGTGATTGTGGAGAGCAGTTAGAGACCTCACTGAGGATGATATCAGAGAAATCTGGAGTAGTCCTATATCTAAGACAAGAGGGTAGAGGGATCGGCCTTATTAACAAAATGAAGGCTTATAATCTGCAAGATACTGGTCGCAATACGATAGATGCTAACACAGATTTGGGCTTTAAGCCTGACCAGAGACGTTATGAGATTGCTCTTCATATTTTAAAGGATTTAGGAATTTCTCGAGTAAGACTCATTACTAATAATCCTTTAAAAATCGAAGCTATTGAAAACTCTTCAATCGAACTAGTAGATCGCATACCTCTCATCATTCCGTCTAAAAAAGAAAATGAAGAATATCTTCAGGTAAAGAAGGAGCTAATGGGCCATCTTTTAAATTAAAACCTTGCATCTAGAATCCATAAGAAGCTATTGTCTAAAGAAAGCTGGGACAACGGAGAGTTTTCCCTTTGACGAGTCCACATTAGTATTTAAAGTTATGGGAAAGATGTTTGCTCTTATTCCCTTAGAAAGAACTCCACCTTCTATGAATCTAAAATGTGATCCAGAAAGATCCGAAGAGCTTCGTGCCAGTTATGAAGGAATCTATCCTGGATTCCATATGAGTAAAAAACACTGGAATACTGTAAATCTAGAAGAAGATGTAAACAGCACCCTTCTTGCTGAATTAATAGACCACTCTTACGATTTAGTCGTTGCTAAACTGACTAAAGCTGCCAAAGCCGAACTAAAAAATCTACATGAGTAAACTGGATTATCTCATAGTTGGTCAGGGGCTAGCCGGAACTATTCTAGATTTTAGTTTTAGAAAGAATGGGCTACATGGAGTGGTAATAGATAACGGTCATAAAAACGCAGCTTCTAAGGTAGGTGCCGGTGTTATAAATCCGCTCACCGGCCGCAAATATGTAAAAAGCTGGAAAATCGATGATTTACTTCCACGAGCTAGGGAAATCTATTCACAGCTCAGTAAACTTATAGGAGTTCCCATCTACAACGATAGAAATATTCTCAGAGCTCTTTACTCTATCCAAGAAGAAAATGAATGGGAAGTTAAAACGCTCTTAGAGGAGACTAAACATTTTAGAGCTGAGGCAGACATATCAGAGTATATCGATTTAGTAAACGCCTCTGATAGTTATGGAGAGCTTACTGGAGGTATGCAGGTGCATCTACCAGTGCTTATAAATGTGTATAGAAAATTTTTAGAAAAGTATAAATTCATAGTTCAGAATGAGTTCGATTATAATAAACTGCAAATCGACGATGAGCAAGTAAGTTATAATGGTTTAGTTGCTGATCAGGTATTCTTTGCAGAAGGATATAAGGTAAGATCTAATCCATTCTTCTCACATCTCGCTCACGAACCGTCCAAAGGAGAAGCACTTATTATAAAAGTGGGAGACTATGCTCCATCGAGAATCCTAAAGCAGAAATTGAGTTTTGTGCCCTTTGGAGATGGTGTGTTTTGGGTAGGAGCTGGATATCAGTGGGATTTTGAGGATGAGAAACCTAGTGCTATGGAAAAAGAAAGACTCATTGCTATTCTGGATAAAAATCTAAAAGTTCCTTACAAGATTATCGATCACATTGCAGCTATAAGACCTACGGTACTGGATAGGCGACCATTTATAGGTCATCATTATGAGTATAAGAATGTTTATATATTTAATGGATTCGGGACTAAGGGAGCATCGCTTGTTCCATACTGGGCTGAGCATCTTATGAGGCACATATGTTTTAAAGAACCGATATCTCTAGAGGTTAGTCTGGAACGATAATTACAATACCACCTCAACGGAAAATAGCACAGTGGATCCGTTGAAACTAGTATTAAAATTCCTTATATCATTTTTAATTATTATTGGAGGACAGGTGGGTTCATTATCTAAGTAGTCTGTTGTGATTCTTTCAGATTTCCCGCCTATAAAACTTAATCGTCCGAAGCTTACAACAATATTAAACCGTTTATATATTTTGAAAATAACCTGTGCATTTAACCCGATTCGAGTAAAGTCAGTATTAATGCTGGTCTCTGTTCGATTAAGAGTAGTGGTAAAACCAAAACTATTACCAGTGCGAAATGTATTTCTAGTTATATAAGGTTGTACACCGAATCCTAGAAAATCAGTTATAGAATTTGTGTAACGTAAAAAAAGACCGTACGAGGTTAAGTCATTGGTGATTAGCTGTTCATATATAAGTGGAGATGCAGCAGTTCCAAAATTTGAAATGGATCCTAAATCTGCAATCGCATTTCTAAAACTTCCGCCGATGATAATATGTTCGTTTAGTTTTACTCCTGTATAAAGTTTTATGTCTTTAATCGATTTGGTAATATCCGCCTCACCTGTAGTAATGTTTGTCAGAGTTATATCTGTACCATCTAGTATAAAATCATTGATTTCGTCGTTGTTTGAGGAACTCAGATTTAAACTACCACCTAGAACGAGATCCACATTTTTAAGGCCTTTCTTTGTCGATTCAGATTCGTCTTGATTTTGCCCGAGAGCAATAGAATAGAATCCAAATACAAGCAGTAAAACAATAATATTTTTCATAATGAATAAGGTGATTACTTCAAGATAAGCAATATATCTAGGCCATATTGTTAAGACCTATATTTTTATTTCTATTGATTTACTACAATGAGCTTAGAGACTGTTACTTTCATTGTATGGATTACAAAGAGCTTCTAGACGCTCATCATGATCGGATAAAACCATTTATTCATAACACACCCGTTATGAGTTCTACCTTATTAGATAATTTGGCTGGAGCCAAAGTCCTTTTTAAGTGTGAAAATTTCCAGCGGATGGGTGCCTTTAAAATGAGAGGTGCTACTAATGCAATATTGGGATTGTCAGAAGATGAGAAGTCCAAAGGAGTCGTAACCCATAGTTCAGGAAATATGGCACAAGCAGTCTCACTAGCTGCTCGTAGCCAAGGAATAGAAGCTCATATCGTTATGCCTCGCAATGCTCCACAGGTAAAAAAGGATGCAGTAAGAGATTATGGAGGAATTATCCATATCTCTGATAATAATATATTGGATAGAGAAAAATTGGCCAATGAACTCGTAGCAAAAAAAGGCTGTAGTTTTATCCATCCCAGTAATGATTTAAATGTGATAATAGGACAAGGAACGGCTTCTAAAGAATTGTTGGAACAGCATTCAGATTTAGATTGCTTACTTACACCAGTAGGTGGTGGAGGCTTATTAGCTGGGACAGCCTTAGCGGCAAATTCTTATGCACCCCACTGTAATGTATATGCAGGTGAGCCAATGGAGGTGGATGATGCATATCGTTCATTTCACTCAGGGAAGATAGAGCTAAATGAGACTACAAATACAGTCGCTGATGGATTGCGTACTAATCTAGGAGATATAAATTTTCCAATAATAAAAGAGTATGTTACAGACATACTAAGAGTAGAAGAGGAGGAAATCGTACATGCGATGAGGCTGATTTGGGAACGTATGAAAATCATCATCGAGCCATCCTGTGCAGTTCCATTTGCGGCAGTACTAAAAAATAAGGAACTTTTTAAGGCTCAGAAAGTAGGAATAATTCTGAGTGGAGGAAATGTAGATTTAAGCAAACTTCCATTTTAAAAAGATAAGAGACAGTGATAAAGAATCAAAAAGAAATACTTAAAAAGCTAGGCATCGAAAAGCTCAATCCGATGCAGAACGAAGCCTTTAAACTCATTCAGGATAATAACGAACTTATCCTTCTGTCGCCTACAGGGTCTGGGAAGACGGTTGCTTTTTTACTTCCACTAATGCTAGGTTTAGATCCTAAATTGAGAAAGGTACAGCTTCTCATAGTTGTGCCATCTAGAGAACTTGCCATTCAAATCGGGCAGGTAATCAGAGATATGGGTGCCGGATATAAGTCCAATATCTTTTACGGAGGACGAGCACTGAGCAAGGATATGGATGAGCTGGTGCATGCTCCTGCTATTATAGTAGGAACACCAGGAAGGGTAGCAGATCACTTAAGAAGAGAAAGTTTTGAAACCGATAAAGTTCAAACTCTAGTTCTCGACGAATACGATAAATCTATGGAAGTAGGTTTCGATAAAGAGATGAGTGAGATTATGTCCTTGCTTCCCAGTTTGTCTAAAAAAATACTGACCTCAGCTACTGAAGAAGATCAGCTGCCTAAGTTTATCGGATTAGAACGACCAGTGATACTAGACTATCTATCAGAGCATAATACTCGATTACAGATTAAGTCCATCGTGTCTCCAGATAAGGATAAGCTGGAAACACTAGCTCAAGCCTTGCATCATATAGGAAATAAGCCAGGGATTGTTTTTTGTAATTTTAAAAATGCCATCGCTCGTGTAAGTGAATTTCTTACCGAAAAGAAGATTCCTCATGGTTGTTTTCATGGAGGTATAGAACAGCAGGACAGAGAACGAGCTCTAGTACAGTTTAGGAATGGCTCGTTTAACTTGCTCGTGGCTACCGATTTAGCTGCTCGGGGATTAGATATATCTGAGCTGAGTTTTATTCTTCATTATCATCTGCCGACGAGAAGTCATGAGTTTACTCATCGTAATGGACGTACAGCGAGGATGCAAGCTGAAGGAACCGCTTATGTATTGCACTGGGATGGAGAGCCATTGCCAGAATTTATAGGACAGATAGAAGAGGAAATTCTAAAACCTAATAAGACTAATTTTAATGCTTTTTTTACAACGCTGTTTATCTCAGGAGGTAGAAGAGATAAAATCTCCAAGGGGGATATAGCTGGCTTCCTATTTAAACAAGTCGGCTTAGATAAAAAAGAAGTAGGAATAATAGAGCTAAAACAAGAATGCTCCTTTGTAGCCATTAAGAAATCCAAAATCAGCATGACTATAAAAAAGATGAATAATAAGCATCTTAAGAAAAGGAAGGTGAGGGTTTATGAGATATAAATAATCATCTCATTCTAGTGATTTGATTGGATCATTAGAAATACATGTGATATAAAAAAAATGGAGAACTTTCGTATTTCAGAAAGTTCTCCATTTATTTTTTTAATATTTCTATTAATCACAACTTCCGAATGCCTCGAAATCTGTTCTAAAGTCCTCTAAAGAACTTGTTATTACAGTATCCTGAGTTACTCCAGCTACAGTTTGGCTAACAGTAATAGTGCCATCACCATTATCACAAGCCTCTGTATTAGGTCTGGCAATCTGTTCTTTTCTAATCTACAAGGCCTATAAAAAATATATGAATCCTAGAAGGGTAATTGTCTATAGTTAAAATATCTCCGCAATCATACATCTCGCACTTCCACCTCCGATTGTCTCGATAGTCGGAATCGTAGTAGCTATAATGCTATTATTAAACTTATCTGTGATTGTATAAATCTGCTCATCAGTAAGAGAATCATAGGCAGACTCTGACATGATAAGAAACTTCTCTTCCTTTTCATTTTTGAGTTGGAGCATGTTGCCAGCAAAGTTATTCATCTGATCCATTGTAATTTCTATGATGTATCTCTTGCTTTTCTCCTCTAGTGCTTTTTTGGCGGCAGCTCTTTCATTTGTATCTTTTATAGAGTCTAGGCAGATAACTACAAACTCATCTGCCATGGTCATAATTACATTAGTATGATAGACCTCAGAACCATCTTCGCCATAAGCGTAAAAAGCCTCTAGTCCATATCCATTTTTTTCTGACCAGGTTTTAAGAACATCTAGTTGGGTACGTGGGCTGAGGCAGGCATAGCATATCTTCTGATGATGATCTAGGACCATACTTCCTGTTCCTTCTAAGAATTTAGATTCTCCCTCGTAGGATAATAGAGATTCATCTAGACTATAATCACCATGCTGTAGTAGCGACTCTATGATATGTGGTCTTCTCTCATCTGCTCGATTTTTGTTTGCCATGGGGAAGGTCTCGAGCCTACGATTGTAAGGACTAGTTGCAAACCAATTATTAGGAAAAATCGAATCAGGCGTATAAGGATCTAACTGATCTTTAAAAACGATAACCTTAATTCCATTAGACCTGAGTAAATCCACAAATCCTATAAACTCCGTCAAGGCTTTTTTCTGAACCTCCTCATTGGAGAGTTCTAATCTATTCTGGAATGAGTTAGTTTCTGCAGCCGATTCATTAAAACCGAATGCAATGGGCTCCACCATCATTACTGTGTCAGCGATTAGTTTATCCATATTTTCTTTTTAAGGGTAGGGTAGAACATCTAAATAAGCCTTCCATTTTTGAGGTCTCAGAATAGGGTACTTTTTCTACTGTAAATCCTTTGGCCTCGAGCCTTCTATTCAATTCTCCAAATTCTTTTTCATTATCTCCTGAAACGATAACCTGTGGGTTTATAGAAAAAATATTACTGTTCATATTGTACATATCTTTTCCTTCTATAAGGATTGCATTTTCCTCTCCTCCGAATAGTTCTATCAGCATATCTGCCTGCTCAGGATCTTCAAATCCTCCTTTGTAAATGATACAATGGTCATTATTGCCTATAGGCTGAAAAGCACAATCGAGATGCAAGCAATTTATGGAAGGATCGCTATCTGATTTTGTAAGATAAATCGGTACGACTTTCTTTTCAGGAAACTTATTTTGAAGGTATTCTATAGCTCTTGGATTAGTCCTATCACATCGCATCCCTTCATATCCCTTTCCTGCCTGTCCTACAAAAATCTTATCCTTATATGGAAAAACATCTCCACCTTCTATACTTACATCACTCGGTGGAAACCATACCTCATCAGCTATATCAGCTACTATGTCTCTTATTGCAAAAAACTCAGACTGCCGTTTTCTAGTACCCATGTTACTCTTAATAAAAACATTGTCGATTACAAAACCGATGTCTCTAGTAAATATCTGATTGGTCTTAGGAAGTGTTATCGGCTGATAAATCTGCACATTGTATTTGGCTAGTATTCTAGCAAATAGATCATTCTCACGACGTAAATCAGCTTCCACAGGATAGCTGCCAGACATAATATGTATCCTAGATTTAGGGTCATTTATCTGATCTTCATCCGGAGCATGACTTGAAGACCAAGATTCTGGATTTACAAATTTAGAATTTGGAAAGCCGATATCTTTGGCAGTTCCTAAGATGACCACTTCTAGAGGAGCGGTTTCATCTTGGATGTTTATACGAATAGATTCATTCCAATTATTAGACATAATTTACCTTTGGGCGACGATGCACGAAAATAAGTTATCAGAAGAGAAAATACGTGATTTAATTGCAGGATTACAACATCTTGTAGAAAACGGCGAAGAGTTATCCGAGATTCCAGAAATGGACAAACGGGCTTTATTAGAAGCTGCTGGACGACTTTCTAGACCTGGAAGGCAGGAATTGCAGGCTAGAGCCAAAAAAAGACGCCAAAAAAAGAAGGTTAAGGTCTCTATCGCTGATAAAGAAGCACGTAAAAAAACAGGAATCCGATCGGCTAGAGAGGCAGATATATTTACCGCTCCGATGCAGATCTCTCCACCTCAGGAGCATGAGAAGCGACCAGAATTAAGCTCCCCTAGAAACTGCTATGTGTGCAAAGCAGAATTTACCAAACTCCATTTTTTCTATGATGCGATGTGTAGCGACTGCGGAGATTTTAATTATCACAAACGGTTCCAGCGAGCAGACCTCACTGGACAGGTAGCACTCATTACGGGATCTCGACTTAAGATAGGCTATCAGGCTACTTTGATGCTTCTAGAATCTGGTGCTTCTGTAATTGCGACCACTCGTTTTCCTGCAGATTCTGCCATACGATTTGCCAAGGAACCTGGTTATGCAAAGTGGAAAAACCGATTGAAAATTTATGGACTAGATCTGAGGCACATTCCGAGTGTGGAAATTTTTGCGACCTATATAGAGCAGAATTATCAGCGTTTAGATCTGTTGATAAATAATGCAGCACAGACTGTACGGCGACCTCCTGGATTCTATGCACATATGATGGATAAAGAGAAGTTGCCTTTCGGCGAATATGACAAAAAGGTACAACACTTACTCTCTGATCATCATGCTCTTAAGACAGAGCTCATCTCTATGACACAACCAGACCTCTCATCAGAAAAAGCACTACCAGTAAGCTGGCATGGAAAAGGACCAGGTGTAGGAATTCGATCATCGGCAGAACTCTCACAGATTCCATATTCTTATGATGAGTCCAAAAATGTAAAAGAAGTTTTTCCTGAAGGCAAATTAGACGCAGACCTACAACAGGTAGATTTAAGAAAGACAAACAGCTGGAGACTAAAACTCGGAGACATAAATCCATCTGAGATGCTAGAGGTGCAACTGGTAAATGCTGTCGCTCCCTTCGTGTTAAACAACAGACTGGTAAACCTGATGAAAAAGGAAAACACCGGCTGTAAGCACATCGTAAACGTGACTGCCATGGAAGGCAAATTCTATCGCTTTACTAAGAACTCGAGACATCCACATACAAACATGGCCAAGGCTGCCATAAATATGCTCACTCATACCTCTGCAGCAGATCTAGCCACTTATGGAATATATACAAATGCAGTAGACACTGGCTGGGTAACAGATGAGGACCCGATACACCTCTCAGAATTTAAGCAAGAGGTACATGATTTCCAACCTCCTCTAGACATCGTAGATGGAGCAGCACGTATCTGTGACCCGTTCATCGATGGCATAAATACAGAGAAGCACTGGAATGGCCAGTTTCTAAAAGATTATAGACCGATAGATTGGTAGGTGTATTTGTACGGCTATAATTCTATCTTTTTCGAGAACCCTTAATAATCCTAAAAGCAAATGCTTACTCCTTCCATTTTAAAGGAAGGCTGGGATGGGTCGAACAAGAAGCATTTAGCTACTCAACCACCAGTCTCTTAGAAACCAACAAATTCCTATTCTCATCAATAACAGAAAGTATGTAGAATCCTCGATCAGAAGACCGTAAGTCTACAGGTCCATTTAATGGAGCCTGATAAACTCTTTGACCTAGATAATTGCTTATAATCACATCGTAATTGCCTGATAGTGAGTGGTTTACATTGAATAGTCCGGAATTTGGATTAGGGAAGATTGTTATTTCTGGAGTATTTAGTGGATTGTTATTTGTGCTGACTATACTTTCCTTACACAGTAAGTTATGTAGAAAAATAGAGGAACCGTCTACTGCAGCTCTTCCTTCCTCGGGATTATTAAAAAAGTAAGAAACATGCTGGTCGCTTTCTTCTATAACTCTAAGAACATTGTTTACGCCTACGCTATCCGCTACCTCGTTACACCTTTGGCTACCTTCTAAGAAGATAAGTTCTTGTCCAAAAATAGTCGCAAATCCTGATCCGAACGGAACAACCATATCACCATCATCATGCACACTAAAAAACGGTGGATCATTCTCATCTATCCAATTGGCATCATTAAGACCACCAGAAAAATTTATTACTCCTTGTAACTCAGAAGAAAAACTAAGGTCATTAACCGAGCCTTCTAAGCCTCCTTCGTTATCTATAATTTCTAAAAGATCCTCTGGTAAGTCATCAGTAAGATCTAGTACCGCAGTATGCATAGCCGCAATAGCACCTGCAGATATTCCTCCACCGAAAATAAAGTCAGGATCTATGTTAAACGTATTGTCCTCTGAAGCATCTGCTCGTAAGTATCTAACGGCACCTTTCATATCGGCTACTGCTCTTGTAACAACTAGTTTGAGCTCTTCCTCTGTCGGAAATGGTATCACCGGTAAATCATATAATCTATAATCTATAGTAACTGCAACAAATCCCTTACGAGCATAGGCTCTACATAGAAAATGCATGTCTTCTCTCATTCCGCCTATAAAACTTCCTCCAAAGGCCAAAACGATAACAGGACGAGCAGTCTCGGTATCACCAACAGGTTCAAATACATTCATAAATAAATCTTGTTCGACACCTGCTATCGTAAATCCTGAACCATATTGGATATCCAGAGTAGAATCTATTTCTGTAAAAACGTCTTCTATATATCTAGAGCCGTTACAGGTAGGATGGTCTTGTCCGATCAATATTGTAGTTAAACATGCAAGAAGGAGGGAGCAGTATAGTCTCATTTTAGATTTATTTAAATTGATAAACTTTGGACACAAGTTAATGAGAATAGTAACAATATTATGTCGTAATCTGTCCCCAAATTATAATTACACGTCTAATGAGTAATTCCTATGTATTAAAGTATTTTTGAACCTTTTGTAAAATTATTAGAGACGTTGATGGATAAGAAATTAGAAAAGAAGATAAATCTGTTGTTTGAGTATCGGGTATTTCCAGAGTTGTTTGCAGAAGCAGGAGAGAAATATAAAAATCATAAGCTTGTTAAAAACCTAAAAGAATTACAAGCAGCAATCTACCATCTAGATCATCATCTAGAAACCAACTGGGATATCAATGCAAAGAAGGATTTAAAACCATATTGGAAAGAAATCTATGCTGCTCTTACAAAGTGTGGTATAAAGAAAGCAGATCATGATGACTACTGTAAACTCATCTATAAATATCAGAAACATGAGCTTTACCTAAGAGAGAATCGTCTGCCTATTGATTTTAAAATGGAGTTCTATTATTACTTTAAGTCTTGTGATGTAAAACTCTTAAGACGTATCATCTGCGATCATTTTCCGATTCTAGCCAAACTTTATCCAACCGCTCACTGGAGATGGTTTGATCTTATTACAGAAGTAAACGATGATGTTGAAGATGTCTTTGAAGACATGACTACGATAAACGGCAACTACTTTCTGATAGAGTATCTAAGGAGCAATCCTAAATTGGCCAAAGCCAAATTTGCTAAATTTATCAAGTACATAGAAGATAAATCTAAGTCGAGAAAGGAGAAATATAGCAACAGCTATAAGTGGTGTGATAAACTTACTCAAAGAGAATGTAAGGCCACTAAGTCGCTACTAAATAAAAATACTAAGCTGGTACTGGCATCTAAGAAGAAGGTGAAAATAGCTGCTTTAATAAAATAGTCCGTCTACTAGGTCGCTTGTAAGAGTGATTTTAGAACGATATTATACTTCCGTTCAATTTTTGTACCCAAATTTTCTTATGTTAGTACTATCTCCTCTTTGAACTGAACATTTTATAACTTTCAAACAAATGAACCTCTCTTTCACAAGCGATTAAAAAGTCCTTCTCAGGTTTTAAATGAATGTCAGCAAAGTATCATAACTTATTTTGAGGAGTACTACGACGGTATAGAAATATTAAATGCAGAATCTACTTGGACCACTATCAATGAAGATCAAGTCATAAATTATCAGGAGGTAATAAATGCATGGAACATAGAAAATACAGGTATAGAGGTCATAGATGATTATATCTTTATCAATATAGAATTGGCCAAGATTTTAAATGGTGAGGAAAATTCTATGGATCAGGAGACCTTAATGAGGATTACTACATTGGCAGAAGGTTTGCCCGAAACTAAGGGAAGGGCAGTATTTTTTGCCCGAGGGATATTACAATATCTAAAAATCAACTGGGAAGAAGGTGAAGAAGATTGTACACCTGATGCAGAGCCACGAAGTGCATTACAAGAAATATCTGGTGATTTTATATTTTATCCAAATCCAAGCACACGAAATACAAGTATCATTTTTGAGCAAGCATTGACTGGAGAACTAAGAATTATCAATTCTTCTGGACAAGAAGTTATATCAAGGGAGTTAAATAATCAAAATGTCTTAGAAAATATCAATTTAGACTCAGGACTGTATTATATTCTTTTCGTTCTACAGGAAATAAACCTAAAATCAAAAAACTGTTGAT
>CAZDWO010000012.1:0-72257 GCA_964509175.1 uncultured Saprospiraceae bacterium
GTCTCTTTCAGTGAGAAACACGGATTAAAACCGATTATTAGATTGCACTGATTTTATTTACGATCGAATAGTTATTATTAAAAAAACACTCTTTTTCCATGTCGACGAAAGGAGACATCTTCAGAGTTTTGAAAATGAATTTCCTTTGTATAGATTGATTTTTATTGTAGGATGCTTTCTTTTTTTATCAGTCTTTAACTTCCAATTACTGAAGATTCCTCCTCCCTTAGGGTCGTTCGGAATGAAAAGTAGGTAGGATAATTTGTAACTTTTTTGCTGCGGGTGGCCGAACAGGTAGGCGGAGCCAATTAGCTGTTCTAGCCTTTTTTGGTTCCCTTATTTATGCATTGCTAAAATATTAGGATTTTTAATCTTAAAAACTAAGCACCAAGGGAGGCAAATTATTTTTGGTTGAAGGCATAACGGCCTAGAAAACGATTTAATCCTTCTTTGGTTTTCAGCATTATATCCATATAGAAATTGAGGCATTACGGCCTATTATTAGGGAAATAGATTTAGCTGAGTTGCTTAGCATTTAATAATGTTAAAACTAAATTATGCAAAATCATTTTAAACATGTTGTAGGAATAGATATTTCTAAAAAGGACTTTGATGTAAGTTATAGTTCGATTGATGAATACGAACCTAAGGGATCAAAATTCAAGAATACCGTAAACGGAGTATTGAAATTAATCGATTGGTTAGTGGATCAAGGAGCAGACCTTAAGAGTACTTTATTTTGTTTGGAAAATACTGGTCTTTATCATAGCATAGTAGTTAGTGTGTTGCAACAATCGGATGCATATGTGTGGGTTGAGAATGCGGTTCAAATAAAATGGTCAGGAGGAATCCAAAGAGGTAAAACCGATAAAGTTGATGCAGAAAGAATATTACTTTATGCGATTCGCAATGTTGACAAGTCAAAAAATTATTCTGCGAGAAGTAAGGTCATCCAGCAACTAGCTGATTGTCTGGGAGTTAGGAGGAGGATGCAACAAAGTATTAAATCCTTTAAAGTTCCAATCAAAGAATTAAGATCAATGGGTTTGGAAGAAAGAGCTGATGCCATAGAGTTAGAAGTAAAAGATCTCTTGGAATCTTTAAAAGTAAAAATTAAGAATCTAGATAAGAAGATAGAGATTATAATTTCATCAGAAGAACAACTAAACCGCCAGTATAAGTATGCTACGTCAGTACCTTGTGTTGGTTTAATGACAGCTTGCCATCTGTTGGTTTATACTGATGGATTTACAAGATTTTCAAATTCTAAACAACTGGCCTCCTTTGCAGGGATTGCTCCGTTTGAATATTCTTCGGGCAGCAGTATAAGAGGGAAAACAAGAGTGCATCACATGGCCAACAAAAGATTAAAGACAGCTATTCACATGAGTGCAATAAGCTCACTTCGTCATAGCGAAGAAATGAAGACCTACTTTGCAAGAAAAGTAGGAGAGGGAAAAAACAAGATGTCGGTAATAAATGCGATTAGGAATAAACTAGTAGCAAGGGTGTACTCTTGTGTTAAAAATGAAAGAATGTATGAGTACAGAAATGTTGCTTAAAAACACACTTAGAAATTAGGATGTTATATAGAAATCGTTTTTTTGGCAATGAAAAAAATGAACAAGCACCTTTAAGTTTTATTAAGGAATATCTTAAAAAGAAAAAACCAAAATCTGCGAAATCCCATAATCCCTAAAAAATCCACAATCCTACTTCGACAACCACCCCAGCACATAATCACTATCGATCTTATACTTTCCATTTACGAGTAGGAGAGGAATGACACTTCTAGTTTTCTGATTTCTACCATTATTTTGAGAGACCATTTCTATCTCTCCATCACGTACATCTGAGATGATGCCTACGTGACCATAACTGTTGCTCCCATCTGAGTTAAAAACGAGGATGGCATCTTTTTGAGGTTGATAGCTACTGCCATTCCAGTATTGGAAGAGTCCACGTTCGTTATTGAAGCCTCCGTCAGAAACTCCATAATCAAAGAATTCTTTGGCATGACCATAGCTTTGTTTCATCTTATGATTATAATTCTCATAATAGAAGCGTTTTACAAATTCTACACACTGGTACTTTAACCCTAGGTTGTACCCGTCGGCAGAAACGTGACGACCATAGACAGAACTTAGAGAGCCGTTATGGTAAACTTCTACACCTTTGTAACTATCTATTACTTTTTTTCTATCAGGATGAGTACTCTTTTTTCTAGTTACCTTCTCTCTTATTGTACCCGAACTTTTTGTTTCTTCTTTTTTAGAAGAAGACAGATCTGGCAACCATTCTTTTACCTCTATGGTTTCCCATACAGAATCAGGTATCACAAAGAATCCTAATCCACAAATGATCAAAAGGGTAATAAAAAATGCTTGAATCTGAGATCTCTCCACTAAGTCTACTGGCTTTTTTGGGTTTAAGCTTTTTCTTCGGCAGTACTATTTAAATATAATTCTTCCATCTGTGTATCATCGATAGGCGATGGAGCATCGATCATCATATCTCTTCCTTGATTGTTTTTAGGGAAAGCGATAAAGTCTCTGATAGAGTTTTGACCATTTAATACTGCACATAATCTATCAAATCCAAAGGCTATACCACCATGCGGAGGAGCACCATACTCAAAGGCTCCGAGTAAGAACCCAAACTGTGCTTCTGCCTCTTCCTTAGTAAATCCGAGTAGGTCAAAGTTTTTAGACTGTAAGTCTCTGTCGTGTATTCTTATAGATCCACCACCTATCTCTACACCGTTTATAACTAGGTCATAAGCATCTGCTTTTAGAGCTTTCATGGTTGCATGGTCGCCGTTCATCATATTAGGAATCTCTTCTTTTTTAGGAGAGGTAAATGGGTGATGCATCGCATGGAAACGTTCTGAGTCCTCGTCCCATTCTAAGAGAGGGAAGTCGATTACCCATAGAGGTTTAAAATCTCCTTCTTTTATCAGACCTAGACGGCTTCCCATTTCTAGTCTGAGTTCGTTGAGTTGCTTACGGGTTTTTTCATCTTCGCCACTGAGCATAAAAATGATGTCTCCTGTTTTAGCTCCTACTTTTTTGGCTAGAGCCAAAAGAAACTCGTCGTCATAAAACTTACCGATGGTAGATTTTATGCTTCCGTCAGCATTGTATTTTATATATACCAGACCCTTGGCACCTATCTGTGGACGTTGCATCCACTCTGTAAGTTTCTTTAGGTCTTTGTTAGAATAGCTATCTGCGATTCCTTCTGCTACGATTCCTACAATAGTCTCTGCATTATCAAATACTCCGAATCCCTGACCCTTCATATCTGCTCCAAAATCAATAAACTCCATCCCGAATCTAAGATCTGGCTTATCACTTCCATATCTTCTCATCGCCTCGTCATAGGTCATATGTGGGAAGTCAGAAAGCTCTATATTTTTTAAAGTTTTGAAAAGATATTTTGTAAGTCCCTCAAAGGTATTCAGTATCTGATCTCTCGTTACAAAAGCCATCTCACAGTCTATCTGTGTAAACTCCGGCTGTCTATCTGCTCTCAGATCCTCATCTCTAAAACATTTCACAATCTGAAAATATCTATCAAAACCACCGACCATAAGTATCTGCTTAAAAGTCTGTGGTGATTGAGGCAATGCATAAAACTGACCAGGATTCATCCTGCTCGGCACGACAAAATCTCTGGCTCCCTCAGGAGTAGATTTTATAAGAACAGGAGTCTCTACTTCTACAAAGTTTTGACCATCGAGATACTTACGAGTTTCTATAGCCAGCTTAGATCTAAAGAGGATGTTCTGCTGTAGAGGGGTTCTTCTCAGATCCAGATATCTATATTGCATACGCAGCTCATCTCCACCATCCGAATTGTCCTCGATAGTAAATGGAGGAGTTTTAGAAGCATTTAAAATATCAAGTACTTGAACTTCTATTTCTATATCACCAGTCGGACGATCCGCATTTTTATTACTACGCTCTCTTACCTTTCCAGCGGCCTTAATCACAAACTCTCTTCCCAGCTTACGAGCCTGCTCACAGAGCTCCTTATTCTCATCCATATT
This sequence comes from uncultured Saprospiraceae bacterium, assembly GCA_964509175.1. Lineage (GTDB taxonomy): Bacteria > Bacteroidota > Bacteroidia > Chitinophagales > Saprospiraceae > JAHDHU01. The sequence goes on from CAZDWO010000012.1 coordinate 4,052, forward strand.
GAAAACCAGTTGAGTAATACCATATCTATCTCTCAGGTCTACAAAGGTCAGTCCACCTAGGTCTCTACCGATCTGCACCCATCCGCTGAGGGTTACATCGGTTCCAACATGGTCCATTCTTAAATCTCCACAAGTATGCGATCTATACATATATCTATATCTAAAAAATTAAGCTGCAAAGGTAAGTGAAGCAAGGCATTATAGATACCGATATATTAAATAAAAAAGCCATCAGTAGTACATATGTCTACTGATGGCATGTGGAAATGGTGGTAACTGTTCTACAAATCCTTTCTATATGGAAATCTCTTTGATATCTGATGATTGATTCTACTTATGGCTTCGTCTGTTTCCCACTGCCAGTTGGTATCTACTTTACGATTCCATGCCCATATGGAAACTCCTTCTGTAGCGTCTATCAGATTTGCATTTATATATATTTCTGAGGTACGAGTCAGTCGAGTATTGTTTACTCCTGGGAGAGATAAACCTGCAAGTCTCGTTGCAACTCCTAGCACTGCAGATTCTCCATTGGATAGCCAGTAGTCCTTATGCATATCTATTTTTACGACAGCGTCTACACCGAGTAGTTGGGCCATTTTTGTAGGACTTTGGCTCCAGCTCTGTTCTATCGAGATACTATTATCTTGTAAGATGGCATTGGTATCATCTATATTCTGGATAGAGACATAGATGTCTCCTTTTTCCATATTTCTAGATTCTTCCAGTAGTTGCTGATAAAGTGATCGCTGGAAAAGTAGAGCTTCTTCTTCCTGTAGAGCGATTACATCGTCCTCTGTAAGTTCCTTAGGAAGTCGACCTGTGTATTTACTTTCGTACGGAAGTACGGCTATTTTTTTATGGGTTCTGGACAGTTTGTGGTAGTCCTGTGTAATGTATCTTTTAGGAGCACAAGAGGCTAGAAAAGAAACGGCAAAAAAGAAAAGTATAAATTTTTTCATTTGTCTAGTTTTAGTGGTTAAATAAACAGTTTCAATACTTCAAAATTATGTGGTCGTCACCGTAACCAAAAGCCTTTTATTGCGTTTAAAACATATTTAACCGACCTTCACAAATTATTAAGAGAAATCATGAAAATATCCTACACTATTCTATTTGTATTCTTAACGAGTTTAACATTTGGGCAGAGAGATTTTAGTAAAGTTACCATAAAGGAGACTGCTCTCACAGATAATATCTACATGCTAGAAGGCAGTGGAGGGAACATTATGCTACTCGTTGGTAAGGAAGAAGTGCTTATGGTTGATAGCCAGTTTGCAGGATTATCTGATAAGATAAAAGAAAAAATAAAGACTTTGGCTGGAGCCAAAGAAATAAAGTATTTAGTAAACACACACTATCACGGTGACCATACAGGTGGAAATGACAACTTCCGTCCAGCAACCATCGTAGCTCATAAAAATGTAAGAGAGCGACTGTCCACGGATCAGTACTCCAAAGCTTTTAATCGTACCACTAAGGCAAAGGCAGCGACCTACTACCCAGACTTCACTTATAATAATGAGATGCAATTTTATTTTGCTGATCAGCAGATAACGCTAGTACATATGGAGAATGCTCATACAGATGGAGACTCAGGAGTTTTTCTGGCTGATGCCAATATCATACATATGGGAGACACATTCTTTAAAGACCGTTTTCCATACATCGACCTCTCTGCAGGAGGAAGTATAAACGGACTCATAGAAGGATTCAAAGGAATGCTCCTCTTTATGGATGAAGAAACCAAAATTGTTCCTGGTCACGGAGCACTTGCTGGTCTAGGAGATGCAGAATCCTATCTAGAAATGCTCGTAACGATGAGAGACCGAGTACAGGAGTCTATAAAAGCTGGGATGAGCATAGAAGAGATAAAAGCAGCAGGCCTAGACAAAGGCTTCGAGTCTTGGGGAACCGGATTTATCAGTGGAGAAAAATTTGTAGATACCATCTGGACGGATCTGGAGAGAAAGCAAGAGTAAATTGTTCGGCGAAAGTTGCACTTTCGCCGGATGTAATTTCAAGATTTTATCTTGAGCAAATTGAAAATTTGCAATTACGCAAGCGGAAGTACAACTTCCGCTTAACAAGTAAGCAGGGTTGTTTGTCCCCTTTGAAGGGTACGGGTTGAAAAAATAAAATTATCTTTCAAAAGATAAAGATCTCTCTTGCGGTTCGAGATGGAAAAAACTTTTGTGATGATTTAGGGTTAATTTTGATGTATAAAGATTTCTAAAAGTGAAAGCACTAACCATTCTCCTCCTATCCATCTTCCTCATAAGCTCTTCAGAGCTAGTTGTAAATCCAGTTGCAAGCCCTGCCCCCGACTTCAAAATGACCACTGTCGATGGAAAACAAATAAAACTCTCAGACTACAGAGGCCAGGTCGTCTACCTAAGTTTCTGGGCTAGCTGGTGTGGAGTATGCAAACGTAATTTTAAAATCTACAAAGAGACCAGAGAAACTCTAGCAGAAAAAGGAGTAGTTCTACTCAATGTCTCGATGGACAAAAAAGATGCAGACTGGAGAAAATCCATGGCCAGTAATGTCATAGACGGCGACCATGCAATCGTAAATGACTATGATACTGTACAGCAATTATATGAGCTTTATTCCTTACCGGGATATGAGATTATAGATAAGTCGGGTAATTTAGTTTATCTATCAGAAGGAGAGGGTAGAGATATCTTTAAAGACTTCGATGGTTGGTTAGAAGAATGATTAGAGGACTACTTTATGATGTTCTAAAAATTGTACTGCTCATACTATTTCCCTTTGCGATTCTCATCAGATCTGCCACCTACATCCATAACCAATATGATGTTTTCTCGATGACCTCCTTACTGGCAGCATCGATATTTACAACCATACTGTTATTTATCTACTTCAGTTTTTTCTATGGAAAGCTGACTGGTCGGTTTGGAGATTTTAATGCAATGAAACGGAGAGCCTTGATTGCCTTTTTGATGGTAGCAGTGTACAGCCTCCATGGAATCTTATTTTTTTCTAGCTCTAATCTTAAAAACCCAGCACTCAAGTCAGAGATAAATGGTCTTCATCCGATTCTCAGACTAGGCATGAGTACACTAGTATATATAGATAATGACCTAATCATAACCGATGCTACCCGAGCTCCAGAAGACTACAAAAAAATGGGCTTACCAACTAAGCGAGCCTCACTCCACTATACACAGGAATCCTCAAACTATGCACACGCTGTAGACATCCATACAAAGAATAGAGGCGAGTGGAAAAACTTCTTAGTAAAAAAGTATTTTGATCTACTAGGCTTTAATACCTTGCGACATGGCGGTACAGCAGATCACCTGCATGTATCCATAAAGAGCCACGATTTTCCTAATGCCAGGTAGGTAAGTCTTATTTAGAGTAGGTCTTTATTAACATTTAGAAACATCTAATGAACATATTTAAAAATATATTTAAACGGCAAAAACATAAATTCACCTATTTCAAGGTTTTAAATTTCAATAAATTGGTTGGGCAAGTTGATTTGGATAAGTATGATTCCTTAATGGAATATGATGAAGAGAATAATCATGAAATGGAAAACGAGTATTTTGAAAATGTATATTTCAAATCTACGGATAAACATAATCTTATTGCGTATCAAATATTTGTAACCCAGCATAAAGATTTTTGCTATTCTGAATTTTTTAATGATGCAAAGAGTTTGCAATCCTATTATCTGAATAAATATCAAACCCCGTTTTTTTATGATTTATTAAGCGAGCAACGAAAAGAGAGTTTTGACATTTACGAAATAGAACGTTTTATAAATTTTGACGATTTCCAGAAATTTATCTTGCCTAATTTTAAATACGATTTTTTTAAGCCTATAAACCTAGAAGATCTAGATAAAAACCAGTATTACATTTTTTATAACTGGAGATTTTTTATGGATGTAAACGGTTATGATGAGAAAAACTGTTTAGATGGAAATTTTAATTCTTTAATAGGATATCTGCATGGACTGCCTTTTGGAACAAAATCAAATTATACTATTAAATATGAAGCCGAATTTACTGCATTGAATGTAATATTGGAGAACTCATGTGCTACTGTAGACACCAGATTGAAAGGTCTTTCATTCAAAAGTAATATTATCCCATCTGCTCTTTTTATTCAAGAAAGTTACAATGATGAGTATTATTTGTCGGGAAAAATTCGAGATTTAAATAGGTTAGGAGATTCAATAAGATTATTTAATAATACTGACTTCATGACTGAATTTGAAAAATTGATGAAGGAGTTTGAAAAATATACAATGCTCCCATTTGAGATATATAAAAATAATTAGTCTCTTAAAAAGCTTCAAAATTATTATGCCACTCCTACGGAGCTTAAATACATATTGCGATTTATCTACAATAGACATCAGACCACTCTGTAGCCTCAAAGCATTCCAAGAAAATGGAAACTGTCCAATCACTAAAGGCTCCAGCGGAGCCAAATATCTATAGAACCAAAGATTAGATTTCCATTAGCTCCAGAGGAGCGACAACCTTTCTCTATGCAATCTGGATTTTTCTATTTTCTATTTTGACGTTGAAATTGATTTCTGCTTTGAGGGCCTTGAAAACTTTCAAAATGGTATCGATTCTAGCACTATTGGCATTGTTTTCTATTTTAGAAATTTGACTTTTGTTGACGCCTATTAGTTCGCCCAACTGTTCTTGAGTTAATTTTCTTTCCTTTCTGGTTGTTTTTACCATCTGTCCCAACAACTCCATTTTTAATTCATACTCATATTCATCTCTACTCTCTGTCCCGAGTTTCCCAAAATATTTTTCCTCCATTTCTTCCATGGTGTATTTCTTCATCTTCAATATTTATATGTTTTCAAAATATTTTTTTCTAATCCGTTCTGCTTTGTCAATTTCCGATCTAGATGTTTTTTGTGTTTTCTTGTAAAAACCATTGGAGGCAATTACAAGAGTTTGAGATTTATTTCTTTTATCCCAGAACGCCAAAATTCTAATTTGTTGATTTGCAAATTTGACCCTGAATTCCCAAATTTCTTTACTCAGCTTTTTAAAAAACTTGGGATCGATTTCTTTTTCTGCACTTCTAATAACAAAAAACAATTTCTTCCTAGACTTTTGATCTAAACGAGCAATAAACTTGTCCGCTTCTGCTAGGAATATTGTCTCAAATAATTGCAAATCGCTTTATTTCTAAAGATAGAATAAGTTGCGATTAATAGCAACATCAAACTCAAAGCTTTACCTGATTTTTAGGCAATTCAAAAACGAAGATGCCACTCATACGGAGCTTAAAACAAATTTTATAACTATTGACTATAGACATCAGACCACTCAGTGGCCTTTTTTAGAATCTTTAAGATTGCAAACAGTTAAAAATTGAGAAGGCTCCAGCGGAGCCAAATATCTATAGAACCAAAGCATACATTCCCACTAGCTCCGTAGGAGTGAAATCCTCGTCCATCTAAAATTCCTATTTCTATTTAACTCCAGAAACAAAAAAAGCAACACCACATTCATATGCAGCATTGCTTCTTTTAAATTTTTATTGTTGACTCTCAGTACTAATCCATCATCACTGGAATCCTTACCATTGTATTTTCCCATCCGACTAGTACATGTACTTCTTTATCAGATTTTTTATCAAAGGTCATAGACAATGCATCTAGTGTAGACTTCGTTTTTTCTACAGGAACCGTAATGGTTTGTACGTTAGATTCTGCATCATGGTTTGCATGTCCCCAGCTATTTGTATTGCTGTGTATAATTACATCCCAGCTCTTCTCATTTACGGTAGCAAATATGCCGTATGTTCCAGCTCTTAGTTTCTTACCGCCGATGGTAACTGGCTGGTAGAAGGTAATGAGCGTAGTTTCGTTAGCACCCATTCTCCACATCTCGCCATATTTTAATAACTCTCCGAAGATTTTTCTCTCCTTCATCTGAGGTCTACTGTATTGTACTTTTATTTTTGGCTGATTAGCCACTAGCTCTTCTGGCTTGCTGAAGTTTAGATACTTAGATCCAGCCGGATAGAAAATCATATCCATCGGACTCGCATCTTCTCCAGCTAGGCTAGATGCATTTAGGTTTATAGGAAGCGTAGCTCTTACCTTATCCCATTCAAATAGCATGTTTACATTACCATCATCTACCTTCTGGAAACCGATGGTAAATTGCTCTCTACTATCATTAGTCGAGCTCACCTGAGCAGGGAATCGACCGAGTTCCATCGTCTTATCTATGTTGCTCATACCAGCAGTGTTGGTATGTTTTGATACAGCGATATGCCATACATCACGTTTTACTTCAGCATATAATCTGTATCTACCTCTAGGGATTACAGTACCGTTTAGTTCTACGTTTTGGAAAAAGGTAACTTCTGTTCCTTCGTTAGCACCTAGTCTCCAGTCCTCATCATACTTAACCAGTTCTCCGAAGATGGTTCTATCTTTTTTGTAAGGTCTACTGTAGGCTACCTTGATTTTAGGAGACTTATCTGGATCATCTGCTTCGAGATAGTTGCCAAAGGCAGCACTTCTAGGATAGGTTGCCTGATCCATCGGGCTGACATCTAGTTTTGGCCACTCGACTTGTGCTGTCATAGCACATGCAATAAATAGTAAGAATGAGAGTAAAAAATGTTTTTTCATAACTAATATTATTTGAAAGTTTGTTTGATTTGCGAATATAATTGAATTTTATCGACGACTGACATCATGATTAAAAGGCAAAACTTCTTTCCTTTATAAAATTGTCAGCACCTTATCAGCCGATTCATGAGTAAATGAAGAATTAATCAAAAACGGATTGGGATAGCCTCTTTTTATGATTTCTCTATGCTGGTTTAGAAGGTCTAAACTCAAACGGAAAGATAATTCGCTGACAAGCGTAAAAAATGTCGTGAATACAACCTTTTTAGAGTAAAAAAGATAAGATCCTAAGGCTCCACTATTTCGAAACTGTGATTTATACTTGCCGATTTGGCAATCATCAGAGAAACAGAGCAATATTTTTCTAGTGACAGGTCTACCGCTTCTTTGGCCTTAGCCTCCTTAATTTTGCCGTAAAGGGTATAATGGACAGTGAGTTCTGTAAACACCTTAGGGTGGTCCTCACTCCGTTTACCACTTACATCGACTTTTATATCCTTAACCTCCTGCCTCATTTTCTCTAGAATCATAACAATATCTATAGTACTACAGCCTGCGACTGCCATAAGTACCGACTCCATCGGACCGACTCCGTTTTTATGATCTAGGACGATGCCTTTACCTTTCTCGTTGTAACAGATCATCTTATGTAGATTTTCGCCTGTTTTTAGTGTGATTTTTGTCATAATGACTACCTTAATTAAAGCTTAAACTCAAGTATTATTGATTAAAGATTAACTTTTTATCCGAAATTTGTGTTTTACTTGAGGAGAATGTGATTGAACCTATTGCATTTTATTCATGACCTATTATAAGACATACAATAAATGAAAGTATTAAAGTCTGCTTTTACCTTGATTATCGCACTGATGATGATTGGAAACCTCAGTGCTCAAGTAATTGCACCGGGAAGTACTCCGGGAAGTGTTGAAGAAGCATATACTGCAACTAAAGAGGGATGGCTAGTGAGTTTGGAAGAGGCTTACGCCAAAGCAAGTAAGGAAAACAAACCGATTCTTGCAAATTTTACTGGAAGTGACTGGTGTGGATGGTGTAAGAGATTAGATCAATCTGTATTCCATAAACCTGATTTTCAGGAATGGGCAAAAGAAAATGTTGTTTTACTAGAGCTAGATTTTCCACGTCGATTCAGAGTGCCTGCTGAGGTCGCTCAACAAAATGAAGGAATAAAAAACAGTTTTGCTAGACTCGGTGTAGTGAGAGGTTTTCCGTCTATCTTACTTTTTGATGTAAATCAGAAAACGGACAAGACCTATGAGTTTGCTCTGCTAGGAAAAACAGGATATACCAAGACCGTAGGACAGTTTACTGGAGATATAGAAAACATGATGGAGTTACGTGGTCAGGTATCAGAAAAATATGTGGTAGCATATGACCCATCAGCTCCGATACAGACTCCACAGTCCAGAAAAAGAGCCACTAAGAAAGTCGAACCACCACAAAACGCCAAAGGAGTATGGCACTATACCTGTCCGGGTGGTTGTGATGGAGGAGCTGGAAAAGAACAACCCTGTAAAGGATGTGGAAAACAACTAAGACATAATGCCGTTTATCATCAATAATAAAGAAGTATTATCGACGTTTTAAAGAGAAATAATCCAAAAAAAGGCATCTTTGCATTAAATATTATACTTATTAATATGTATGCTCTAAGGAGCCAAACATTGAAGCAATATTAAGACTATGAAACAGATTTTATACTCATTCGTAATAATAACTATGGTCGCTTGTGGAGGATCCACAGATGGTACTGTAGATACATCTGCTACACCTACAGCTACTACAGCACCTAGAACTGTACAGCAGCAACCAAAACCTAGAGTTACTACTCAGCCACAAAGGACTAACACTAGACCTCAGCCAAAGCAGGTTTCTGCTGCCGATTATAAGGCCAAGAATGAAGGATGGCATGTAGTATTAGAAGATGCATATGCAGAATCAGTAAAAACAGGAAAGCCGATTATGGCAAACTTTACCGGAAGCGACTGGTGTGGATGGTGTAAGAGATTAGATAAGTCAGTATTCCATAAACCTGATTTTCAAAAGTGGGCAGATAAAAATGTAGTTCTACTAGAACTGGATTTCCCTAGAAGATTTAAAGTGCCAGAAAATATAGCTACTCAGAATAGAGGTCTTGCACAATCTTTCGGAGTAAGAGGATATCCATCGATCTGGTTATTTGATTTAGATAAGGATGATACTGGTAAGTTCCAGATCAGTGCTCTAGGAAAAACAGGATACACTAAAACTGTAGCTGAGTTCCAGAATACTATGGAAAAATATATGGAGGGAAGAAGTTAACGAGACTATGATTTTGATTTCAAAATCATAAGCAAATTAAAATTAAAAAAATATAAAAGTCGAGTTCGCTAATGTGGGCTCGGCTTTTTTTGTTTTATCTTTTGGTCAGAATAGTATAATCAATCAAGAATGATCAGTTTCTTAGATAGGGCTTTAACTTACTTTGCAATCATTATTCCTAAAAGGTTAGAGGCAGTTAATGATATTAAACTAATCGAATCAATAAATCATGCACAATACAAATATGATAGTGATAATCATTTCATTTTAGATATTGACCTTAGTTTACACGAAAAAGTATTTAATCATCCGTGTTTTATCGGGACTTTTAAAAATTGTATTTATATAAAGAACTCCTCCGGAATCGGAAGTCCATTCGATTTTGTAGGGTTAACTAGTATTTTGGAAAATTATACGTTCATTAAAATTTCTAGAAGTAGTTTAAATCTATCTCTTAATATATACGAAAATGAAGAAGAAACTTTATTTATAACTAAGGCAGATAATTCAGACACGTATCGTAGGAGTGTGGATAAAAAGGGATTATTTAAATTAGATCCAGACAAAGAAATAAGTGATGCGTTGTATGAAGACCATGTTAAAGCCTTGCTTTTAAAATTGACGGAAAACAATGATACTTATAATGTACCGTTAAAAAAGTATGTAAAAATTAATATTAATGAGATTCTCAATGGACACATCTATCATGATGCTTTTGTAAACAACTTCCCTAATCTTAATGATGATGATATATGCTCGGCATGGCTCGCTGCAGATATTAGAAATACAGTCTCTGAGGAAACACGACAGCTCTTATATCCAGACAAGAAAACTATAAAAAGAATCATTGGATCTACTATAGAAGATTGTATAGAACCAAAATTTAAGCTCTTAAGTTCTGGCAACCTCAAGCATAGGAATAAAACATATGTACTGGAAATAGGCCAATTAGGATCTTCGATGGGCTATATTGAGTTAACCATTAGTGTAAGGTTTAAACAGATTGAAAAACATCTTAAAGCAGTACTGAAAAATCTGAAAATTGAGGATTACGATACTCACTTATGGAAAGTCTTATATACCAGTTTTGTATTTAGAGAAAAATTAGATTACGTCAGCTACTCTTCACTTGCTTTAAATTTATTTTGGAGAATAGTTTACATCCAAAAACATTTTATACCTAAGATTCTTGGATTAACTGATTATAAAATTCTCAACGATTTTGTGAACTATGAGGATGACTTTAAAAATGTTTTAGGATTAAGACAAAAATTCAATCATCATCTTCGAAAGAATCCTCAATATGAGAATCCGATAATTGCAATTTTTGCAGGTGATCTTAATTGGGAAAATATCCTCCAGCGAGAAGTTTTAAATTTCATTAATGATGAATCCCAAAAAACTTCTATTTTCAAAGAATACGAAATGCTTAAAGCGAAAATTAATATAGAATAATTGACCCGTGCTGGGTTTTTAATTTTAGTTCTTGAATTAGGATTATTCTTTACTTAACTATTATTTATCCTGCCAGACAAGCCCTTCTCCGACTTTTCCTTAAATTAGAAGTCTTACAACCCAGATTATGAAAAACCTATCTATAGGCTTAGTTGCCAGTTTATTGCTCTTAGTGTCATTGGCCTCAGCCCAAAACACAAATAAAAAGGATGATCTACTTGCAGGTCTAAAATTTAGAAGCATTGGTCCAGCCTTTATGTCTGGTCGTATTGCTGATATCGCCATAGATCAGAATGATGAGAGTACCTGGTACGTCGCAGTGGGCTCTGGAAACGTATGGAAAACCACCAATAATGGAATCACCTTTACTCCGATATTTGACAATCAGTCGGTTTATTCAACAGGATGCATAACCATCGATCCGAGTAATAGCAGTACTGTCTGGCTAGGTACAGGTGAGAATGTAGGAGGTCGACATGTAAGCTGGGGAGATGGAGTCTATCGCTCTGACGATGCAGGCAAGTCATGGAATCATATGGGGCTTAAAAAGTCCGAACACATTTCAGAAATACTCGTCCATCCGACCAATTCTAATATCATCTGGGTAGCATCTCAGGGTCCTCTATGGTCCAAGGGTGGTGAGAGAGGAATCTATAAATCTGTAGATGGTGGTAAGTCATGGAATCGTACGCTAGGAGATGATCAGTGGACCGGAGCTACAGAAATTATCATGCATCCTGATAATCCGGATGTACTCTATGCTGCTACCTGGGATAGACATCGTACAGTAGCTGCCTATATGGGTGGTGGTCCAGGATCTGGATTACATAAAAGTACAGATGGAGGAGTTACATGGACAGCTTTAAAAAATGGACTACCTGCATCTAATCTAGGAAAAATAGGACTCTGCCTCTCTCCTCAAAAACCCAATGTCGTTTACGCCGCTGTAGAAACAGACCTGCGTACTGGAGGACTTTATAAAAGCATGGATAGCGGAATGACCTGGACAAAACAATCTGATGCCATCACTGGTGGAACTGGTCCACATTATTATCAGGAGCTCTATGCCTGTCCTCACAACTATGATAGATTATACCTGATGGATAATCGAACTCAGATTTCTGATGATGGAGGTAAAACCTTCCGTCGTATGAACGAAAAAGACAAACACGGAGATAACCATTCCATAAATTTTAAAAAGGATGACCCTAATTATATATTGATCGGAACAGATGGTGGAATCTATGAGACCTATGACCTCTGCAAAAACTGGAGGTATATGGAAAATCTGCCGATTACTCAGTTCTATGACATCGCTGTGGATGACGCAGAGCCTTTCTATAATGTCTATGGAGGTACTCAGGATAACAGCACAGAAGGTGGTCCATCGAGAACAGATAATATACAAGGTATCCAAAACTCAGACTGGAAAGTAGTCCTTAACTGGGATGGACATCAGCCAGCTACTGAGCCTGGAAATCCAAATATCGTCTATGCACAGCGTCAGCAAGGAACGCTCTCTCGACTAGATATGGCCTCTGGAGAAGTGATGGATATACAACCACAACCTGGTGCTGATGAGGACTACGAGCGATATAACTGGGATGCACCGATTCTAGTGAGTTCCCATGATCCTGCTCAGTTATTTTTTGCTTCGCAGCGGGTATGGAGATCTGATAATAGGGGAGACAGCTGGACTGCAATCTCTGGCGACCTTACTAGAAACGAGAATCGATTTGAGCTGCCGATTATGGGCAAACAACAAAGTATAGATAACGCATGGGACGTATACGCCATGTCTAATTATAACACCATTTCTATGGTAGATCAGTCACCTGTCGACCGAGGAGTTATCTATGCAGGGACAGATGATGGACTGCTCAGTGTTACTGCTGATGGAGGAGACAACTGGAGTAGCATGGAGGTTTCGAGAATAAGTGGAGTACCTAAAAGAGCTTATGTAAATGATATTAAGGCTGATCTCTTCGATGGCAACGTGGCCTATATGGCAATGGACAATCATAAGGAAGGAGATTACAGACCCTTCATTTTTAAAACTTCTAATAGAGGAAAAACGTGGAAGTCTATCTCTGCAAATCTGCCCAAAAACACTATCGTATGGAGGATCGTACAAGATCATGTAGATCCTAATCTGCTGTTTATCGGAACAGAGTTCGGAGTGTATTGTACAAAAGATGGAGGAGGCTCATGGGCCAAAATGACAGGAGGTATGCCGACCATATCTGTAAGAGATATAAAAATTCAAAGAAGAGAAAATGACCTTGTTGTCGGAACCTTCGGTAGGAGTATCTACATACTAGATGACTATACCTCACTTAGGCATATGTCTTCTGCTTCATTAAATAAGTCTGCAGATCTATATCCATTGCGAGATGCATGGTGGTATATTCCGAGATCGGATTTAGGATTTAATAAAGGAAGAGGATCACAAGGATCTTCTCATTTTGTGGCGGATAATCCACCCTTCGGAGCAGTGTTTACCTATCACATAAAGGAAGGTTTTAAATCTAAGAAAGCCTTACGTAAAGAGTTAGAAAAGAAAAAAGCAAATCAGAATATTCCCTTCCCAGGATGGGATGCCTTGGATGAAGAAGAAAACGAAGCCGCTGCTACTATGTGGCTAGCGATATCTGATGAGGATGGACAGCTCGTCAGAAGACTCCCTGCAGCTACTTCTAAAGGTCTGCATAGAACAGCATGGGATCTTAGGCATCCTTCTACTAATCTGGTAAACTCTACCGATGCGACTAAGACCAATTCTGGCTTTATGGTACTTCCTGGAAAGTATGCAGTACAGCTCATGGGTATGGAAGGAGATAAGGAGGTAGAACTGTCAGAGCAGCACTGGTTTAATGTAAAACAGCTTAGAGAAACAACTCTAAAAGGAGCTTCCAAAGATGTGATGGCTTCTACTTGGCAGAAATATACAGACCTGCAAAAAGAGCAATCTACTCTTAATCATCAACTCAATAAACTAGATCATAGAGCAAAACTATTGGCAAGAGCCATCGTACAAACTCCTGCAAATACTTCTGAACTCACAAATCAGTTGTCAACAACTAAGCAGGACATCCAGTCGCTATTGAAATCTGTCTACGGCTCACCGAGCAAAAGAAAACCGGGATCTAAAACGAGACCGACCATCGGAGCACGTATGTTTAATGTTTCTCTATCTCTAAATAATTCTACCTATGGTCCTACAGAAACCAATAAGATGAATATGACCATAATAGAAGATGAGTTGCAGGCTGCTAGAAAAAAGCATAATGTGATTATTAAGTCATTAGAAGAAATTGAAACAAAAATTATTGAAAAAGGTGGTCCATCGATAGCGAAGTAGGGGAACTATTTATCGGACTAAGGTGACATCACCAGAATACATAACGTCTTCGCCATTCTGACATGTACCTCTTAGGATATAGACAAAAACGGAAGGGTTTAATTCTGTTCCATTAAATCGACCATCCCAACTGGGATCTATTTCTTGGATGTAATGAATATTATTTCCCCATCGATCAAATATCGATAATTCGTTAAACGCTATGTCACTGGAGAATGCTTTGAATTCATCATTGATACCATCATTATTGGGAGAAAAGATATTGGGGATATATGCTTTACAGTTTAAGAAAAGACAATTTTCTTCTGAGTCTAATTCGATATTGATTATTAAATCATACTCACAAGTCTCATCATCTATTGTGAATGTATAGATGCCAGGCTCATGGAATGTCCCCATTTCATGTATTACTGAATCGCCTTCGCAGATGAGGTAGTTTTCTTGTATTTCTATTTTATCGAGTATGGTTAGAGTGGTATTTATAAGGCTATCGCATCCATTAGAAGCAGTTAAGGTATCCACATATGTTCCAGATTCCAGATAGATATTGTTCCCGACAGTCAGAGAATCTGTATGACATAATTCCAGATCTTGAAAAACGACGAAATTTTCTTTTATTAGTAATTCGGTGAAAACCGTACTGTCACATCCTGCCGCATTTAGAAATATATCGATGTAATCTCCAGAAATATCGTAGACATTATTTCCGACACTTATACTTTCGCCAGGGCACAATTCAAAAAACTGAAAAAATTCAGAATGCTCCAAAAATTCTAGGTCGGTAAAAATTATACTATCACAACCCATGAGGCTATTTATAGTATCGATGTACATACCTGAGCTAGTGTAAAAATTTCCAGCTACTTCTAACGAGTCTCCCTCACAGAGTTGTATTTCTTGCTGAACCTCTATTTCATCCTCAAATAGGAGGGTGGAGAAAATTATACTATCACAACCTTGAGAATTCAAAAGGGTATCTATGAAATCTCCAGTATCTGTATATACGCTACTACCCACTATCAAACTATCTCCAATACATAACATAAGACTTTGCATAAATTCTGAATGCTCATAGACCTCTAGATCAGTAAATACTATACTATCACATCCTTGAGAAGTTTGCAGGGTGTCGATATACATACCCGTTACATCATAAATATTACTTCCTACTTGAACAAACTCACCCATACAAAAAGATACTTCTTGCTGCCGCTCCGCATTATCCCAAATAATTAAATCGGTAAAAACGATACTATCGCATCCTAATAAACTCAGAAGTGTATCTATATAAAATCCAGTTTCTGTATAACTATTGTTTCCGACTTCTAAGGAATTGCCCTCACATAGCGATACGTCTTGTTCAAAATCTATAGATTCCAAAAATTCTAAATCTGTTATGACTATACTATCACAGCCATTGTTGGCTTGTAAGGTGTCTCGATATATCCCAGTTTCTGTATAGCTATTGTTTCCGACTTCAAACGCATTGCCCTCACATAGCGATATGTCTTGTTCAAAATTTATAGCTTCTATAAATTCTAAATCTGTTATGACTATACTGTCACATCCATTGCTGCCTAGTAAGGTATCCTGATATATGCCTGTTTGCGTATAACTATTTATACCTATATCGAATGAATCTCCTGCACAGAGGGAAATATCCTGTTCGAATTCAGGAATATCTCTGAATGCTAAATCTGTAATAACTATACTATCACATCCATTGTTGGCTATTAAAGTATCTGCGTACATTCCTGCTATGGTATAGCTATTTGCTCCTACTTCAAAAATCTCTCCTTCGCATAAAGAGATGCTTTGCTCAAATTGGTTTAAGTCTAAAACATTTAAATCAAGGTCGATGATACTGTCACATCCAAAAAAGCTCAATAAGGTATCTGAAAACATGCCAGATTCATAATACACGGAATTCCCAATTACTATAGAGTCTCCAAAACAAATATCAGCATCAAGGTCTGTAATGGGCAATGGAATTAAATCTAAAGTGTCTAAGCAAGTAGTCGTCATTCCGCTTCCATCAAATACTTCTATGGTATAAATTCCTTCTTCGAGATTTTCGAATAGATTTTGAAATTGAGGAGCTGCTCCATTTAAGGAATAGAAATACTGTGGAATGCCTCCTATGGGTGAGACCATAATGGACCCACCGCTGGTCGTTTGACAATCGTAATCATTTGATAGAACCTCACAAGACAGACACTCTATCAATGCCTGTTCTATAGTAAATTCAAAACTGGCCATGTAATTAGTTACGAGGTCCGTAATGGTGATGGTATAATCACCTGCAGGAAGATTTTCAAATACATTGGAGGCTTGAGTAATTCCTATAGGCTCTAGAACATACTCGTAAGAGCCAGAACCATTATTTACAGTAATAATAACTGAGCCATCATCATTTCCTATACAAGTCGGACTAATAGGTTCAATATCTACACTTACACATACATCATTTACAACATCTGAGTCTAAACTCGTACCTACACCTTGTCCTTGCGGAGCCAAGCTAAGTGGCACTCCACAATCATCCACTCCATCGTCTATCGATGTATCACTTAGTAAATCGTCCATAGTTAGATCAGCATCTCCTTCTAATGCATCCGGACAGTCGTCATCATCAGAGTCAAAATCTAGATAGTCAGGTGTTCCATCTCCATCAAAATCGTTCTCGCAATCTAGCCCAAAAATTTCTCCGTCAATATTGGTCGGTCCGACTACTTCTTGATTTATGGTTATCGAATTGGAAGAGGCAGTATTCCATACTAAGTTATTCAAACCAGGATCTCCAGCATCTATGATTATTTCTTCAAGAGCGGAATTAGTATTTCTTTTTCCTAACATCAGTATCTGACCATCTCCACTTATTTTTAATCGGATGATAGGATCATCAGGTCCGCCATTAATAGTCCATACATTGGGGTTTCCGCTTTGACCATATCTTGTTCCATCAGAGGCAAAGACAATATCTGAATCAGTAGGAGCTGATGCGGTAAACTGAAATTGAAGTTGGTCTAGAACCAGATCATCTCCATTTAAATTTATATTAAAACTATTGTCTAGGCTGTAAATGTCTATTATAAGTCCTGTAGTAGCAGGTGGAAAAACGAAGGTAACTGAGATTCCATTATTGGATTGAAATGATTCTGATAGAAAGTCTTGGCATTCTAAAAAATCAACGATTCCATCATTATCTGCATCAAAATCTAGCCCATTTATGATGCCATCGTTGTCACAATCACCGGATGGAGAAGTATCACTACATTGACCATTTAACTTAGCGACTGCACATAGATTGATGGCAATCACCATTAGATAAATTATCAAGTTTGTCTCTAGGCGTATCATAAAAATATCAGTGATCTACTTTGACCAAAGTCACATACTACTTAAAACCCTTATAAACATTTTAGGCTCGAATCAGTAAGACGTTCTTAAAATCACCTTATGTACAAATTAAGCATTTAAATTGAAATTTATAAAGTCGGTTTAATGTAACCTTGGTAAATTTAAAATTGACTATTTTACTTTTCTCAAAGCAGAACAATTTATGCTAGTAAAAACGTATGCCAGTGCCGTAACCGGTGTGGAGTCGCAGAAGATAACGATAGAGGTAAATGCAGGCGGTACTGTCGCAGCAGGTAAGCAGATGGTCTTTATGGTCGGTCTGCCAGATAGTGCAGTAAAAGAAGCTCAGCATCGAATAGAAGCTGCGATAAAAAACATCGGCTATAAATATCTACGCTTAAAACTCGTAATCAATATGGCTCCCGCTGACATCCGTAAGGAAGGCTCGGCCTATGATTTACCCATTGCCATCGGTATCCTTGCCGCAACCAAACAGCTAAGTGCCGAGAAACTCGGAGACTATATACTCATGGGTGAGCTGGCACTAGACGGAGATCTGCGTCCGATACGTGGAGCACTTCCGATAGCCATCCAAGCGAGAAAGGAAAACTATAAAGGCATCCTCTTACCTGCACAAAACGCCAAAGAAGCTGCAATCGTAAATGACTTAGAAGTCTATGGAATTCAGAATATAAGAGAGGCGATCGGTTTTCTAGATGGTGATATAGATTTGAAGCCAGTAAAGGTAGATACGAGAGACCTTTTTGATTTTAATCAAAATGACTATCAAGTAGATTTTGCAGATGTAAAGGGTCAGGAAAATATTAAGCGAGCTTTGGAGATAAGTGCTGCGGGAGGACACAATGTTATTCTTATCGGACCTCCAGGAGCTGGGAAGACAATGCTTGCTAGAAGACTGCCTACCATCTTACCGCCGCTTAATTTATACGAGGCACTCGATACGACCAAGATACATTCTGTAGCTGGACATCTGAGTCCGGACTCTTCACTGATAGCCATTAGGCCGTTTAGATCTCCACATCATACGATAAGTGATGTCGCTCTGGTGGGTGGCGGTTCTAATCCCAACCCTGGAGAAATCTCTCTGGCACATAACGGAGTATTATTCCTGGATGAGTTGCCAGAGTTTAAAAGAGCGGTTCTTGAGGTGCTGAGACAACCCATGGAAGAGCGAAAAGTGACCATCTCCCGAGCCAAAGTAACCGTCGATTACCCAGCTAGCTTTATGTTGATTGCCTCTATGAATCCCTGTCCATGTGGTTTCTATAATCATCCAGACAAAGAATGTGTCTGTGGTCCTGGAATCGTAAAACGATATCTAAATAAAATATCAGGACCTCTGTTAGATAGAATCGATTTGCATGTAGAAGTTACACCCGTTTCTGTGGATGAATTATCAGAATTTAAAAGAAGTAGTGAAACCAGTGCAGACATCAGAGAGCGAGTAATCATAGCTCGCAAGATTCAAGACGACCGCTTCAAGGATAAAAAAGACATTTTCTGCAATGCCCAGATGCCCAGTAATATGGTAAGAGAGGTTTGTCAGCTGCAGCCCGCAGGGATCACACTGCTAAAAACTGCGATGAATAAATTGCAATTATCCGCTCGGGCTTATGATCGTATACTTAAGGTAGCTCGTACAGCGGCTGATTTATCTGCCAGTAATGATATAAAAATAGAACATCTGGCTGAGGCGATACAGTTTAGAAGCTTAGATCGAGAAGGCTGGTCTGGCTAAACCCCTACGTCATACATCGACTTTTTTAACTTATGTCTAAGGATAAACATATGAACTATTAAGTTAGAACTAATGTGACTTTCCTTTGGAAATAACTTTGATGCGAACGTATATTTGCATCAGTTCTCAAATTATTTAAGGTGTTTCAGGAAAATCCTCAGAATCTCATTCGGGGATTTTCTATTTTTATACCCCAGTAGTTTTAGTCAGACTCTGACATCTAGATTTATCAATTGAAGACTACTACCTCCTCTACAATTAAAGAGATTAATCATATCATATATCAGTATTATAGCATGTTGTTTTCAAGGTTTATTCTTAATAAGTAACTGACTCTCAGTAGCCGCTTTTATAATTCTATGTCTAGTTAAATGAATATGAACCCAGAATGGGTGAATTATCAGTAACCAACTAAAATCTCATAAATCATAAAAAACCCGAAGGGGTGATATAACCCCGTCAGCTGTAGTAACCATCATTCCATCTGTAGTTTGCGGTATTAATACAGAGCTAGTCTTAATCCTAAAGACTTCTACATCTTGATGTTTATATCAAATCTGATTCTTTGGCCAGTTTCTCTAGCTACATCATTTGTAACCAACTGCTCGACTATATAGTATTTTGATACAAAATTGATTTTTTCTGTAATTGCATACGCAAATACTAGTTCGACACCTTGTAAATTACTTAATCTTCCATCTGGCGAATTAAAAGATGAATAATCCCATCGTGCCCAATCGTTCTGAGCCATATAATCCAGAACCGAATATCTATCTAGATTAGCATAAGTTAATTTAATAAACCAGTCCTTTTGCACTTCTAGTTTACCATATTTCACACCTACTGTAAACCCAGTTTTCTGATCCTTAAATGTTGAATCTATATTCTCGTTAAAGGTGTAATCTTCTAAGTTTTGATAAAAATCAAAGTCAAGAGATAGCTCTTTTGTCATAGGAAGCCTAAGTTTAGACCCTAGGTGAATGATTGAATAATTTAGTAGAAACGAATGTTCGCCATCTGGAATGTTGGGTATATTTCTAAAAAGATAGATTGAGGGGAATAGTGTTAGTCTATTATTTTTAGAAGATACAGAGGTTTGTAATCCTTGAAAATAGCCATCATCAGTAAATGATAGATCATTTGAATTAAGAATAAAATGTCCAGCAGCTACTTTTATTTTATTCAATAATTTTGATTGGGTATAAAATGTTTTCTCCACCATAACACCTTCTGGAAAAACATTGTCACTCCAAAATAATTCATTGTTCTTTTCAAAGGGGTAAGTGTTTTTACCTAACCAAAATCGGTAATTGTTTTTACCATACTGGAAGTACGCTTTTTCTAGACCGATAGGTAATGTCCCGAATTCTTTAAGTCCCTTTCCCAGTGTTAGTTGTGGGTCTTGCTGCTTATTAGGGTCTCCAGTTCTCAGTCGGACTCCTACTTCATAGTCCTTGTTTTTATATGTAGCTCCGGTTATTAATCTATATCGTAGCCTTGATCGATCTTCTCTAAAACTTCCATCGGATCTTCTCGAATCCCAATCTTGCTCAGCTCTAAATCTAAAGTCCAGTTCAAAATTTAATTTGCTAGATGCAGAGTCTATCTGAGCAGTTAGATAATATGAAAAAGACAATAGTAATAATACGAGCAGATGCTTGGGATGCATTTTTTAAAATTTGCGGCAAAATTATAAGTTTTGATAAATAGCTCAGCTTCTTTTTGGAGGGATTTAACACAGCTATTAGACTAGAAAACATGGACTTACATCTCCATCTTAAGATACTTAGCAGTATGACTTCCTTTGATCTTTATAAGTTCTTCTGGAGTACCGCTGAAGAGAATCTGCCCTCCTCCTTTTCCACCTTCTGGTCCAAGGTCGATGATATGATCTGCTACTTTGATAACATCCATATTATGCTCTATGACTATCACACTATTTCCTTTATCGACCAGTTTGTCGAGAACGGCGATAAGATGTTTTATGTCTTCAAAGTGAAGTCCTGTAGTCGGCTCATCTAGGATGTAAAGTGTATTGCCAGTGTCTCTCTTAGAGAGTTCTAAAGAGAGTTTTACTCGTTGTGCTTCTCCACCAGATATGGTAGTTGCTGGTTGACCCAATGTTATATAACCTAGTCCTACGCTAGCCAAAGTCTGTAGCTTACGATTGATAGATGGAATATGTTCAAAGAATACAGCAGCATCACTCACTGTCATTTCCAGAATCTGAGAGATGGACTTTCCTTTGTAGAGTATCTCTAGCGTTTCTCGGTTATATCTCTTACCGAGGCACTCTTCACAGTCGACGAGTACATCTGGCAGGAAATTCATTTCGATTACTCGCTTACCTCCTCCACGGCAGACCTCACATCTTCCTCCTTTTACATTGAAGGAAAAACGTCCTGCCTTGTATCCTCTGATTTTTGCCTCTGGTAGATTAGTAAAGATATTTCTGATGTAAGAAAATACACCTACATAGGTAGCAGGATTAGATCGTGGTGTACGACCGATGGCAGACTGATCTATCTCTATGACTTTATCGATGTGCTCTACACCCTTTATGGATTTGTAGGGTAGTGATCTATCGATGGCCTTATGGAATTGTGTACGGAGTATCGGATAAAGTGTATTATTTATCAGTGATGATTTTCCACTTCCTGATACACCGGTTACACAGATAAGTTTTCCGAGTGGGATTTTTATATCTACCTTATTGAGATTGTTACCAGTGGCTCCTTTGAGGAGGATGTTTTTGCCATTTCCTTTGCGACGTTCTTTGGGTACTTCTATGCGTATTTTATTGGCTAGATATTTTGCCGTAAGGCTGCCATTCTTTTTAAAAGTTTTGGGGTCACCCTCACTTACAATCTCACCGCCATGATAACCAGCTCCTGGTCCTAGATCAATGATATAATCTGAGGCCAGCATAATGTCCTTATCATGTTCCACAACGAGGACTGAGTTGCCGATAGTCGTTAGATTTTTAAGAGCTGTAATGAGTCTCTGATTGTCTCGCTGATGTAAACCTATAGATGGCTCATCCATGATATAGGTAATCCCTGTCAGCTGAGAACCGATCTGAGTGGCAAGACGTGTACGCTGAGATTCTCCTCCAGAAAGAGTACGAGTAGGACGATTTATAGACAGATAATCTAAGCCGACTTCTAATAAAAATCCAAGTCTCAACTGGATTTCTTTAATCACCTCATGAGCGACGCTTTTCTGTTTTTTATCTAATTTTTTAGGCAGGATTTTCATCCAATCATAAAGCTCGTTTAGATCCATATGAGCCAGCTCTCCGATGTGTTTTTCTCCGAGCTTGAAGTGGAGGGATTCTTTTTTTAGGCGATAACCCTCACAGTCTGGACATACCTTTATGGTCATAAACTCTTCTGCCCATTTACGGATACGTTCGGAAGTAGATTCTCTATACCATCGCTCGATCATTCTGAGCAGTCCCTCGCTAGCGAGATTATAGACTAGATCATGCTGTCCATAGGCTGGACTTTTGTCAAAACTGTCATCTCCTCCGTAGAGAATTAGCTCGAGAGCTTTTTTAGGGATGTCTTTTACAGGAGTAGAAAAGGAAAATTTATACCTCTTAGAAATGGCTCTCAACTGTTTAAAAGTCATATTCTCTCGTACCTCTCCGAAGGGCACAATCCCTATTTTATTTATACTCTTCTTATCATCAGGAATCACCTTATCCATCACGACCTGATTGTACAGGCCGAGTCCCTTACATGAAGGACAGCTTCCGTACGGAGAATTAAAAGAGAAAGAATTAGGTGAGGGTTCCTCATAAGAGATTCCAGAATCTGGACACATGAGTCGCTTACTATATGGAAACGCTTCTCCACTATCGATGTCCATCACGTATATAAAGTCGTTGCTCTGTCGTAAGGCACTGCCTAGAGATTCTATAAGACGATCTTTCTTTTCTTTGGTCAGACTGATGCGATCGATGACGATTTCTATATCATGCACCTTATATCTGTCTAGCTGGTAACCTGGTTTTAGATCTACTATTTCACCATCTACTCGGGCCTTAGTGTAGCCCTTTTTTCTTATCTGATCGAACAGTTCTCTGTAGTGACCCTTACGTGACCTTACGACTGGAGAGAGTATAGCTATTTTCTTTCCTGTAAATTTTTTGAGAATGTTTTGCTGTATCTGTGCCTCGGTGTATTGGGTCATTTTTTTGCCAGTCACATGAGAGTAAGCATCTCCGATACGAGCATAGAGCAGTCTGAGAAAATCATAAATCTCCGTAGTAGTACCTACTGTAGATCTAGGGTTCCAGGCAGTGGTTTTTTGTTCGATAGAGATTACTGGACTGAGGCCATCTATCTTTTCTACCTCTGGTCGTTCCATCTTACCGAGAAACTGTCGAGCATAGGCTGAGAAGGTTTCTATATATCGACGCTGACCCTCTGCATAGATGGTATCGAAGGCAAGGGATGACTTACCACTTCCACTTATACCAGTAATAACGACTAGCTTATTGCGAGGAATTTTTACTGAGATGTCCTTGAGATTATTCTCTTGTGCACCTATGACTTCTATGTATTCTTGATCTGTGGATTTACTCATTTCCTTCTGCCGACGAAATTAAAGAAATCACCTAGAAATGATTAGAAAAGAAGGGCTTATTATATCTGACTATTATAAGTCTAAATACGAGCTGATGAAGTTATTTATCTTCTAATGGTCGGCTCAGAACCTGTCTAAACGGAATCTGACTAGCCAGTTGCATAACCATCGACTGCTGCTCTGTAAACAGGTTTTCTTTTAGATAACAGGGTTTATAATAAGACATAAAGTTCTGTATGATAGGTTTGAACTCGTTACCAAGAAAGTCCTTATTTCCAATCATCTCGCAGGTAGTATAATTTACATATACCTCAAAGACAGTTCCTGGATCTACAGGTGTATCACAGATGAGGTCTCCTGACTTAGTACAAAAATCCGGAGCAGTCATATCATCTCCAAATAAGGCCGTTTCAAAAGTGTGAAATAGTCCGAAGAAGTGTCCAAACTCATGAGCGATAATTTTAGAATCACTTAGGTCAAACTGACTCATTACCACATTGTTTGCCCGATCAGATAGGATGTAAGAAAATCCTCCAGTTCTAGAACAACTGATGCTATTCTCAGTAACGGTACAGAATTCGTTTTTGTGATCTAGGATATAGACAGTTATCATATCCTTTTTATCGTACTTATCTGAGAAGAGTCCGTAACTATTGTCTTGATTTCCAGAGAGGTCTTCTATTTTTAAATCTGTTTTTAACTCTTCCATTTCTGCAAATGAAAATGTAAACTTGGTACTCTTAAAAGAGATGTTTAGATTCTCGACTACTTTTTCTAGTTCGGCTTCTTTCTTAGCTCTATCCTTTATAAATTCTTCTGCCACATAGACAAAACGTAAGGGAAAATGAGCACCTTTAAAATTCTCTAGTTCTTTTTTTGTAGAGGCTAGGTGTATTTTTTGATATATCTGCATTGCATTTTTTCGATGTATATCTGGGTCACAGTTTAGTTTACACCAGTGCTTATCCTCATCTATTTCCTGTGCGATAGCTATAGAACTGCTTGATAAGAGGATTAAGAAAATAAATGCGATGCGGATATTCATATTGGGCAATTCTTTGGAGCTGTTCTATTCTCTATTGAGATTTTAGTTATAAACCGTATAAAACATAAATAGTTGCTAATTCTGTTTTGCATTTCGTTCATTCTCTGTAGGGAAGCTCAGGGCTCCACTACTATATTCCCGTCCATAGGTTTTTACAGCAGAGTAGACCTGCGAGATACCGCTGATGACTTGCTCTTTCGTGAGTTCTTTTAACGGATGTATATATGCTGACCAGAGTATGTTATCCGAGATGGCATATTTTACGTCGAGAGCGGTATGGAAATTTGCCTCCATACATCGTTGCATTTCCTCAGAGGATATTTCTTCGATTTCTACTATCGGTGAGATTATTCTCATACGATTATGGAGCTCATCTGTAAGACAGATAAATAGGGTAGAGTCTACTAGAAATCTCCAGTTGCCATCTTGACCTTCTACCTGATCTGATAGGGTATATATTATTCCATATAACTTTTGGTTGTTCATGTCTTGAGCATTTAGGTTTGTATAGCTATGGGCAAATACAAGAAGTAGGAAGATGATTTTTTTCATGGTATTCTATAATTGATGAATCTTATTTTAAGTGGCTTTAGACGATACTGTTTTAAAACCAGCCTTGCACTTAGGACATACCTGATGATCGCCATCTTTTTTTAGTTTGATGCCTGTAATATTAGTTTCTACAAACTGCTGGATAAATGCTTTTTTACCCTGCTTGTTGTTTTCTATATTGGACTTAGTCTGATCTTCAAGCATCTCTTTATATTTTCCATCCCACTCTTGTTTTCCCCAGCAGTTAGGACATACTCCTGCGTCAGCCAGTTCTTGATCGTTAAAAAGCTCTGAGTTTTTTTTCTTTTCTACTCCTAAAAGTCTACTCCAAAATCCCATATGTTAATTACGAATTAGTTATGATAATAAAGATAAACGGTTTAGAGCTTATAGCTAAATAGAATGAGCCTTTAGTTATGATGTAATAGGACAAAAGGCAGTAATCACTTTAAAGCAAAAAAGCCTAGACATTATTTTTATAATGCCTAAGCTTTTATATCGCGGTAGAAAATGGTAGTTACTACAGATTGATGCTTAATTCTTACTTATCGATGTGTATAGAATTTCCTGGATTTTCAAATTTGAATTTTACCGGAAGGATATATTCTACGTCTACATTATTTCCATTGTGAGTTCCAGCAGTCCAGGTGATTTCTTGATTCATTTTGTTTATCAGATCCCAAATCGCATCTTCAAAATCTTCTCCTATTGTACGTTTAAATTCTGTTCCAAATACTTTACCATTAGTACCAACGATAAACTTAACGACCATTAGTCCTTCTCTACCTTCTACTCTTGCCTTCTTAGGATACCTAATATTTGGATAGACAAAGGCCAGAAGATTTTGGGTGCTACAATTTTTTTGTTCTTCTCCACTTAGGTCATCACAGCCAGGAAAGAGCGGCTGCTGGTCTGGAGACTTATAGACTGTAGCTTTTGTCTCTGCTATCTGAATTGTTTCCTCATAGGTTTCTGCATCAAAGGTTATAAAGGTATCTACTGACACATACTCATAAGTGTTTCCAGAAGTAGGGTCTACTGATTCTGTCCTATTATCACTGGCTACAGAACTTACATCACTACTCTCTGTAGAACAAGAGTGCATAAATACACTTCCTAGGATAAACATCAATCCTACTGTCAGAGAGGAAAATAATTGCTTTCTTTTTTTTGTTTGATTCATCATTTTAATACGTTTTTATTTTTTTTGAGTTTGACTTGCCGTGTTTGGCCCATGCATTCAAAATAGAAGCTTATTTCTTCTTCATGATATGCCTCTATGTGCTTTCCAAACATACAACTAAATATTTAGTTATAAAACTAAGACTATAGTTTATTTATTGTGTGAGGCTAATAAATAAACTGAATGTCCTGAATAGAGACTAAGCACTTAGGGTAGAGCTTATATATAAGTAAATTTTAATCTGAGCCGTTCTAGGGTAAAATCAGCCCTAAAATGTCTCAAAAACGGCCCATTTGAAAATAATCTAATTTAATAAGCAGACGACATAGGTAGGATTGGTCAAATATTTGTCATAATAAATGAAACACCTATACTTTTTATCGTGCAATCGTCAAAATTTAAAATACTGGCTGTCTCCATATGCCTTACTCTATGGTTAGCAGCTGGAACTTTTATGCTTCTTAATAAGCAAAGTGATAATATTTCTGCCTCTGAGCAGGTTTATACATCGCAGGGTCATGAGAAGCAGAATTTAAATAATTCACAGTACCACTTTAATAGTAGTAAGAAAAATACGCTTTACTGATAAGCGGTTTATTTGGCTTTAAGCCAAAAAATATAAGGACATGAATAATTTGAAAACTACGCCATTAATCATAGCCTGGTTGCTCTGGTCTCTCGCTGGCGGTTTCTTGTATCATACTTTCTGCGGAACTCCTGGTAGTCCTGTTGCTGATGATATTAAAGATCCTCTGTCTCTAGAAAATGATGGAATCGGCTCTATAGACGCTGGGATGAGTTCGTTTAAGGATTCTGACTTTCAGTTTTCTAATCTGTCTAAGGAGCTCAGCAGTCGAATCGATGGTTACCTGAAGAGATTAAAAAAGAATCCAAAAGAAAATATAGAAATCACTGCACTCTACGGAAGCCACGAGAAGAACACAAGCATCTTTCCTGATTTAGGATTGGCTAGAGCCAATAATATTAAAATGCTCTTTACCCAAGAAGGAATACCTGGTGATCGTATAGTTATAAATAGTAAAAAAGTAGACGATAAGTCCATAGAAAAATACACCTCACTAGAATTTAAATACTTAGATGAGATAAAAAGAGAAGGATCGCTAGAAGACTATAAAGTCCTCTTCGAGCATGAACCGATTACTTTATACTTTAAATCTAAGTCAGATGATTTGATACTATCTACTGATCAGAGAGAAGCATTTGCAGATTTAGTATCGTACATGGACTTAGATCCAGGAATCAAAGTAGATATAGGAGGTCATACAGACAATACTGGTAAAAGAGATTCCAACATAAAGCTGTCAAAAGATAGAGCTCTGAAGGTCCGTAATATTCTAATCTCTAATGGTATGGCTCCACAGAGATTAACCATAAAAGGATACGGTTCTAAGCGACCGATTGCAAATAATAAAACTGCAGAAGGCAGATCCCAAAACAGAAGGGTAGAAATTTCTGTACAATAAATTAGAAACACTATAATATATATACCATGAATGTTTGTTTTTTACTTCCTTTATTATGGGTGCTCGGAGCATCAGTACTCGCAGGAATCCTCGGATGGCTATGGGGTAAAAAAGATGGAGCATCGGCTGCTATGCCAGATACTGGTAAGGACCTAGAGATTCAAAATCTTAAAAAGCAGGTCGTAGAAGTAAAAGAAAAAGCAGACCTATCTCTAGCCACTCTGGGAAGAGAATCCAGAGAAATGGAAGAAAAGGTAAATCTGTGGAGAGAGAAGTTCAACAAATTACAGATGCAAAGCAATTTTGGCAATGATGCTGGTAAATCTAACAAAGAACTTAAAGCTGCTAAAGAACTCATCGCCAAGCTAGAACTAGAAAATAAAACCCTAAGCCTTGCGGCAAAAGCAAAAAAAGCCACTCCTGTACCTACTCCTAAGGCTACCCCAGAAACCACTAGTAAATCTATTGCTAAGTCTAAACCTATAGACAAGGACATGATTTCTAAGGTAAAAAAGGAATACAAGTCAGAGCTTAAAAAGCTAAAAGCAAAACTCAAAAAATCGAAAGCAAAATATAAGACCCTTAAAAAGTCTAAAGCTCAAGGCAACGTGACTAAAGAAATACAAATCACAAAGAGCATAGACATAGAAGCTTTAAAAAAGATGATCGATAAGATGCCTCTAAAGAAGATCTCTGAAGAAGTTATAAATAAAGAAGTTGAATAATAGTTCAGATAATATATTAAGATAATTGCAGCGGTCGTGTAGAACTACATGACCGCTTTTTTTATCACTATGTACTATCAAATCAGATGAGAAACACGGATGTAAACGGATTATAAGATTCCACGGATTTTTTTAAAAAATCAGTACAATCCATAAATCCACCTAATCAGCGATGCTGAAAGCACTACAAGTAATCATGAAATCCTTAAATCCAAAAAATCAAGATCCCACATGTACGCTACGGAGCACAAAAGAAAACAATAGCTATACTTCACGTTCTCCACACATAATTTTAGCTTTACACTATGTCCAGCAAGAAGAACAAGAAAAGGAATAAAGCGAAGACTAAAGCACCCAAAGTTGCCCCTAAAGCAGCACCTATTGTAGACCTTGGATTTTGGGGCAACACTCGTTTACATTGCATCATTCTTTTCCTATTTGCAGGTATCTTATATGCGAATACACTAGGACATAACTACACCCAAGACGATGCCATCGTCATCTATGACAATATGTATACAACTGAGGGAGTAGCAGGAATACCTGGACTACTTCAGAAAGATACCTTCTTTGGATTTTTTAAGACAGAGGGAAAGGCCAAGCTGGTTTCTGGAGGTAGATATCGACCCTTTACACCTGTGATGTTTGCAGTTGGCTGGGAGATATTTGGGAAGAATCCGATGATTGGACACTTATTTAATCTGCTCTGGTATGCCTTGCTAGGAGTATTGATATATCTTACGCTTAAGGTCATTCTGGTCCATCCACAAAAGACAAAAACCAGTGTAATGCTGGCCTTTCTAGCAGCACTGATATTTGTAGCACATCCCGTCCATACAGAGGTAGTGGCAAATATCAAAGGAAGAGATGAGATTATGTCTCTCCTCGGAAGCATAATAGCTACCTATTTAATCTTTAAGAAGCCACTCAAAGGAATACTCAATTCAGTTGCCATATTTGTTGCGTTTTTTCTGGCACTTATGTCCAAGGAAAATGCGATTACCTTTCTGGGAGTAGTGCCGCTTGCATTATATCTGTTTAGAAAAAAATCGATAGGTTCGATTGTCACTTCTATGGCTCCGATGCTTATTGCGACCTTAGCCTTCTTGGCGATACGTACAGCGGTTTTGGGTTTTGACTTCGGAGGTACTCCTCAGGAACTGATGAACAATCCCTATCTAAAACTAGTAAATGGTAGTTATGTAGATTTCAGTTTTGCAGAGAAGGCAGCTACTATAATATATACGTTGGGTAAGTACCTGATGCTATTGGTTTTTCCTTTGCATCTGACCCATGATTACTATCCTTATCATATTCCGATTATGAGTTTTGGAGACTGGCAGGTATGGTTATCGATTTTGGCGTATGCTGTAATTATCTTTTTTGCGATTTATAGATTTGGAAAAAAATCGATTCCTAGTTTTTCAATCTTCTATTTTTTAATGACGCTGTCAATCGTTTCTAATGTGGTCTTCCCGATAGGTACGCATATGTCTGAGCGTTTTCTGTTTATGCCATCCGTAGGCTTTGCTTTATTGCTTGCCATCATGCTGATAAAATATGTGCATAAGCGTTTCGGGATGGTGCCATTTGCAGTTCTTTCTTTTTTAATAGTTTCTCTGTTTAGTGCAAAAACGATAGCTCGTAATATGGTATGGAAAGATGATTTTACGCTTTTTCAGACAGACGTAGAAACCTCACTAAACTCTGCCAAGGTTCAAAATGCAGCAGGAGGATCTCTCCTTACAAAAAGCGAAGGCCTAACAGATCCAGCCGCCAAAGCACCCTTAGTAGATAAGGCCATCGGTCATTTAAATAAGGCTACTCAGTTGCATCCGACTTATCGCAACGCTTATCTGCTTCTAGGTAATGCCTATTTTTATAAATCTGACTACCTTCAGGCTATACGTAATTATGAGCGGGTGCTACAACTGGCTCCAGGAAATACAGAAGGCATAAATAACTTGGCAGTAGCCACTAGAGATTATGGCCGCTTTTTTGGAGAACAGAATAATGACCTCACTAGCTCACTCAAATACCTAAACCAGTCCTATCAGTTAAATCCTGATGATAAAGAAACCTTGAGGCTACTTGCTGTAGCTTATGGAAGGAGTGGAGATCATGCTAAGGCACTTCCATTTTTTAAGAGAACTACAGAGCTGGCACCTGAGGTCGCTTCTAACTGGATAAATTTATCGATCGTTTATTCTAGACTGGGAGATGAAGTAAATGCACAATCAGCTAGAGCAAAGGCATTACAGATCGACCCCAATGCGTTTAATCAATAATATGAAAGTACGTTTTACCTTATTTTTTATTCTGAGTGCTCTGATGAGTCTGCAGGCTCAGTTTCTGAGTAAGACAGATTCTCTAAAAGTCGCAGAGGCTTGGGCTTCCGCCAAAATGGCAACGATGTCTGAGGATGAGAAACTCGGACAGCTGTTTATGCCTAGAGCCTTTAGCCAAAAAGATAAAAAACATACTGCTTCCATTAAAAGGCTGATTAGAGAAAATAAAATTGGAGGGCTTTGTTTTTTCCAGGGTACACCTACAGAGCAGGCTCGTATTATAAATGAGTATCAGAAGATAAGTGACATCCCATTACTAGTAGCTATAGATGCAGAATGGGGATTAGGGATGAGATTTAAAAAAGATGCGGTAAGTTTTCCGATGCAGCTACAGCTCGGGGCCATCCAAGATGAGCAGCTGATTTATGAGATGGGTAAAAAAGTAGCAGAACATTGCAAACGTGTAGGGGTAACCGTAAATTTTGCTCCTGTTGTAGATGTAAATAATAATCCTTCTAATCCAGTTATAAACGACCGATCCTTCGGAGAGGATAAGTATAATGTGGCTTCTAAAGGCAGAGCATACATGATGGGACTAGAGGATGGAGGAGTACTCTCCTGTGCCAAGCATTTTCCAGGTCATGGAGATACAGATGTAGATTCTCACTTAGACCTACCAGTTATTACTCATGATATAAATCGTATAAAGGACATAGAACTTATGCCTTTTAGATCTCTATCTAAGGACATCGGAAGCATGATGGTCGCTCACGTACATATGCCTGCCATCGATGATCGCAAAAATCGTCCAACTACCTTATCGCTCAATGCGGTAACGGGAATTCTAAAAAACGAGTACAAGTACAAGGGGCTGATTATGACTGATGCTCTAGATATGAAAGGAGTAACTAAGCACTTCGAGCCAGGTCAGTCGGAGGCAGAAGCTCTTTATGCAGGAAATGATGTGCTGCTCTTATCTGAGGACATTCCTAAGGCGATAGAAACCATAAAGGAATATATAGAGGAAGGAAAAATAACGTGGAAAAAGGTCGACCGAAGCGTAAAGAAAATATTGACCTTTAAGTATCTATTGGGCTTAAGCCAAAGACCGACTATAGAAAATATAAAAGGAATCGACGCAGATATAAACGATGCAGGCTCTCAGGTACTTAAGGAGAAGCTGATAGAGAGTGCTCTGACTATGGTCAAAAATCAAGTATCAGTCGTTCCCGTTTCTCAGACCAAGAATAAAAAATATGCAAGTCTAGCAATCGGAGTATCTAAGGAAACTGAGTTTCAAAAGAGGTTAGAATCTTTTGCCGATATAGAGCATCATACCGCTTCTAAGGACATCAGTGACGATAAGATAGATGAGCTGTTGCGTAAGCTCGGAGGTAAAGATGTGGTCTTTGTGAGTACGCATGATATGAGTAAGTATGAGTCTAAGAATTTTGGAATTACCAAAGAAGAGGTGGCTCTCATACAAACGTTAGCAAGAAAAACTGATGTGGTCCTGACTGTCTTCGGAAGTCCGTATTCTCTGAAGTATTTTGAAAATCTACCTACGATTTTGATGGCCTATAGCGAGGATCCGATAAATCAGGATAAGGCTGCACAGGCACTATTCGGAGTGCTGGATATAAAAGGAAAACTTCCAGTATCTGCAAGTGATAAGATTACTTCAGGGATGGGAGAATTTATTTCCGCCATCGGTAGACTGGGATATGGATCACCAGAGAGAGTAGGTATGTCTTCTGATAGTTTAGAATACATCGATGAGATTGTAAAAGAAATGATTGCCAATAAAGCCGCTCCAGGTTGTCAGATATTCTGCGTAAAAGATGGACTTATCGTATACGATAAATCCTATGGCTATCACACCTACGATAAAAAAAGAAAAGTAAAACCCACAGACATATATGACCTCGCATCAGTAACCAAGATCATGGCCTCGACCCTAAGTGTGATGAAACTAGAAGACGCTGGTCTCCTAAAACTTAACGAGCCACTAGTAAAGTACTTGCCAGTTCTAGATACCAGTAATAAAAAAGACATCATACTAGAAGATATACTTGCTCATCATGCAGGGCTTAGAGGCTGGGTACCTTTTTATGAGTCTACCATTACACCGAGCTCCTACTACAAGAAGAAACGGAAAAATAAGAAACGACCCAAGACGTGGAAACCTGACGAGGCCTATTATCGGACAGCTCGGACAGATTCCTTCAGCATACTGATTGCAGATGATCTCTATATGCGTACCGATTATATCGACTCTATATACAGTCGCATCTATGGCACCAGCCTTAAAGAAGACAGAGATTATAAATATAGTGATCTAGGATTCTATCTAGTACATCAGATAGTGCATCGACTCACAGGTCAAAACCTAGACCAGTATGCGACGAGAAGCTTTTATAAACCCATAGGTCTGGAGCGGACACTTTTTAATCCCTTGACTAGTTTTGAGAAAAAGGAAATCACACCTTCCGAAAAGGATAATTATTTTAGAAATAAGGTTGTCCATGGGTATGTGCATGATATGGGAGCAGCCATGCTCGGTGGAGTAGCAGGTCATGCAGGTCTGTTTTCTAATGCCCGAGAAATCGGAGTCCTCATGCAGATGCTTCTAAATGGAGGCAGTTATCTAGGCACACAATACATAGATCCCAATACCGTAAAAAAATACACCACCAGACATTATCGATCGCAGAGAAGAGGAATCGGTTTCGACATGAAGCAGCTGGACCCAGACGAAAAACCCAATATGTCGGAAGCCGCAAATGACGGAACCTTTGGGCATCTAGGATTTACAGGTACCTCAGTATTTGCAGATCCAGAAGAAAACCTGATTTATATCTTCCTCTCTAACCGTACCTATCCGACGATGAAAAATCGAGTCTTCGGTCGTAAGAATTATCGACCACGTATCCAGTCAGTTTTTTATAAAGCCCTCGGATATGATGTCCGCATAGATAAGTAAGGATAAATAATATGCTTCCATTTAAAATAGCAAAGCGATATCTATTCGGCAAGAAAACTTCTAATGCCATAAATCTGATTACTGGGATAGCAGTACTCGGTATAGCCATCGGATCGGCAGCACTGATTTTAATCCTTTCTGTTTTTAATGGTTTCGAGAGTCTCATCGCAGGCTTGCTCAATGATTTCAATGCAGACCTAAAAGTTACTCCTATCGAAGGAAAATATTTTAACATCACTCCTGAGGATATCATAAAGCTAGAAGAGATAGAAGGAATAAATACGGTTTCTAAGACATTAGAAGAGATTGCCTTTTTTGAATACAAGGGTGCTCAGGTTATAGGAGCGGTAAAGGGTGTCGATGAGGCCTTTAGAAATGTAACCAGTATAGATTCTGCAATTTACTCTGGTAGATATGTTTTTAATAAAAATGGAGTAAGGTATGGTCTAGTCGGAGCGAGACTACATAATCAGCTAGCGATAAATCAGGGAGATGCATTGACTCCTGTCAAAGTCCATATGCCCAACAAAAAGAAAAAAGGCCTAGTAAAGAAAGATTACACAACCATGCTCGTCTATCCCTCAGGTATCTTTTCTGTTCAGAGTGAGAAAGAAGATCAGTACCTACTCAGCTCCTATGAGTTTGCAGCAAAACTACTCGGCAAGAAACAAACTGAAGCTTCCTCTCTAGAGCTAAAACTATCTCCCGGAGCAGACGAAGACGACATCAGAGCTGCTCTTACAAAATCCCTAGGAACCAACTTCGATATAAAAAACAGATACCAACAGGACGAGGCCTTCTTAAAATTGATGAATATCGAAAAGTGGATCAGTTTTTTAATTGTCTCTCTGACACTACTCATCGTTGCCTTTAATCTAGTCGGAGCCTTATGGATGATCGTTCTTGATAAGACTAAGGACATAACGATTCTAAAATCTCTAGGCTTCCTAAGTAAAGACATTCGCAACATCTTTCTATGGGAAGGTATGCTTATAAGCGGTTTAGGTCTAGTGATCGGAATCATACTAGCCATTACACTTTACTTACTACAGAAATATGTAGGACTAGTCCCAGTTCCGGATGGTTTTATCATAGATGCCTATCCTATTAAGTTGAGACTGACAGACTTCTTTGTGGTAATTGTTACGGTAGCTATTATCGGCTATATTGGTTCTTTATTACCTGCTTATCGAGCTGCAAAGGTTTCTCCTTATTTAAGAATTGATTAGTGAAGGTTAGGAGTGAGAAACGCAGATTTATACTGATTTTGGGATTTCACAGATTTTTAATTAGAAATTATTTTTAATATTCCCTCATTAGATAATAGAAAGGCATTTGAGTCTTCCAGCTTTGACTGAATTTCATTTAAGGTAGAGCCATGGATTGTGGAGCTAAATCTATGGGCTCTTGATAACATTTTAATGTAAGCTTCAGATTCTGATTTTCTGGATAATTTACGTAGAGCTAAGATGTAGTCTTCTCTAAAGACTGTAGGAATAATAATTTTTGATTGATTTGCATTTACCAGTTCTGCATTCATCATAATTCTGGCTACTCTTCCATTACCGTCTAGAAATGGATGTATTTCGCTTATCATAAACATCATATATGCAGCTTTAGCAAATGGAGAGTCAAGAGCAGAATATAGTTCAAACCCTTTTATCAAAGTTCCATTGACTAAGTTATAATCTACGAAGGCGGTTTGACCAGCAAAATTATTTTTGTTTTTGAATTCTCCTGGCCTTTTATCCTCTCTTGCTGATAGAAGAATTTTATGTCTATATTTCAAAATATGTAACAGCTCATCTGGAGAGGCTGGGACGGTTTTCATTTCTGTTAGATTAGAAACTATCCTATGAGTACCTAGAATATCATGAGAATCCTGATTTCTAGTAGGTGCTGGAGACTGAGTCTCTATGATTTCTTTTGCTTCTTCGATTTCAAATACTGTACCTTCTATATAATTTGAAAAATAACCCTCAAAGAAAGCGAAGTTTCTAAAAGCTTGAACTTCAGAATTTCTCTCTTCGTATTTTTTAAACTCATATTGTTTCAGGTCTCTAAATAGTTTTTCAAATAGTTCATATCGCTTATGATCGTATGGAATTCCAAAGGCTCTGGCAAGTGCTATAGGAGAGGATAAAATTTTAGAAGTATGAGTGGTCAGTAAGGCACTTATCACCTTGTCTAGTTTTTTAAACTCTTTTTCTAATTCTAATTCTTCAGAAATCTCTCGAGCTTTATCTCTTAGTTTATTTAATTCTTCTTCTCCATTAATTGAAACTATTTGTTCCAATCTCATTTCTAATTCTGAAACAGATAGCGTCTTAGAATCTGGTCCTGATTTTTTTCTCGATGTTTGAAAGTTTTCTAAAAATGCTCGTGCTCTTTGTGAGGCATACAACTGACCAGCCAGTATGTTATCACCGTTTATCGCTCCTTTTCCTTCCAAAAATCTTAGTGTAATTCCAGGTAACTTTCGTTTTCCAGTATAGGAGTATGTTAAGAATATTTGGTTAGTTGCAGTAGGTTTAAATTCTAATGCTGACCTATGGCTCAATATGGCCTCAGGATATAACTTACCTAGAATCGTGAATAGATTTCTTCTAATTATTTTTTCCGGATCATCTTCTAGATTGCCTGTATAAAGTTTGGGAGCAATTTTTTTAAGTTTTCCTTCTTTCTCTAGTTTGGATATTTTTTTTGAAACTGAGGAATTAGAAGATCCGAAAACAATCTCTTGTAAATGTATAGGTATATTTTTTTCCATTAAAACGCTATTTTTCCAACTCTAGGGCAAATTATTTAGATTATAATGCCTTTATTGGAAAATTATATACACTAAAATACGATATTGGAAAATAATTTCGACTATAAAGAAGATATAGTTGAAAATGGTGACTCCCTATATTTCTAGAGTAGAAAACGGAGAAGACCTCAGAATTTCTAATTTTATTCAAATTGCTCGAGAATTGGGATTGAGCTTTGAGTTGAAAGTAGTGTAACTACTCCTTCAATTCTTAATCACCAAAGAACGATATACAAACTGCTCCTTCCCATCTCTAGGAACATATTCTAAGTAATAATTACCAGAAGGATAAGGACTAAAATCTAGCTGATAAATTAATAGAGCCTTATCTAGATTTTTTCTTAAAATATGATTTCCATTAGCATCTAGAAGTGTAATGACTCCTTCTTGCTGATCTTTTGGTAATTCTATTGTAGTGAGTCCTGATGTCGGATTAGGATAACTGTTAAGAACTAGGATATTATTGTTTATCTCCGATGTGGATGAAGTTATAGGTGTTCCACAATCGTCTCCGAGACAGCCATCTGAATTTAATCTCATTACCCATATCTCTCCTTCTACACCTGGTTCTGTGGCTATTCCAGCTGTTATTATATCTCCGTTTTCTAGTTCTATCATCCCCCTTATATTATGAGAAAAACTGAATTCATGATAATCAGGATGGTGGTATTTTCTATTCCAGATCATATTGCCCTCATTGTCCATTTTAAAAATCCAACCATAGGTTCCATCAGGATCATCTGCGGCCGGATTCTTGTCTCCTAGCCCAAAAAAATAGTCCCCCTTTCCTTTTACAAGCTTGTTGATATTATTCTTTTCAATCCTAGGAGTATGAATTAATAGCTCATTTAATTCTTCTCCTTCAGATGAATACCACTTTATCTCAGGGGGTGATGGGCTTAATCCATTACTGAGAATAAAAGGGTCATTAGGTTTATCTAATGACATCCCAGTGATTAGATTACCATTGGACAATTCTATAACCCATATTCCACCCTGTTGAAACTTAGGTTCCTCATTTAAAGACTCCCATAAAATTTCTCCTTCTGGACTAATCAGTGAAATATGAGCAAGTCTATTACTTTCATCAAAAATTTCTCTAGCCATTGTAAGATTGCCATCAGCAGTCATGGCTATATCATAATTATGATCAAATCCATATCCCACATCCATGCTTTTTAAAAATATAAAATTACCGCAGCTATCGACTTTGAGTATTTTAAGATCTCGATTATTATTTCCTTGAAAAATGTCTGAAATTACCGAGTATAAAAAACCATTGTGATATAAACTTGAGGTTACACCACCATTTGAACTACCAGAATCATAAGTTATTTTGTTTAGTTCATGGAATTCTCTATCGAGCTTAATAAAGGCATGTTTTCCAACACCCAGAGAATTATCCCCTAATCCTACAATTGTGGAGTCTTGATAATTTACAAACGGAGATTGTCTTGTTAGAGATACTCCTATATAATGGCTAGTATTTTTTAATGCCAAATCTTCATCTATTACTAAAAATGAACTTGCAGCCTCACCATTGATGAAATTCCTTGAACTTATTAAAAAATCATTTCCAATATGATTGAAATTTACAATAAGCGGATTGGACTCAAAAGGAACAATCACAGATTTATATTCCTGAGCAAAACTCAAGAGTGCAGAAATAAAAAATATAAAACTTGCAATGATTCTCATTAATCTCTGGAACTACAATTTTAATGATATACAAGTATATATAAATTATACCTGGAAAGTTAATTATTGGAGAAACACAGATAAAACGGATTCTTAGATTTCACGGATTTTTAATTCCTGTATGTACTTAAATCGAAGTAATCCATAAATCCTGATAATCTGCGATGCTGAAAGCAACAGAAGCTGTAAATAACACTACGTCACAAGGCTACATCATTAATCATCCTGCAGCTCTACTATCCCCATATTTAAGGCAAGAGTAAGTATATTTGGACTCTATTTGAGGAAATGGAAGCATGGGAAAAAGATTTTGATTGGTTGCGGACTAGGCATTATGTAAAGGATGCTCTAGGGACTAATGATTTACCAGATTTAAAAGGAATACTTTTCTTAGTCGGTCTACAAGAATATGGTCGTATCCAAGAAGAATTTTCTAAAGAGGAAAAGCAAGATCTCATGCATGTGGCGGTTTGTAGTCTACTTGAGAAAGAGGGATATTATACCTTTAAGGGAAGAGATCAGGACGGCTGGCCGCACTGGGATATTTCTAAAAAAATACCTGCTCAGGCAATAGAAGAACAGGAAGATTTACTAAGAAAAAAAATTATTGAATACTTTGATAAACACAGGGTCAATGAAGTTATTTAAAAATGTAATGGCAATATGTTGCCTATTGGTTTTCACCTCATGTGGTGGTGATGGATTTAAATATGTACAGGTAGAAACAAGTGTCGGGACGATGAAGTTTAAGCTCTATAATTCTACTCCTAAGCATAGAGATAATTTTGTAAAACTTGCTTCAGAAGGGTATTACGATGGATTGCTTTTCCATAGAATTATCCCAGGTTTTATGGCTCAGGGTGGAGACCCAGATTCTAAAGGTGCACCAGCAGGACAAAGACTAGGAAGTGGAGGACCTGGATATCGAGTAGATGCAGAGATCGGTGCTCCTCATTTTAAAGGAACATTGGCTGCAGCCAGAGATGGTAATCCAGAAAAGGCTTCTAGTGGTTCTCAGTTTTATATCGTGCAAGGAAGACCAGTCAGTGATGGGCAGATTACACAATCGGAGAACAGATGGAAAATACAGTATAGCGAAGAGCAGAAAGCCAAATACAAAAAAATCGGAGGTACCATACAGTTAGATATGGATTATACAGTATTCGGAGAGATTGTAGAAGGGATGGATGTAATCGATAAGTTATGTGGAGTACAGACTGCTCCTGGTGATCGACCTCTAGAAGATATGCCTATGACCGTAAAAGTTGTAAGATAAATATGAGAAACGCACTTTTATTTTTTACCCTAATCTCTCTTTTTTCCTGTGCTAAGCCACTTGCAAAATTTGACTACAGTCAAACCAAGAAAGTAGCTCCTGCCTCAGTAAATTTTTCTAACGATTCCCAGAATGCAGATAGCTATATGTGGGATTTTGGAGATGGAAATACTTCTACAGAGGCGAGTCCTACACATGTATATACCTTATCAGGGAATTATGATGTGGTACTGACAGCTATTAAAGGAGGAAAGAAAACCACAAAAAAACAAAGTATAGAAGTCACTGCTCCTAAGGAATGTCTCGTATACATGGAGACTAATCACGGAGACATGGTCTTTAAACTACATGACCTTACACCTTTGCACAGAGATAATTTTTCTAAGATTGCAGAGGAGGGTTATTATGATGACCTACTCTTCCATCGTATAATCGATGGCTTTATGATACAGGGTGGAGATCCTAAAAGTAGAGGTGCAGATATAAAAACAAATCTCGGTTCGGGTGGTCCAGGATATCAGGTAGATGCAGAGTTTAATGCAGAGCTCTCTCATGTAAAAGGTGCTCTCGCTGCTGCTAGAACCGGTGGTCCGAGTAATCCTAAAAAGAGATCCAGTGGTTCGCAGTTCTACATCGTACATGGTAAGCCGCTCTCAGAAAGAGAGCTAGACAATCTAGAAAAACGAAAAGGTATCGTCTATTCAGAAGAAACAAAAATGAAATATCTCAAGGAAGGAGGTACTCCGTTTCTGGATATGGATTATACCGTCTTCGGTCAGATGATAGAGGGCTGGGATGTATTAGATAAGATAGCTGGTGTTCAGACCAATGGGTCCGACAGACCACTAGAAAATGTGGTAATTAAAAAAGTAACTGTAGTAAAATAATGCTCGATAAAGTACTGGGAATAGATGTAGGCGGAACTGGAATAAAGGGAGCCATCGTAGATATAAAGACTGGAGAGATGCTTACGGAGCGTAAAAAAATTCTCACTCCTCAACCTCCGACACCTGAGGCAGTGCTGGCTACGGTAAACGAGCTTATAGACATCTTTGAGTGGAGAGGAAAGGAAATCGGAATGGGTTTTCCATGCATCGTACATCAGGAAGTATGTCACTCAGCTAATAATATTTCTAAATCTTGGATAGGCATAAATCTATTTAAGTTTTTCGGAGAAGGAACTGGTAGTAAGGTCTCTGTGGTAAACGATGCAGACGCAGCAGGTATCGCAGAAGGAGCCTTCGGTGCTGCTCAAGGTAAGAAAGGCTTAGTGCTTCTGCTTACCCTAGGTACAGGAATCGGTAGTGGTGCCTTATTTAATGGAACTCTCATCCCCAATATAGAACTCGGTTCTATAAAATGGCATAAAGAAAAAGCCGAATATACAGTCTCTAATAAGGCTCGTAAAACAGAAGACCTCGACTGGAAAGAGTGGGGTGGAAGACTCAATGAGTATCTAAATCACATCGTAGATATTTACTCTCCTACAGAAATCATCCTCGGTGGAGGAGTGAGTAAGAAGTTCGATAAGTTTAAAGAGTATCTTTCTATACCTAGAGATACACCTATTAATACTGCCCAGCATCTAAACGGTGCAGGAGTAATCGGAGCAGCCGTTTATCATGATCGGTTTTATAATCAATAGATTTTACTAACCCTTCCATTGACCAAGGGAAGGGATGAATTTGCCGATAGGCAAAGAAGGGATGGGTAGAATTACTCAACAAAAAAAAGGCACACCTTATTAGGTATGCCTCAAAGTTTTGGTTACTAATTGAGTTAGTATCTTGTACAATTTGAATTATAAAATTGCGGAAATAAATTCTAGAGAGAAATTTTATATTTCAAGGCAAAAAACGCAGTCTTAGCCGTAGCTAAGGCGAGTATTTTTAACGCCGAAATATCGAATTTATATCGGTATTTATCCGCCATTTTGTTGTTCATATTGTATTGATTATACGATGTTTAGCTCAGAAGCATAGTATCGTATAATCGCTTGTATCTGCTTGTTGATTTTAAATTCTGGATTTATATCGTAAAGAACATCTAGCTGGAAGAAATCTTCCAGTAGAGCTTCTTCTAGTATAGTCAATCCTTCCACTGTTTTATTTTCCATAAATGCACAGGCTGCTCTACAGTAAACCAGTCCGGCACTATAGGTAAACTCCTCTGATTCATTCAGAATCTGGAGAGCATCACTAATCATACCCTTACGTAGTAGGTATGAACTAAAAGCTACCCAGTACTGAGGTTGTTCCATACCTGTCATCGTAGACTTCTTAAAGTTTACGATTGCTTTCTCATCATTATCTAGAGCTGCATAAGCATTTGCTAGACCGAGATAAAAATCTTCTCTGTTATCATCTATAGAGATGGCCTTATGATAGGCATTTATAGCTCTATACCAGCTCCCTTCTGCAGCATAGCAGTTTGCAAGGTTGAAGTATAGGTCCTCATTATAAGGGTCTACTTTTATGGCACTGAAGAGATCACTCTTTGCCTGACGTATTTGGTTAAGCTTTATGTGGCACTCTGCAGTAAATAGATTTAAATCTGGACTAGGTCCGAATCTATCGCTAGCATCTTGATAATACTCTAGTGACTTCTCGTATTTTTTAAGTTGGAAACAGAGGTCTGCACAGTCTAGGTAACCATTTTGGAAATCTTCATTTATTATGAATGAATACTCCAGAGCGATAATCGCCTCCTCATACTCTCCGATAGAAGAATATGCATGACCGAGATTATACCAGGCTAGATAATTATATGGATCTTTATCTAGTATCTTTTTATGTAAGCTTATGCTTTTTAGATATGCTCTACTTAGTTCAGCACTTAGCCATATACGGTCTAGAGCCTCTGT
Organism: uncultured Saprospiraceae bacterium; assembly: GCA_964509175.1. Taxonomy (GTDB): domain Bacteria; phylum Bacteroidota; class Bacteroidia; order Chitinophagales; family Saprospiraceae; genus JAHDHU01. Next base: position 46,463 of record CAZDWO010000012.1, read on the forward strand.
ATTAGAAGCATCTATTTCTAGAGCCTCTGCTAGAGCATTAAACATAAGGTCAAACTGCTTCATCTTTTCAAAAATGTAAGACTCACTGATACATAACTGAGCAAGGTCAGTTTCCATGCAGGAGTTCTTTATTTTATCGAGTAAGTTGAGAGCTTCTACGTTTCGATTGTCCTCGGCCAGTACTTTGGCTCTTAGGATTTTTATTTCTACCTCGTATGGAGCGACACTTTCGGCCTTATCGAGATATTTATACGCATGGTCTAGCTGACCTATATTTAGGAGTAGTTTGGCTTTGGCCAAATAAAACTCAGATCTAAATTCATATTGAACGAGTGCATGAGAGAGGACTTCTAGAGCCTTTTCATACATGGAAGCATTCTCGTAGTAAGAAATAAGTTTGTGATATTGTTTTTCGTCAAAATATCCCTTATTTCCAGTAGTAATAACAGACTCAAAATTTGAAACAAGATTGTCCAATTGTAGGTTCTGTGTTTTGTTTTGGTTCATGTTCAGAAAAATTCTAGGTTGGGAAAATAACCGAGTGTAAATATAGAGATTTACCTTTCTGATGAGCCCCTTTGCAAAAATTATTTTTCCACATTTTAGCTCAGATTAAATTTTATTCTAATCTAATTTAAAACATTGATATTCAGATTTTTATATATTTAAAAATTGTCATCTCATGCAGTAAGGGATTAACTGTCATTTGATTACAGATAAGGGTTTCCTATCAGATAAAGTCTAGGTATTTTGAGGTAATTTATACATAAAAAAAAAGAGGAACCATTGGTTCCTCTTTTTTCTTTGATTTAAGTATTCTTTTTTACGGCATATTCTTACCTCTATTTTTTCCCTTATCACCTCTCTTGAATTCATAAACTTCCACACTTTTTCGCTTTTTATATTGGTCGAAGATGTCTCTTCTAAAGTTTCTTTCCGACTCGACCAGTGTAACGATCTGTTTATTACTAAGTACTCCCTTGAGGTCATTTATATAGTTTGTACGGTCTTCTACTCTTTTTTGCTCCATTTCTAAAAATTCCGAGATAAGATCTCCTGCTTCTGCCTCACTGAGTGCTGCTCGATTTTCATCTCTTTTACGGAATCTGTCTCCCTGAGATTTTCTAATAGCTTCATGCTTATTATATATAGGCCAGAAACGCTGAGCTTGTTCTGTCGTGAGATTTAACTTGGTGCTGAGATAAGCGATTTTTTGCTGTTCTAATCGTTCTGTTCTTTTTTCTTTGCTTCTTTCTGGTCTAGCTTCTTGAGCGGCTATCGTAGATCCTATAAAAAGGACTAGAAATAGTGTGGAGTAAATTCTTGAAATCATAATATAGTGTTTAAAATTTTAATCTGTTTCTAATAATTCTGTAAGTAAGTCATCCTCTAAAAGAAGTATATTTTCTTCTAAGTACTCTTCTAAATATTCTTCTTCTACGCCACTGTCCCAGACCTCTTCATCTGAGGTATCATCCCAGCCTTCATCATTAAAGGCTAGAAGTTCATCCAGTTCTATATCATCGATATTGTCTTCGAAGTAGTTATTGTATTCAGAGCTTAGATCCATTTCGGATACATCCGTAGAAAGCTCACTGTCGCCTGTAGAAATGCCTACATATATTAATAAGAGCAGAGAAGCAGCTATACCAGTCATCCACTTCAGACTGTTGGTACGAGCCAGAGGTTTGTTAGATCTATCATCTATGCCATCTGTTATCGATTCTTCTTCCTTTAACTTATTCCATACCTCCGTTCGCATCTGATCGAAGTATCCATCTGGAGCGATATATTCATTAGATAGTCTTCTAGCCCATACCTTTTCTTCTATAGTACTGAAGTAACCATCAGGGATGATATAACCCTCTGCTTTATTTTGGCTTAAAGCCAAAATAGGAGCTATCTGCTTAAGTTCTTCCCGTATGTGTTCCTTGTTACTCATAATTTTTAAGGTGTTCTTCTATTTTTTTAGCTGCATGGTGGTAAGAAGCTTTTAAGGCTCCTTCTGAGGTTTCCAGTACACTTGACATTTCTTTATAACTCATCTCCTCGTAGTACCTGAGATTAAAAACTGCTTTTTGTTTCTCCGGTAAGGTCTCTATTGCTTGCTTAAGGGCAATAACCATATCATCTCCATTAAAGTAAGGATCTGCTTTTAGCTCTTGACCCAGCTGCTCACTCATCTCTTCTGTACTCAGGGTTTGCCTCTTTTTTTTCTTATTTATAAAGGTCAGTGACTCGTTAGTCGCTATCCGATATAACCAGGTATGTAGGCTCGACTTCTGATTAAAAGTATCGATAAATCGATATGCCTTTATCATCGTGTTTTGTAGCACATCATCCGTATCAGGATGGTTATGCAGCATACGTCTGATTACCCAGTAGAGACGTTCCTGATAGGCTGACATCAGTTTTCTAAACCCTTCTTCCTTTGAGGAGGGATCTAAGCATAAATCAATTATGTGTTGGTCATCTGACATCTCTTTATCGCCTATTTGTAGATTAGACTAGATATTGAACCGAAGGTTTAAAAAAGAAACGATAAATTTCGCTTTTTTAATAGAGAACGGATTTTTAACTATGTTCGGTTGGTTGTGTAAGATGTTTTATAAATACGTGATAAGGTGGACTCTTGCTGGTCCTCACCCCAATGATGTGAAGCGTAAGGTCCTTATAGCAGTGCCACATACCTCTGGATGGGATCTGCCGCTGGGATTACTGGTAAAATATCAGATAAATCTCGATGTAAAGTTTGTAGGGAAAAAGTCATTGTTTAAATGGCCTTTTGACAAGTTTTTTAGAATGTGGGGGTTATTGCCCATAGATCGGACTAAGGGAACCTCTGTAGTCGATGAGATAGTAGAGCTTTACCGTCAGGGAAAAATAAATACCATAGGCCTCGCTCCAGAAGGCACCCGTAATAGAGTAGAAAAATTTAAAACAGGTTTCTATAGAATCGCCAAGGCTGTAGATATACCAGTGATTATGGTAAAATTTGATTATGCAGCTAAGCAGGTAAGTTTTAGTGATCCTTATTATCTGCGTAAGACAAAGGAAGAAGATATATCTTTTATAGAATCCCATTTTAGGGGTACAATCGGAAAAATTTCCGAATTTAGCTTTGTCTAAAAAAGAAATACCAATGAATAAGATAAAAACAATGATCGGCTTATGCTCTGTAATACTGTGTATGGGTCTGATGAGTAACTCGGGAGGACGTGCATCTGTAGCTGGACAAGGAGCAACTGGAGCTCCCGGTGAACAAACTTGTGGCGTGCCGGGCTGTCATGCTTCGGGAAATTTTGACCCAGTAGTAGAGATATCTGTTACAGATATGGATGGCATCGTTGTAGAAGAATTTTTTCCTGGAGTAAATTATAATGTTGCCGTAACTATAGCAGCAGGATCGGGAACTCCTGGTGCATATGGCTTCCAGATTCTAGCTTTAGATAATACAGATACTGATGTAAGTAGCTGGAGTAATCCTAGTGGAAATGCTCAGACTGTAAGTCTAGGAGCTCGGAATTATGTCGAGCATAACTCTCCGAGTGCCTCTAATATATTTGAGATGCAATGGACTACAGATCAGGAAGTCGCAGATATTACTTTCTATGCAGTAGGTAATGCAGTAAATCTAAATGGTAGTCCTGGACAAGATGGAATAGCAACAACCAGTGTTACAATACCTAGAGCTGTGCTCTCTACAAATAATCTAGCAGATGATATAAATTTAACCATCTCGCCTAATCCAGTAATAGATTTTCTAAGAATTGCTGCAGATGTAGATTACGAGAGTATAGAAATCATCGACCTTATGGGCAAGAGACATTTAGAATCTACCTCAGGGGATGTTTCTATCGGTCATATACCTGCAGGAACTTATATTGTAAAGTTGGATATGGCTGATGGCCAAATAGCAACTCGTAAAATCGTGAAGCTCTAGGCAAAAGTGTACACACCTACTGAAGAAAAAAATCATTACAATCTTGCTAAGTCTTTCTTAGAGAAGGACCTAGGTGTAGGAGAGCTAGTAGGCTTAAGCCAATGTCTAAAGTATCATGAGTGGAAGTATGCCGTAAGAAATGATCCGGTTATTTCCGATTATGAGTATGATCTTCTTTTTAAGAAATTAGAAAAACTAGAAGCTGCTCATCCGGATAAGGTTCTACCTGATTCTCCGACGCAGCGAGTAACGAGTGATTTAAATCAAGAGTCCGATGCAGTCGAGCATCTCACTCCGATGCTATCACTGGGCAACTCTTATAACGCAGAGGACCTCACTGATTTTGATGGAAAGATTAAACGACTGCTCAATCTAGACGAAGACCTAGAAATAGAGTACTGTGTAGAGCCCAAATTTGATGGAGGATCTATAGCTGTTATCTATAAAGAAAATCAGCTCAACAGATCAGCAACCAGAGGTAATGGAACCAAAGGAGAGCTCATGACCTCAAATGCCAAAGCCATTCCATCTATACCACTCCAAGCAGATTTTTTATCAAAGGGTATGCATACCGTAGAACTACGTGGAGAAGGACTGATAAGGATAGAAAATTTTAAAAAAATAAATGCCCAGCGAGAAAAAGAGGGTTTGAGCATTTTTGCAAATCCTAGAAACGCTGCGACTGGAGGACTACGGATGAAAGATCCTAATGAGACTCGCAAGCGAGGGCTAGAGGTGTTTATGTTTCAGATTGGTTATGCCAGCGATGCAGAAGGAAATGATGTGATGAGCAAACTAAGCACTCATTATGAAGGAATAGAGCTACTCGGTAATCTCGGTTTTAAAGTGCCGAGTAAGGCAATAAAAAAATGTAAGAATATAAAGGAGGCAATAGACTTCTGTGCCTACTGGCAGGACAATAGAGAAAACTATCCATATGAGATAGATGGAATGGTCGTAAAAGTAAACAGCCTAGACTTGCAGAGGAGAGCAGGTTTTACTGGTCATCATCCCAGATGGGCAATCGCTTATAAGTTCAAGGCAAAGCAAGCAACTACGACTCTGGAAGGAGTAGAATACCAGATTGGAAAAATCGGTTCTGTCACTCCAGTAGCTAAAGTTACTCCAGTCCAACTAGCAGGTGTAACTGTTTCTTCCATATCTCTACACAATCAGGATTTTATCAGTTCTAAGGATCTACGCATAGGCGATAAGGTGCTCATCGAGAGAGCAGGGGATGTGATTCCATACATCGTAAAATCCTTTCCAGATCTCAGAGATGCATTGGTCCGAGAAATAGAGTTTCCCACTCACTGTCCATCTTGTAAAACTGAGCTAGTAAAAGCAGAAAACGAAGCTGCCTGGAGATGCCCCAACTATCATTGTGTAGAGCAGGTAAAGCAACGTATGTATTTCCATGTGTCTAAAAACGCCATGGATATAGATGGGTTTGGTCCGTCGTACGTAGATCGGTTTTATCATCTCGGATGGATAAAAGACCTGGCAGATATTTATACGCTTAACTATGCAGGGATTGCTGGTTTAGAAGGCTTCGGTCAGAGATCTGCACAGAAGATAGAATCGGCCATAGATAAGGCAAAGAAAAATCCGATTCATAGATTATTACATAGTCTGAGTGTCCATCATCTAGGAAAGAAAGCCTCTCAACTTATTGCTCAGAATATCGAAAGCGTTTTTGATTTGCAGAACTGGAGCGTAGAAGACTTTGTAGATATAAAGGACATCGGTCCTGTAGTGGCCGATAATGTAGTTGCTTATTTTAAAGATGAGGAAAACATCGCTCTACTCAGAAAACTAGAAGCAGCTGGTGTAAACATGCTCCAGACAGAAGATGATAAACCAGTAAACGTAGCAGCAGATGCACCACTGATCGGCAAGTCGATACTCTTTACAGGAACCCTCCAAAAAATGGGTCGTAAAGAAGCACAAGAAATGGCAGTAAAGGCTGGAGCCAAAAACATATCAGCCGTCAGTTCAAAACTAAACATCCTCGTAGTAGGAGAGAAGGCAGGCTCTAAACTGAAAAAAGCTCAGGCACTAGGTACAGTAGAGATACTTACAGAAGATCAGTTTTTAGAACTGTTTAGTTAGAAAAATTGTTGTCATATTAAGAAATGGTTCGATCATGTTATCCATAGAAAAAGAACTAAGAGCGTACCACAATATTCTAAGAGCTAAGCAGAGACTCATACATGTAGAGAAAAGGCTAGTTACAGAAAAATCTATTTTGCAAGATTTAAAGTTTGAGGTAGATCGAGAATATCAGGATATAGTAGATCTTGAGAAATCTCTGATGCATGATTTATTTATGCACGTATTGTCCAGTCGCCAGCAGCAGATGGAAAAAGAGCGTCAGGAGTATCTACTGGCCATTCTAAAATATAAGGATTGTAGGAAGCTTATACAATTACTCACTTTTGAAAAAGAGCAATTAGAACTAAAACTCACCGATGAAGATAGAATCTTAGAACAGATTCAAAATAATCTAAATGCTCAAGAGGATAATGATCTCTACAAAGAATCTAAATATCTGCCTGAGCTAAAATCCCTGAATGCCGATCTTAAGCAACTTATAAAACTTAAAATAGAAGCAGAAGAAGCACTAGTTGTTTCTGACAATCTATTGAATCATTTTAACAAAATGATCCATCATATAAATGAGGCAAGAGATGCAAACTACTGGGGAAAGTACTATAATGAAATCCAAGAAATAAAACGGAAACAACAAAACGATATGGACGGAGCACAGGCTCATGCTTTCCATGTGCGAAAGTTATTAGGTTTTTTAAATGAAGAGTTAAAGGATGTTGTAGAAGTAAATGAGTTTTTTAAAAGATCTCAAACATTTATACGTGGCTTCAATATAGAGTATTATAGAAATCTGATAGAAGACTGGATCGATGACGAAAATTTAATCAAGAGTATGACCACTACCTTAACAGGTCAGGCCTCTATCATAAACCTCAATCGTTCTCTACGATCAATATGTACAAAGTCAGAGCTGGAATATCAACATCAAGAAAAACATCGTAATCGACTGATAGAAAAACTGACAAACGATTTATAAGGCTGCTTCTTTCCCTCTAATGAAACTAGGATTCCATAAGAGTAGTCCTAGTAGAACAGTCATAAAAATAGCACCTCCGATATCATAAGTCGCCTTGCTGATATGTACCCCTGTATAGAAGAGCATATATATGATAAGGAAACCGGCCACATATTTTCTAAGTGCAGAAACCCATATTAATATACCACCTACTATTGTCAGCACTCCTAAAAACATCCAGACAGAATTAGAAATACCATCCATAAGAGTACAAGGAGGCTCCATAAAATTTAGAAACCTATCGGCTCCTATCATTAAGAGAAAGAAACTTGTGAGGGCGATGAGGATGTTTTTTATGAGCATAATTAGTTGTATTATAGTTTTGTAATATTGATTTAAATTCTTTCCTTAAGATTTCCAAAATTCAATATAACTTCCATGTATTCAATTGCAGGGGCAGAATTGTCTTCTTCAAATTTATAATCTTCTAATGCCTTGATAGTCGTAAGTAAGAATTTTTTGTCTGTAATGCTCGTGGTAAGTTTGTCAATTTTTGCATCTAGAACCTCACCTTTAGGATTGATTTGAAGGATAGCTACCACATTTCCCTTTTTACCCCTGACCTTGCTTAATAGATCTTTAATATTTCTATGTGTAGCCCTTCTTTCAACTAGAATTAGATTTTCTATTCTGAAAGAATCAAAATAAATCTCTGCATCTGGAATGTTGCTTGTCGTATGACAGGAGAATAAAAACAGAGTGGTCAAAAATATGATAGCATGTTTCATAAGAGTCTTAAGATAGGTTTTTTAGAGAAAAAATTATTTAAAGATACCTGGAAGTTATGAATCACGGTCATTCATACTGTTTTAGTGTCCATTGGTCTATTAGGTTTTACATTTTTGGAGAATAAGGAGATATTGGCAAAATCAAAATTCTAAACTATGTCTCGACTAGCTTCTTTCTTTCTATTCTGTGCAGGAGCAGAAGAATCCATCCTTAAAAGAACTCCCACTGAACGGAATAAATATGCAGGAATCGGAGCTACTGTATTTTTTACAGGTGTCTTTGCAGCTATAGCTGGAGGATATGCATTGCATACTGTTTTTGATTCGATTCCCTTGGCAGTTGTATTTGGGACGCTTTGGGGATTGATGATTTTTAATCTGGATAGATACATCGTCATGAGTCTGAAGAAGAAGGATAAGATATGGAAGGAGATAGGTATGGCTACACCGAGGTTAGTTTTGGCAGTGTTGATTGCCTTTGTAATCGCTAAGCCGCTCGAACTAAAATTGTTTGAAAGTGAGATCGCATCAGAGCTAGTGCTAAAAGAACAGGAGGTTTACAAAAATCAGGAAGACCTATTGAAAACCAGATATACCTCAGATATCACTCAAATGAAAACTGACCTAGATTTATACAATGCGGAGATAGAGGTCTTGCGACAAAAAAGAAATGAGCTTAATCTACTAGCCATACGAGAAGCTGATGGAACTGGAGGGTCAGGTTTAAGAAACCTGGGGCCGATATATAAGGCAAAAAAGAAGGATGCAGATCTCGCTCAGCAGGAGTTAGACTCAAAGATGGCAAACTTAGCTCCATTGATGGAAATCAAAAAAGCTCAGATAACAAATGCTGAAGAAATGATGGCTGCCTCATTAGCCTCTATGAAGAAAACTAAGTTGAGTGGTTTTGCTGCGAGATTAGATGCACTAGGAAATCTATCGAAGAAGAGTAGAACCATCTTCTGGGCAAGTATATTTATTACCCTCTTATTTATAGCGATAGAGACTGCTCCACTGTTTGTAAAATTGATATCAGAAAGAAGTCCATATGATTATCGACTCAATCAGCATGAGGTACTTGTAGCTCAAGCACATAACATGTACGTGGACAAGTTAGTCTCAGAAACAAATGCTGAACGAGCTTATGCAAAAGAAGTAAATCGATATCAGTCCTTGCAAGCCATCGGAGCAGAAAAGGAACTGATTAAGAAAGTTATAGAAACTGAGGTGGATAAGATTAAGGAAGAGGCTTTGAGCTGGCAGGAGTATAGGGCTGAGGGTCGGAGATTTGGGTAGGTTTTAATAGCTACAAAATAGTATCATCGAGCAATTCTTTATCAAAATTAGTTTTCTCTTTCTTTTTGAGAATGAAAATAGTAATTGTGGAAACTATCAATGGATATATTGAATAGCCAGTAAAGAGTATAAGGTATGATAAAATAGTTGGAAGTATTTCTGCTAAGGTATTTATGGACAGATAGGATTGAGTAAAAATAATAAATGGAAATATGGCGAGGAATAATCCTAGAAAAGTGATTTTAAAAGGAGAAGAATAGCTAAGCTTTTTCAACCTCACCTTTAAGTTGGTAACGGATAATAGTACCAGGAGCACGGGAAGTAATATTATCAATATTAGGAAAGTAAGATGTTTAACATGAAATACATTGTGTATTTCTAAAAAGTAAAGAGTTGTAGGAATACTGTATATGAAGGATTTTATGATCAAGTTCATACAGATTAATTTTTAACCTTAAATAATGCGTTTCTAATCATAAAGACATTTAACTCTATTGATTTGTACTTCAGAATACATACTCTTGTAAAAGTATTAGATTCGATTAAATTTTCAAATGTATATTATGATACGATTATTTCAAATGGTTGCTTTGCTTACAATCCTATTTCTAATCAGCTGCCAGAATTCCAAAATAACCGGTGCAAATACAAAACAAAAAAACGAAATCCTAGTCCTAGGAACCATCCACAGCGGACATCTTACAGATAGCGTTTATAATACTGCTTATCTAGAAAAACTAATCGTAGAAATAAATCCAGATTTTATTCTTGCAGAGATTCCACCTAGTCTGATGCAGGCTGCAGTAGATGGATTTATGAGAGATGATACGATTTCAGAACCGAGGGTTATGAGATTTCCAGAATATACAGATGTGGTGTTTCCACTAACCAAGAAAATGGATTTTGAAATAATTCCGACTGCTGGCTGGACTCGGATAATGGCTAGAGAGCGATCAGAAAAACTCAGAGCCATCAGTAAAGATGAGTCTCGTGCTGAAGACTGGAAACAATATAAAGCTGCACAAGCCTTATCAGATTCCACCTATAAAGCTACTGGTAGAGTAGATGATCCATACTTCATCCATACTCCTGAGTATGATGATGTGCAGGACATTTTCTTACAAGAGTACAATCGATTATTTAATGAAGAGCTATGTTTGGGTGGATGGGAAAACATAAATATTGCTCATTACTGGAACATAGAAAAGGCGATAGAAAAATACCGCTACCAGGGAAAACGTATGCTTGTAATATACGGTGCAGGACACAAAGGGTGGTTTCTCCGAGAATTGGCTAAAAGAGATGATATAAAAATCCTTGACATGAAGCCCTTCTTAGATGCCATACAGTAACTTTACAATAAATATTCTACTCACTAACTAGATAATACATCATGACTTTCAATCATACAATCGGCGTACTTACTCTTCGTTTATTACTCGGCTTTCTTTTCTTTTTTCAGGGATATGGAAAGGTATTTAAGTTTGGTGTAGATAATGTGTACAATAATTTTTTCAAGAAGACTTATCAGGATCTACTGCCAGATTTTGTAAATATCGGAACTGCTTATTTTACGTCTTACGTGGAGTTGATTGCAGGATTTCTACTGATTATAGGTCTTAAAAGAGATTGGGCTTTATATGCATTGGCGGCAGTATTGGTAATTGTAACTTTTGGACATGGATTGGCAGAGCCGATTTGGGATGCGAGTCATGTGCTGGTGAGAGCTGTTTTTCTGATTCCGCTTTTACTCCTTCCTAAGGAGTGGGATAAGTATTCAGTAGATTATTTTATCGGGAAGAGGAGTTCTTAAAGAAAAATATACCTTAAGTCTTAATTTTAGAAATGGTTTTACCTGTAGATTTTGTTGTAGACCTTAAATCTTCAATGGATAAATCTATTGCTTGGGTAATGAGGTTTTTTACATTTTCGTTGCGATAATCGTCTAAGGTTTTTACAGGTATATGTCTGATTAATTTACCAGTTCCTTGGAGTAATTTTTTAGGGTCTTTTAAAATGGCTCCTTTATTAAATCCTAGATTTAGATGATTGGTGTAAATAGGAATCATACAAAATGCATCAGATAGTTTTTCTGAGATAGAGTAAACAGAGGTTAAAGCATGTGTGTGGTAGAGTAGCTCATTAGACTCGGGATATAGTTCTAGGATGTAAATTCTAAGATCTGTATAGAGTTCTATTATTTCCTTTGATTTAAAATCAAGAAGAGATTGAAAGGTGGCATGTATGGGTCTTGATTTCATTTTTTACAAGATAACATCTTTGTCAGAAACTATAATCTAAAAAATTTGCCTAAGCCTTAATAAATCTAACCAGTCCGATTCCTTTCAGTTTTACAAGGTACACTCCAGAATCTAACTCCTTGATATCGAGTTGGGTAGAGAAGCGACCATTTCCATCAGTCGTAAATACCTTCTTTCCAGTAACAGAATAGATTTCTATTTTCTCAATTGGCTTAGATTCTGATGAGATATTCAAAACTCCATTCAAAGAAGGATTTGGAAATAGAGTTATATCATCGATTAGTTCTGATTTATCATCATTACTTAATACGATAAAATCACAATCGATGTCACCATATATATTTACATTGGCGATGCTGGTCCAGTTGGTCGAGGAGCTATTTCCATGACCTATAAATTTTACATATCGGCCTGTCGTGGCAGATAGGCTAAAGATTTGCTCAGTTTCTCCAGTTACTCCTGAGTCTGCAGATACATGGTTATCTAGAACTGTTGTAAATGGTCCATCAGCATCCTCTGCTATTTCCATAGAAAAAGTAGTAGATCGCTCATCCGCTTTCCAGAAGAAGATACCTATATCCGTTAGTAAAAAGGAATCTCCTAGGTCAAAGGTTATAGATACTTCTGTCTCGGTATCAGGATTTCCAGTCCAGTAATTACTTAGGTCATCGTTATAGGCATTTTCTTCAGAAACCTCTGGTATATCCTGTGTACCCATACTCGTTGTAGATTGTATAGGAATTTCTAAAGGTATAGAAATCATAGACTGAACTACAGAGAGTAGGGCAGAGGCATCGTCTCCGCCAGCGACTTCATTTATAATAATGTCTCCTATTCTATCGGCTCCCGATTCGTTTTCTATAGTAGTAGCGGTAATCCGAGCTGATCCAGAACCAGAGGTGATATCAAAACTCACCCAGGACAAATCATTTTCTATGGTCCACTCTACACTTGTAATAAGGTCAAAAGAAATAGAAGACCCACAAACTCCGAAGTTGAGAGCATCGGTCGATAAATCTATAGAATTAGAAACCGCTCCGAAACCTACAAAGGTTCCTACATCCTCGGCCTCATAAGGTAGCCGTGAACCGTTTGCTCCATATTCTTCGGCACCAGCGTCTTTAAAAGCATCTCTTGTCGCTCCTAAGATGTCTTGGATTACGTACGGATAATTTCCTTCTGCTGCACCTATAGCTGGGCTTACATTTGTTAGCACGTGTAAGCTACCGTTATCCATAACATCACTATCTGCTAATTCAAAAACATTTCCCTCAGAAATAGAATTTCCAGATGGCTCTGTAATTATTTGATTGTGATTAAGACTTGTGTTGTAGGTGATATTATTTGCAACAACTAGATTTTCTGGTTCTAGGAATAGGTCATCTTTTACCTGAGTCCCGATTCTCAGTGCATAGTCACAGTTTACAAAAGTGTTGTGTAAGATTTCTGTATTTTTTACTTGGAAGTAACCGTTAAGTTCTGTGTCTTCTCGACCGTTGGATACATTTATTCCACCAGTTGCATTAGAACTAGAGCCAGAGGGTTTAAACGAATTTATACCTTCTATGTAGTTATTATAAATCTTGTGGCCTTCTCCGATTACTCGTACTCCACCGCTCGAATAGTTGTCATCTGCAAAAAAGAAATTGTTATAAACCTCACAATTATTTCCATGCCTCAGCGTAAGTGTGCCTGAGTAATCTCTGAATGTATTATTATAGTATTTGTTTTGTCCAGACTTGTTAGAGATCACTTCTATCTCTCCTGCATGATCATAGAAGTAATTGTCATAAACTTCTGTAAATGAATCAAAGAGTGAGGTTCCACTATTTCCTATACGGATTGCATCCTGATCATTGTCCTCATTTAGCTCATTGATAGGTCGTCTTCCAGCAAAGTAGTTGTGATGTATTCTTAGATAATCTGGCTCAGTAGAATTTCTATTGTCATTTATAATACTGCCTACACCCCATTTGTTTAAAAACGAATTGAAGGCGATTTCATTATTTTGGCCATCAGCCAATATCCATTTAAACTTTAATGTTTTTTGTGCTTCTGTCCCATTATACCCGTCGATTTTATTATTAATAATCTTACAGTTGTCACATCTTCTAAGTTCGAAAACTGGTTCTATCACATCGTCATCGACTATCAGATTCTCCGCATCTTGAAAAACCAAACCAGAAACAGTGAGATAAGAACCTTCCATGTAGACTCTAGAGTTTCCAGTCATCAGCACTGAGCCTGGATTTTGAGATGTAATCGTAATGGGATTATCTGCAGAACCATTTTTATCGATATCGATAAAGACATTATTCCATATTCCATCTGCTAGAATGATGGTACTTCCCGGTGTTGCAGAATTGATGGCAGAGTTTAGTTCACTAGCGTTAGTAACCATCTGGGCAGTAACAGCGGTAGATAAAATGGAAGTAAGAATAAAAGAGAAAAATATTTTTTTTGACATGTTAAATCAATAATCCTTGTTTGTAAGAATTCACTTTTCTTTTTGACTTAAGTCAAAACGCAATATGGGTTAAATATAAGAATGAAATATACCCCTTTTTGTCTTCTAAATAATTGGATAACCAATTTAATTTTTGTTTTTTGAAGGACGAAAACCATGAAAAGAAACCTCATAACCCTTCTTTTGGCCATTGGACTATTCAATACTGCAGTTGCTGCTACAGTAACCTGGGATGGTGATGCAGGGGGTGGAGACTGGTTAGATGCGACGAACTGGGATTCTGATGTTCTACCTGGAGCAGCTGATGAGGTGATTATTGGTTCCGCCGCAGTAGTAAGTTTATCTGGAAGTGCTTCTGTAGCACAGGTGCAAGTAATCGGCAATGCAGAACTTACCATAACAGCAACTGGTGTCCTTACTATAGATGGAGCTCCTTCGGATGATGCCCTACTTACGTCATCAAGTGGCACAATAATAAACAATGGAGAAATTTATATTACCAATATAGTAGGTACAAACAATGATGGCATTTATAACCTAGGATATTTTACAAATAATAATCTCATAGACATCGATGGAATAGACGAAAATGGAATCCATCTCGGTAGCGGAACATTTACTAATGGAGCAGCAGGTACAATAAATATTACCAACGTCGGCCAGGTTGACATAAATAGAGACTATATTAATGTCGATGATACTGGAGGAGTGGCCTCTCTCATGTCCAATTCCGGAACCATAAATATTACCATGACCGATGGAGATGATGGCCTACATGTGGTGGATGGTTCTACATTTGATAATTCTGGAACGATAAATATCTCAGAGGCAGGAGGTGGAGACGAAGGCATTTTTGTAGAGAACTCAGGGATTATAAATAACAACTCGGGAGGTATTATATCTATTACTTCTGGTTTGGATGATGGTATAGCACTTACGGCTAACAGTGAGTTAAATAATAATGCTGGTGCATCTATCACAATAGATGGAGGAAATGACGATCAGATTTATTTGGACAATGAGACGACCTTTAATAATTCTGGCACTATTACACTGACAAATGCTGGAGACATAGGATTATTTGTTTCAGACCAATCAAGCTTTACTAATTCTGCTAGTGGTACCATAGACGTTTCTGGTTATTTCAGATGGGCTGTGTTTGTAGATGCAAATTCCTCAACTGCAAATCTAGAAAACGCTGGCACGATTACTATTTACGATGGAGATGATGATGGAATGAGAGTGCAAGAAGGAGGAACTATTACTAATACTGGAAGTATAGATATTAGTGATACCAGCGATCATGGATTGATAATAATAAATCCGACATCCGTATTTACTAATTCTGGGACCTTAGATATTTCTGATGTCGCTCAGAGTGGAATTCATTTTGGGCTTACCACAACCTTAGGAGGAACTTTAAATAACTCTGCAACGATAAACGTTACTGGAGGCGATAAGGATGGCTTAAGAATGATTAATGGAGGGATTGTAGATAATAGTGGAACCATTACTTTGACCGATTCTGGAGATGATGCAATACAGATAGATAAGAGTGGTTCTATAATCAACAACTCTGGAACCATAGATATTTCTAATGCTACTAATGAAGGATTAGAAATGATCGAAGGCACTTTTAATAATTTGGTTGGTGCTTTATTTAAGGCCAATAATTGTGGTGACGATGGGATCGAGCTAAACGATGCGACTTTTAATAATGATGGAGATATCAGAATAGATCTATCTGGCTCTGAAGAGATAGAGTCCGCTTCTGGATCGACATGGAATAATTCTTCGACAGCCAGTTTTGCACCAGGATCTAGTCCTGGAGATTTTGAGATAGATGGTGATTTAGATTTAGGCAGCTCGTTGACCACATTTGAAATAAATGGGCTTACGCCAATAACAGACTTCGATCAGATGATAAATTTTAGTGGATCGACACTTACGATCTCTAGTGCTTCTATGCACATAGAATGGGGATCATATACACCTGCTGAGGGAGACTGTTTTAAAATAATAGATGGGGCTGGTGCTGTAAGTGGAGAGTTTGCAACTGTCACTAGTTCTAATCCTGCCATCGATCATTCCTTAAATTACGATGACCCTAATGAAGTACAGGTATGTTTTACACTAGTGGTCCCAATAGAGCTAGTAGATTTTTCAGGAGAAAAAATAGACCGAGGAACAGAGCTTAAATGGCAGACCGCTAGCGAAAAAAATAATGAAGGTTTCCAAATAGAAAGAAGTGCTGATGGCTCTGACTGGTTGAGAATAGGATTTGTAAGTGGCAATGGAAATTCTGCAGAGCTTTTAGAGTACACCTTTTTAGATAAAAATCCTATCGCAGGCATTTCTTATTATCGCTTAAAACAAATGGATTATGATGGCAACTATGAGTATAGTAATATCATCAACATAAGATCTGATATAAAAAAAACTCAAGTTGCTATACATCCTAATCCAGTCAAAGATGTTCTGTACATAGATATAGATTCAGACCTGGAAGAGATGGAGCTTCTATTATATGATTCTCGTAGTAGACTGATATGGTCTGGACATGATGCTACAAATGAGATTACTTTTATTGACTACAGTCCAGGCATTTATTTTTTACACGTAATTAGTGCTTCAGAACGAACCATACATAAAGTAGTAAAGAATTAGAAATGGATGTACTCCGCATGACTTACATTAAGCAATTGCTTTTCTTTTCGCTGATTTTTATATCGGCCTGTAGTACTGAGGTAGAAATGGCGGTACCACCAGCTGATATCCATCCTGGAGATACAGAAGATCCAGTGGTAGAAGAACCTACTAATATAGTGTGGGAAAACTGGTACCTCTCTGTTCCCATCGATGCAGGAAATGGAAAGGCCACCTCTATTTTCTATCAAGACATTGTAGATGAAAAGTTGACCGATGAAGAGTCAAAGTACTTTTATAAAAACGAGGATGGTAGTTACACCATGTGGACTGAGTTTACAGGATTTACAACCTCAGGTTTTTCCGAGCTAGGTGAGAAGTTTTGTCGTACAGAACTGCGAGAATATTATAGAGGAAACCAAGACGTACATGATAACTGGTCTATGGAAACAGGAGTGCATATTTTGGAATCTACGATGCAGGTTGATTTTGTAGAAGGAGATGGTCGTACTATTATCGCACAGATACATGGAAAAGAGTCAGAAGGAATCAGTGGTAATCCAGCGACTGTAAAAATCCGATGGAATAGTGGAACGGTACAGGTAGATTATTATACAAAACCAGATGAGGGAGAACCGTGGACGAGTGCCTTTGATGAGAAAGTAGATTTTGCACGAGTGGACAATGAGGTTTTTACATTCAAGATGAAAATCGAAGATGGAAAACTTTTCTGTGCCCTAGTTTGTGAAGCAAAAAATCTAGATATAGATTACACAGAGTTCTACGACTATGTAGGCAATGGATATATCCATGAAAATTATTTTAAGACAGGAAATTATTTTGCCTGGCATGATGACTATGAGCAAGCTGCTCAGGTAGTTCTCCACGAGGTGATTACTGAGCATAGGTAGTTAGAAAATTAATATTAAAAGCTATAGTCACTTTAGCCGATAAGAATAGGCAAGCTTTTTATTCCTTAGTTTTGCCATAATATATCTTAGAAAAAAAATAAAATAGTTGTTATGAACGCCATCTGTAAATTGAGTTTTTTCTTTTTATTTGTCACCTTCTTTGTTGCCTGCAGTGATGATGATTCTACTAACAATGCAGTAGATCAATTAGAACTTACTATAAATTCTCCTTCAGATAACTCTACTTTTAGTGTAGGAGATATAATTACTTTGACATTTACAGCTAGAGATGATATTAGAATTACCTCGGTGGCTTGGTTCTCTTCTGAGTTTGGAACTGGATCTGTGCCCTTAGCTGACATAGGTAATACTGGAACTGAATTTTCTGGAGAATTCTTAATAGGTACAGCAGGATCTACTCCAGGAACGCATACTATAGACGTAAGTGCCACAGATGAAGATTTTAATAATGTAGTTGAGGAAAGGCTTACTGTTATTATTGAATAATAATCCATTCTTATTCTAAAGAAATTACTCAATAAAAAAGCCATAAGTAAATTACTTATGGCTTCAGGGATAGGACGTTATTTTGGGATCTTAATCGATTACTGAACGATTATTCTTTTAACTGTGCTTACCTCCTCGTTTTCAAAACGGATTAAGTAAATACCTGGATTATCTATAAATACATTATCTATACTGTTACTTGTATCTACTGTTTGTATAATTTTTCCATCTAGACCATAGATAAACAATTGCTCAAAGTCGACAGTAGACTGACTGAGGTCTATGGTTATCTGTCCATTACTCGGATTAGGAAATACACTTATGGCTTCCGCTAGACTAGGGTCGCTAGTCGAAGAGACGCAGGCTGCAGTTTTATTAAGAGTGATAAATAAATTATCTCCTGAGTGTATAAAACAATCTGATGCTGTAGTACTCTTTCTGTCTTCGCCTATCTGAGGGAATAGCTCTCCTGCATAACTTATTCCATATACTCGCTGCTCCTCTATTCCTGAGTCTTCAAAGTTGTACAGAGAATCTAAAATCACCTCTTGTAAAACTTCATTTTCGTCGGTAAGGAGGAAAGCGTAATTTTCGCCAGGAGGCGTATCTATATTATTTTGTAATAGAACCCAGTCGTCTTCTCCATCTCCAGCACATATGTCTACTTCGGTCACCCAAAAAGTCGTAGCCGTTAAACTCTCTACACACTCAAAGTCAGAAATACAGCCAGTCTTACTTATTGTCAAAAATAGATTATCTCCAGAGTGAGTAAAACAACCCGTAGCAGTAGTCATCAAGCGATCTGCTCCGATAACTGGATTAAGCGTTCCATCAAAGTGGATTCCATATACTCTCTGCTCTTCTAAGCTACTTCCTTCAAAATCAAATAAACTGTCTAAGCTTACTTCTTGCAATATGCCAGTAGCATCAGTAATTAGATAAGCATAATTTTCTCCTGGTGGAATAAATAGGTTGTTTCTTAATTCTACGATATCTTCTAGACCATCATTAGGACAGATGTCTGCGACTATCGCCCAATCTGTGGTAGCCGTAAGACTTTCCATACATTCAAAAGGTGCTATACAAGCCTCCTTAGTAACTGTGAGGAAGGTCTGTGCTGCACTATGTTCAAAACATCCACTAGCAGTAGTCATCAGTCTATCTTCACCGATTCTAGGACTTAAGGTTCCATCATAATGAACTCCAAAAACTCTAGATGTTGCCTCACCTGTACCTTCAAAATTTGCTTCATCTTCTAGAGAAACCCATTGCAATATATTGTTCTCATCTGTAACTAGGTAAGCATAGTTTACTCCAGCAGCTACTCCTAAGTTATTTTGTAAAGAGATAATATCATCAGCACCATCAGTTGTACATAGGTCTATAGAAAGTGCATTGTTATCAGTAAACGTAAAACTCTGTAGACATTCAAAGGGAATGATACAAGCGTTCTTAGTTATGCTTATAAAGTCAGTAGCACTAGAGTGCTCATGACATTCTGAGGCTGTAGTTGCCGTACGATTCATTCCTATCTGAGGACTAAGTGTTCCATCGAAGTGGATTCCATACACTCGCTGCTCTGCCGTAGAGCTTCCTTCAAAGTTAAAGCTAGTACCAGTCACTACAGATTGTAAAATCTGATTGGCATCTGTGATAAGGTAGGCATATTCTCCATCTACGTCAGAGGCTAGATTATTAGAAAATGTAATAATATTATCATCTCCATCTTCGGCACATATGTCTGTACTGTTAGACCCATCTGCCATACTTACTGTAGAAGCTAAGCACTCTACAGGTATTACGCAGTCTATAGTACTTATAGATAGGAAACCCAGATTAGTACTGTGCTCGAAGCATCCAGATGCTGTTGTCATCAGTCTATTTTGACCAATCACTGGAACAAGTGTGCCATCATAATGGATTCCATGTACTCTTAAAAAGGACTCGGATGCATTTTCAAAATCATACTGATCTGTAATCGTAAAGTCGAGTAGTGTATTATTAGTATCTGTAATTAGATACGCATAATGATCACCAGCAGATGCATTTATGCTATTGTTTAAATCTACGATATCTGCTGCACCGTCCATGGCACATAAGGTCGCACCGTTACTTCCTCCACTAGATATCGTGCTCGACAAACAGTTAAAGGCAGGTGGACAGGCATTTTTTGTAAGCATTACAAAGGTAGATGCTTCAGAGTGTGTAAAACATTCTGTGGCAGTAGTCATCATTCTATTCTGACCTGTAACTACGTTTAATGTTCCATCATAATGTACTCCATATACTCGCTGTGTAGCTAGACCAGTCCCTTCAAAGTTTATGTCATTTACAAATGATACATCCTGTACCACTTCGTTTTCATCTGTAATGAGGTAGGCATAGTTTGTACCAGCATCGAGATTTAGAGTATTGGTAAAGCTGATGGTATCCTGTAATCCGTCGGTAGGACAGATGTCTACGACGTTTCCAAAATTAGAACTCGTGGAACTGACCATACATACAAATGGAGGTATGCAAGCATTTTTAGTTACACTTACAAAATCCGTGCTACTAGAATGATCAAAACACCCTGAGGCAGTTGTCTGAGTTCTTGGAAATCCAAGTGCTATACTCAGTGAGCCATCATAATGCATTCCATATACACGTTGTGTATCTAAGCTAGTTCCTTCAAAATTATAAGTATCCGTGAGGATTAGCTGCTGTAAGATTTCGTTATTATCGGTAATAAGGTATGCGTAGTTAGGTCCAGCACTGAGGTTGAGTGTATTTTCAAAGGTGATAGAATCCTGGGTGCCATCAGTCGGGCAGATATCTATACTAGCTCCTAGAGTTGTCGTCGTTTCACTATCCATACATACAAACGGAGGGATACAAGAATTCTTAGTAACTGTTATAAACTCATTTGCACTCGAGTGCTGAAAACAATCTGAAGCTGTAGTC
This sequence comes from uncultured Saprospiraceae bacterium, assembly GCA_964509175.1. GTDB lineage: Bacteria > Bacteroidota > Bacteroidia > Chitinophagales > Saprospiraceae > JAHDHU01. The sequence goes on from CAZDWO010000012.1 coordinate 67,292, forward strand.
AGAGAACGATTAGAACCGATTGCGATACTTAGCGTTCCGCTATAATTCATTCCATATACTCTTTGCTCATCGTTAGATGATCCTTCAAAATTGTAAATATTGTCAAAGATTATTTCTTCTAGATTTTCGTCAGCATCTGTGATGAGGTAGGCATACTCACTTCCTGCTGGAAGCCCGAGGCTATTACTAAATGCAAGCCAGTCATTATTTCCATCAGTCGGACAGATATCTACGACATCTGGTCCGGTAGCATTATTTACATCACTAGGATCACAGGTTATGCAGGCGTCTTTAGTTATGGTAATAAAATTAGAAGCACTAGAATGCTCGAAGCAGTCACTTGCAGTGGTAGATAGTCGATTACTACCTATAGCTGCCGAGAGTGTTCCGGAATAATTTATCCCATAGACCCGCTGTTCATCAGGTCCGCTACCTTCAAAATTGAAGCTACTACTACTCGTTATTACCTGTTCTAAGATTTCATTTTCATCAGTAATCAGGTAGGCATATTCTGTTCCTGCCGGAAGACCGAGACTATTAGAAAATACTATTAAATCACTCGAGCCATCGGTAGGGCAGATGTCTACAAAATTAGATCCTCCTGCATTGTTTACATCACTCGGATCACAGCTAGGACTAGAGAGATCTATGGTTGGCCCAAATTCTCCAGAAGCCCATAACTGACTAAAGGTGACACAATAAAATACTACAAAATCGTAGTCCTCTATATCTACTGAAGAGTCTAAATCTACAGTAAGTGGTCCACTAAAGTGACTAATATCAGATAAGTTTACTACCTCTTCTCCTCCAGTACCGGAAACAGAGTTATTTAATATGATTCTTACATCTGGTCCAAAAGGGGTACTAAAATCAGAAGAGAGACGAAATTGTAAGTCTCCATTTGATAATTCCTCCAGAAAGGCTGTACCAGTAATTGTATAATCCTCTGGCATGAGCTCAGAAGATCGCTGGAACACTACTGACTGACTCATCAGACTAGTAGATAAGAAAAGTAGAACGAGAAGATTAACGGTATTTTTCATTTTGCTTAATACTTTAAAAAATAAAATGCCTCGGCAATGCGTAGACCTCGATACTAAGTATATGGTACGAACCCCCAAAAGGTTGTATGAAGAGCTAAAATAGGACTTATTAGAAGGAAATATGTCCCAATCATTACAACTGGGATAACTTGAGTTAAGTGGCCTATAATCGCATTTTAATGCAAATAAGTGCTATAAATGGCGATTTTAGACTCTGAAGTCGGTAAAATGAATTCAGATTCTGTCTAAAAGAAAATTGCTACCCTCAAAGTATCCAAATACTTTAATGAGTAGCAATTCTTTATCCTTGTATAAACTAGGAAGGTGGTATTATTTTTTGACTCTAGTCAAAAAGACTTATTCTTTTATGTACAACCTCTGTACTATTGTTTTGCAATTTTAAAACGTAATTTCCAGCTTGAAGGCTAGACAAATCCAGTACATCTGTTACATTATCTAACTGGAAAGCAAGCTTACCGTTAAGGTCATATACCTGAGCAAAATATGTATCCGAGGCATTGCTGATATTTATAAGACCTTGGCTAGGGTTAGGATATATGTTTACTTCTTTCTCGATTATAGGCTTAGTAAGATATATCGCATCTGACTGAGAGTAAGAACCGTTTAGGTCTATCATAGTTAATCTCGCATAAAATGCCTCTTCTTCATGATATAGTTCAAAGTTATATGCTGCACCTTCTTTTAAGTTTTCTCCTTCTATAGAAGCTGCGGTTTCCCAGTTTCTGAAATCTCTACTTAATTCTAAATCAAAATGGCTAAAATTTATTTCTGAACTTGTAGCCCATGAGAAACTTGTAAACTTCTCCTCGGCATTTGCAGAAAAAGAACTTAACTCTATAGGAGCTGTTGCATTTATAAAAGTCCCACATGCTCCACTTTCATTTAAAGAAGGACCTTGAACATTTATAGTAATCGGACAGTCTAAACTTACATCATCGCAGTTCACATTGCTAAAAGAAAAGGTTGCAGAAGTTACACTTCCAGATCCTCCTCCGTTAGGCAAATCAAAAAAAGATGGACCACTTCCTCCTTCACAATTGTAGTTTCCTTGAAGTACATATAGATTTTCGTTCCACCAGGCTGGAGCGTTTACTATATCGATATCGATGTCATAGTCTAGCTTGATATTTACATTACATGTAGAACCCTGCTGTGTATAAATGACATTAGTTGTTTCTAAATCGATGTCTACGCTATATTCAAAACCTCCAGAATTGGTTTCAAAAATGCACTGTGCATTACTATTAATGGCTATAAAGCGAAAAAAACAAAGGGTAATTATATTTTTCATCGAGTCTAAATTAATGGTTAAGGCTTCTGGTTATTAGACAATAGGCAGCTGCCTTTCCCTACTATAACTATACAAGTAATTCCGAATTGTATGGTTTTTGATGGCTCTATGTATATTGTGTGTAGACTAGGAATGTATGGATATAGCAGCCTTAGTCCAGATTACGGTTTATAAAATCTATGAGGGCAGTTTTATATGTAGTACCTCCTGTGCTTAATAGACCAAAATGTTCTCCTCTAGGAATCGAGTAAAATTGCTTGTCAGGACTCTTTAGATGAGTGTACAACTGTTTGCCGTACTCCCATTTTATATTTTTATCAGCCTCTCCATGAGCGATAAATATGGGCTGATTTATGTTCTTTACAGAGACTAGAGGTTTTATTTTCTTTGGCTCAAAGCTTGCTATTTTTCCAGCTCTGCCTAGTACATAATCAGATAAGCTTCTAATTCCGATTCCTTTAAGAATCCTTTTTTTATAGTCATAAACTATCTGATGTAAATCTGTAAAGGTGCTTTCTATAATACCGAATTCAATACGAGGATCCAGTTCTAAACCCTGAATCGCCACTGCACCTCCTAGAGAATTACCCCAGATTCCTATCGGTAACTCAGGGTGTATGGTTTTTATAAGATCGACTATCTTTTTTAAATCATATTTTTCCATCTGGCCATAGGTACAGAACTCGCCTTCGCTTTGGCCATGAGCCCTCAGATCAAAAATCCAAGATTCTAGATCCATTGTCGCCAGCTCTTTAGAAAGACCTAGAAAATGCTCCTTACATCCTCCTATTCCATGGATGAGAATAATTACACCTCTAGTAGTATCGGTGCTGCTCTTTACTGCATAGCCCTTTAAACTTATCAGGTCAACCGATTTGACATCTAAATCTTCATAGTCCAGTTGTAGTTTTTCTGCTAAGCCAGTTTTTCCTATTCGAGGTGGCTGGAGGATGGCATATGGAAGCAAATAGTTTATGACAATAAATCCGACTATTAGGAAAAACAGTAGTAAGATGGATATGTATTTTTTCTTTTTGCTCACTGGTATTTATGGTATTGGCTTTAGCCAAAGAGTTAAACCCAAAATAGATTTCGATGTGTTTTGTAAAACTAAATCCTACCGGGCACTTTGAGAAAATATATCTACGATATACTCATGATTGCGGATGTATGGTGCTTTATAGTTGATTAGCTATCTTTTACTCAGTACTCACCCATTTGTTATTTACTTGGGTTAAGTTTTTAAACTGTATGACACTATCTAAAAGATGGCCATCTAGAAATACATTTTTATACTCTATATGTATTGTGTCAGTATAGGGGAATTTTGGGAGTTTATAAAATCTCTCGTTTGGTATCCATTTTTCTCCATTTACTACGATGTCTTGTTTTTCTAGTGAGCTGGGATACCTGCCTATGTAAATGGAGTCTAAGATGGAATATGCAGTATTGGAGGAAAAGTAGCATCCTTCCATTCTGTTAGTTACTCGAGCCACTCTATAATTATGGAGTTTTATTTCTATAAGTTTATAGCCGAAGTCTCTTATTGCTTTTGGGGATTCTGAATAAAGATGCTCGATGGAATAATCTCTAACTAATTTATCTAGAGAGATTAAATACTTATACGTGGTATCTATGTATTCAAAAGAATGCCTTCTTTTAACAAAAGCAATCATGGAGTCCAATTCCGGAGAATGACTCCTTTTCATATGAGGTTGAAGTATAAGTTCGTTTTTATATTGCAGTTTTCTAATCTGGATTAAGGAATCTATATGATTAGTTTCCGCTTTTATATGCTTCGATATTTTTTCCGTCTTTAGGTGGAAGTAGGAGAGTGATATTAGCGATATGGCGATACATGCACACAGAATAAGATTGAATATTTTAATAACTACCATCTGGTCCTACTCTTTTGATATTTATTAGTGAATTTATTTTTTACCCAAAATTCTATTTCAGATAAGTCGCCCTCATGTTTAAACGGTCTGGTATATGGAAATACTAAAACGTAAGAATCAGAATTCTTGTCTTTTATTTTTATGAGTCGGTCTGTGGTCGTTTGTTCCACGAGATTAAAATAAAGTGCAATAGAATCTTCCACCACTTTTAGCTCTGTAGTGACTAGATGGATTTTGGGTCTGTTTTGTTTTTTCTTGAATGTATTTATTTGTTGGTAATTTTCTAGAGCTTTTCTAAATTCTAATTGACTTGCGATTTCATTAGAGCTGGTCATAGACTCGTCCACTGAATCTAAATCAATGTATATAAATTGTTCTTTACCTATTTGATATTTGGAATCCTGATTGTTTTTGGTGATTCTATCTTTTTCGAGTTTTATAAAATCGTTCTCGAGAAGGGAATCTTGAAACTTATTTAGATTCATACTTACTAGAAAAGCTAAGCATAGAATGAGAATAAATGATAACCAGAGTTTAGAAAGCATAGTTTAGAAACGAAAATGGTCTTTGTGATTATTGTTCTGTCTTATCTACAAGTTGATTTGCTATGCTCATTTCGAATCTTGCAAGAAGAACTATGATTATAAATTCAATGACAATATATATCCATCCCCAGATTTGAATATTCTGAAAATGGAGTAATGCCATTCCTA
>CAZDWO010000013.1:0-35469 GCA_964509175.1 uncultured Saprospiraceae bacterium
ACCTAATATATAAAATGTACAGCCTAAGACGCTTAGGGCATCATTCTTGTTAATACCTTGTTAACCAGTATTAAAAAGTAAGTTCTAACTCATTATGAGCCTTACTTTTGTCCTATTGAATTTTATTAATAAAAAATTGGAAATGAAAAATTTTAGAATTTTAGGTTTTTTTGCTTTTGCATTATTTGTGTTGGCTTCTTGTGGAGCTGATAAAGCAGGTACTGCTGCTCCTGATACAACGGCTACGCCAGTATCTAATCAAGCTGCAACTACGCCAGCTACTACTACTCCAGTAACTACTCCAGAAGTACCTGTAGGTCCTCTTACGACTGTAGAGTTTGAAGAAACTACTTACGATTATGGTGAGATTATGGAAGGAGAAAAAGTAGTTCATAATTACAAGTTTACCAATACAGGTAAAGAGCCTTTAATCATAAGTAACGCAAAAGGAAGTTGTGGATGTACTGTTCCTGACTGGCCTAGAGAGCCTATCGCTCCTGGTGCTTCTAGTGAGATTAAGGTACAGTTCGATTCTAAAGGAAAAGGAAAAGTAGAAGGTGCTGCTCAGTCTAAGAGAGTAACTATTACTGCTAACACTGATCCTGCTAACAGTTACCTAACTATAAAAGGTACAGTAAAGAAAGATGCAGCGGCAGCAGCTCCTGCAGTTCAGTAAGCTTTGCTTAAATTTTAAAGATTTACAAAAGTCCATGAAACATTTCATGGACTTTTTGTTTTTTATACAGGAGGGATTTATACATGCCTTGCCTAACCAACATCATGAAAAAATATCTATCACTTGTAAAATTTAGCCATACCATTTTCGCTATGCCTTTTGCACTGATCGGTGTTTTCTTAGCTCATTTTTTAAACGATTTAGGATTTAGGTGGGAGAAGCTGGGGCTGGTATTATTATGTATGGTCTTTGCTAGAAATGCAGCCATGGCTTTTAATCGATATCTTGATCAGGATATAGATAAGCTTAATCCTCGGACAGCTACTCGAGAGATTCCAGCTGGAAAGATTAGTTCTAAGTCTGCCTTGGTTTTTGTGATATTAAACTGTATCGCATTTGTGGCAACTACCTACTTTATAAATCCTCTGTGCCTTACACTTAGTCCAGTTGCATTATCGATAGTCTTAGGATATTCTTACACTAAGCGATTTACAGCTCTCTGTCATATGGTTCTAGGACTAGGTTTAGCACTGGCTCCAGTAGGTGCATATTTGGCTGTAGCCAATGAGTTTCATCTCATACCTGTACTATATGGATTCTCGGTACTGTTCTGGGTTTCTGGTTTTGATATAATATATGCTCTTCAAGATGAAGGATTCGATAAGGAACATAAGTTGCATTCTACTCCTGTAGCTTTAGGTAAGAGTAAGGCTCTTATCGCTTCGAGGCTATTGCATCTACTCTGTGCTTCCTTACTTATTTATAATGGATACTTATTGACCTCATTACATTCTGGTATAAGCTGGATGCACTGGACTGCAGTTAGTTTATTTATTGGACTATTGATATATCAGCACACACTAGTTAGTGCGACCAAGCTAGATAGAATAAACCTTGCCTTTTTTACTACTAATGGGATAGCCAGTCTACTATTCGGAACTCTAGTAATTCTAGACTTTTACTTTTAATCGATTGAGATGATTAGTCATTTTTTGTATCGCTCTGAAACGATGGCTAAGAATAGATTTAATCTCAGTGCCTAATTCGGCAAAAGTCTTATCGTAGCCTTCTGGTATAAATATCGGATCATACCCAAAGCCACCTTTACCATAGGGTTCAGTAGCAATCCTTCCTTTTACGACTCCCTCAAAAAGGTATTCTTTGTTCCGATAAATTAGTGCAATGACTGCTCTAAACTGTGCAGATCTATCTTTTTTACCGTTCAGGTTTTTAAGGGTCAGATTTATGTTATCCGTATGATTCTTTTGAGGTCCAGCATATCGAGCAGTAATCACTCCTGGTGCCATATTTAGAGCTGCAACTTCTAAGCCTGTGTCCTCAGAAAAAACATCCTTTTGATAGATATTGTAGATATGTCTTGCCTTTATGAGTGCATTTGCCTCTAGGGTCGGTCCATCTTCTATGATGTCATCAGTAAACCCGATGTCTTTCAAGGATTCAAAATGGAACTTACTCTTGCTTAGGATTCCCTTTGCCTCTAATACTTTGTGGTCGTTTCCTGTAGCAAATATCACTAGCTTTCTTTTTTGAGATTTTTAATAGCACCCCATAAAGAGGCCTTGTGTTCTTTCTGTATAAGTAGTTCTTCTAGCGAATGAGAGAAGAGTAGGTTATACCTTTCAAATTTGGCGTAAGCATACATCTTCTGAGTGATTTGAAGATTTAGCTGTTTTGGGCTGAGGCCAAAGGTGATAATCGTTTTCACCTTACTAGAGTTAGATAGAGCAGCTAATGATAATGAATCCTCTGATTTTATGGAGAGAACATGATAATCTGCGGCTTCTTTCCAGTTTAGTGCTCCCATAATCTGTGAGAGTAGAACATTAGCTTCGTTATTCTGTTTAGAAGTAGTGTTTATGATAAGGACTGGGCAGTCTATTTCTGCTAAATCTGTAGAAATAGATTCAGGAATTTCATAAATCGTATCATTAGAATAAAGATGCTTCATCAGGTTATAGATAACTAAACATTATAAAATATGCTCAAAAATAGCAATACTTAAAACGGTAGTTGTATTATTTTTCTGATACAATTGTTTGTAACGCTAGATAATGACCAAACTTAAGTGCGGAAAATAATTGGATAGTATGGTTACGGAAAATAGTTAGTAATTTTGAGTCGTATTCGCTTTTATTTTTTACCTAAAAAATTTAAAGAGTGATAAAATTTACACCAACCTCCAATTCTAAAATCTCCTCGTTAGATTTTGACAACATTCCATTCGGTCAAGTATTTTCAGACCATATTTTTACAGTAGATTATAAGGATGGCGAGTGGAAAAATCCACGTATAGAAGAGCTCAAGCCGATTCCAGTACATCCTGGTAATCTAGCATGGCATTACGGTCAGTCCATCTTTGAGGGTATGAAAGCCACCAAGGATAAAAATGGTCAGCCTATGCTCTTCAGACCAGATAAGCATATAGAAAGGCTTAATGCCTCTGCACAAAGGATGTGTATGCCTGATTTTCCTGCAGATTTATTTATGGAAGCAGTAAATCAGATAGTAGATATAGAAAAGGACTGGATTCCACCAGCCAAGGGTAGTGCCTTATATCTAAGACCTGTAATGATTGCAATGGAAGAAGCACTAGGGGTAAGATCTTCTAAGGAATACATCTTTATGATTATGACCTTACCCGTAGGACCTTATTATCCTAAGCCTGTCAGTCTGCGTACGGAGCAGAGTTTTGTAAGAGCTGCAGAAGGTGGTGTAGGAGAGGCAAAAACTGCAGGTAACTATGCAGCTTCATTACTGCCAGCTCAGCAAGCCAAAGAGGCGGGCTTTGACCAAGTGATGTGGCTAGATTCCAAGGAATTTAAATATGTACAGGAGATAGGTACTATGAATATCTTCTTTGTGATAGATGGAGAAATCATAACTCCAGCTACTAATGGAACGATTCTAAAAGGGATCACTCGAGATTGTGCCATTACGATGCTGAGAGACAGAGGATATACTGTAACAGAGAAAAATATAGACATCCAGGAAATCGTAGATGCTCATGCCGCTGGAAGGCTGACTGAATCTTTTGGGACAGGAACTGCAGCAGTAGTTTCTAAGGTGCATAAAATACAACACAACGGTATAGAAATGAATCTAGATCAGTCGGCTACTAAGATAGCTGATGAGATCAAGACATTTATAGATGGAATCAGATATGGAGAAGTAGAAGATAAATGGGGATGGGTAGTTCCAGTTAAACAAGTAACACAAACTGCTTAGGATTATTCTTAAGCGTATTAATCAAAAAAAAGCCCGATGTTTTAACATTGGGCTTTTTTCATTTTAGAGTTGATAAGCTCCATGGAATTCTCTAAGCCAGAATTTAATCATCACTCAGAAATAAGGCCAATTTATAAGCATCTAGATATCTCATAGAAGGTTCCTTAGAGGCTAGATTACTCATTATAGTTTCCTTTTTACGACTATACCATTTGATAAATAACTTCTCCAGACCGAACTTACTGAGGAAGTCAGCAGTTTTAGAAAGCTTGGTCTCTTTTATTTTTCCTTGCTTTATTAGGTTTTTGAGATTTTCAGTAGCGGTTTCGGCTTTCGCCAAAAAGTCATTGGTCTTTACAAGATCGATATGTTCGGTAGGATTGTGAATGTGTACGACTTCTATCTCATTATATTCTAAGACTCGGGCAAGAACTAAATCCTCATATCCATAGCCTTGTATGCTTTCATCAAAGAGTATCTGTAGGAACAGTTCTCTATGGACTAAGAAGTTGTTACTTAGGAAAGTCAAATAAGGTTTTTTGTTTCTTTTTTTGAGAGGAAGAGCTTCTCTAGTAGTTCCGTATTTCCAGTGTAGAATTTTGCCTTTTGCTCGAGGTTTGGATTTTTTATAGAACCTTCCTCCGTAACAAACATCTACCTCTTTTTTAATTTCTTTTACATAGTTTTTTATAAAGCTGGCATATTTGATTTTAGAATCACAATCTAGAAATAGGAGATAGTCATACTGTGCAACCTTGGCAAGCTTATTTCTGATTTTACTCCTTCCGTAGTTCTGAGACATCTCTACATAGTTTACACTCATGAGATTTAAAACAGCTTGGTTTTTAGCTTTAAATTTTGGGCTAGACCCATCATCAAAACAGATTACCTCAAACCTAATCTTGGCTTTTACACACTGATCTACTAGTTTCTGTACCAGTGCAGTTATATCAAAATTATATATCGGAATCAGTATTGAAATCATGCAGATGCTTAGAATAAGATATCTGACATTAAATATATCTATAATATCTATTATTCGATTTAATTATAATGGATTCGATTCAACAGTCTCTAAGTTTTTATGTTTTAATGATAAGATTAATTTTGTGCTATGACGATGCCAATGACTGTTTTACAAAATGATAGTTCCTTATCTCCAGTGCTACAAAAGATAGCCAGTAAGGTACGAGAAGGGAAGAGGATAACCGTGGAAGAAGGGATCAGTCTATATGAGGAAGCCAGCCTCAGTTACTTAGGTTCTTTATCTAATGCCATAAGAGAAAAGCGACATGGCAATCGTACTTATTTTAATCGCAATTTTCATCTAGAACCTACTAATGTCTGTCTCTACACCTGTACGTTTTGCTCCTACTCTAGAATGATAAAAAAACGTTCTGACGGCTGGGAATATACTCTAGAGGAAATGATGGATATGATTAAGGGCTATGATGATCAGCCTGTCACAGAGGTGCATATCGTAGGAGGAGTACTGCCACAGTACGATGTCACGTTCTATGAAGACTTATTTAAAGCCATCAGAGCACATCGTCCTGAGTTGCATATAAAGGCTCTTACTCCTGTGGAGTATCATTATATTTTTAAGAAAGAAAAAATCAGTTATCAAGAAGGAATGGAAAGGATGGTCGCGGCAGGTCTGGATTCTATGCCAGGAGGTGGAGCAGAAATCTTTCATCCTGAAATAAGAGATCAGATAGCTGGAGGAAAATGTAGTGGAGATCAGTGGCTGGACATACATCGCATCTTGCATGGGCTAGGGAAGAGGAGTAATGCAACGATGCTCTATGGGCACATAGAAGAGTTTAAGCATCGAGTGCATCATATGGAGGAGCTCCGTAAGTTACAAGATGAGACTAAGGGTTTCCAGACCTTTATCCCACTAAAATTTAGAAACAAAGGAAATGAGATGTCTCATGTTCCTGAATCCACAGTCATAGAAGACCTAAGAAATTATGCTATTTCTAGAATCTATCTCGACAACTTCGACCATATAAAAGCCTACTGGCCAATGATAGGAAGAGACACTGCTCAGATGTCTCTGGCCTTCGGAGTAGATGATCTGGATGGAACTATAGACGATACGACTAAGATATATTCTATGGCTGGCTCGGAAGAACAGAACCCAGCTCTCTCTACTCAGGATCTCGTAAAGATGATCAGAGCAGTAAACCGTAATGCCATAGAAAGAGATACGATCTATAATGTAGTTAATGACTTTACAGATGCGGTCTTTGAGGATGATGATAAGTATCAAGGGTATGTGTCACTGCCGGTAGTGTAGAGAAATACAGATAGTCAAATACACTGTCCTTTAGATTTTTGTAGCAAAGACATGAGGAATACATATTAAAAGAAATCTACAATTATTTAATTGCATTTAATCGGACTTATATTCTCTATAGTTCATATGATTCTATTGTAAATTTCACTTAAGGTCCATAGTTAAATATGATATTCTGCTTAGAGGTTGTATGCAGAATAAAAGCCACCTTTTCATTGTTTTGTATATCCATTTAATTGGCCTAATCTTGCAGATTATTTCAAAATCATAAGGCTCCTCATACAGTTTGTGATATAAAATGAAGTGTATCCATTGAATAGTAAAATATTCAATTTCAGGTATGACGCATTATATGTCCGGGTCTGCATTGTTTAGCTAGAAATGAGTGATTACGTACTATGAAGAAGTTTTTTAACATTTTTGACTTCAGTCAAAAAGTAGATTATAAGATTGAAATTTTATCTGGATTAACGGTAGCTCTAGCACTGGTTCCCGAGGCTATTGCCTTTGCACTTATACCAGGGTTTTCCCCATTAACTGGATTATATGCAGCGTTTATTCTATGTATAGTTACTGCTTTACTAGGAGGACGACCAGGAATGATTTCTGGTGCAACTGGAGCTGTTGCGGTAATCTTTATAGGATTAATCGTAAAACTAAAAGATACTTTTCCAGGTATTACTCCAGATGAGATATTACACTATGTTTTTGCGACGGTAATTATAGCTGGAGGATTACAGATTGCGGCTGGCTTATTACGTCTAGGAAAATTTATCAGATTAGTTCCTCATCCAGTAATGTTTGGTTTTGTAAACGGCCTAGCGATAATCATATTTATGGCTCAGTTCCCTAACTTTTATAATAAGGTAACTGGAGACTTACTTGCTAAAGGACCGATGATGATTATGGGAGGGCTGACTGTTCTTACCATGCTTATAATTTGGGGCTTGCCCAAACTTACTAAAGCAGTCCCATCTTCCTTAGTTGCGATTGTGGTGGTTTCATGCATAGTAATTTTTGGAGGAATAGATACGATGACTGTAGCTGATACTATGGCGGAGGGAGAATCTATTAAAGGAGGTTTTCCTCCTATATCCATTCCTAATCTTCCTTTTACACTAGAAACGCTTGTTCTAATTTTTCCCTATGCGGCAATCGTTGCAGGAGTAGGTTTGATAGAAAGTCTACTAACACTGAATATTATAGATGAGATAACTGATACTCGAGGTAGTGGTAATAAAGAGTGTGTAGCTCAGGGTACTGCAAATATTCTTTCTGGTTTTCTATCAGGAATGGGTGGATGTGCAATGATCGGACAGAGTCTGATAAATACTTCTTCAGGAGCCAAGGCGAGATTGTCAGGAATTACTGCAGCAGTGATGTTGTTGGTTTTTATAATGTTCGGTTCAGCTCTGATAGAGCAGTTACCGATGGCTGCTCTTGTAGGATTGATGTTTATGGTAGCTATAGGAACCTTTGAATGGGCGAGTTTCAGAACTTTTAATCGGATGCCTACATCTGATGTTATAGTGATGGTTCTAGTAACATTGATAACTGCAGTAACTCACAACTTAGCAGTAGCCGTTATATTCGGTGTGATACTATCTGCCCTTGCGTATTCCTGGGAAAATGCAGTAAGAATTAGAGCTAGAAAACATATCGGAGAAAATGGAGCCAAGTACTATGAATTGTATGGTCCATTATTCTTTGGCTCTACGGCACTCTTTGCAACTAAGTTTGATATCCAGAATGATCCAGAGCATATTGTAATAGATTTTAAAGAGAGTAGGATAGCAGATATGTCAGCTATAGAAGCTGTAAATAAAATAACAGAACGCTATGCAAAAGTCGGAAAGCAGGTGCATCTAAAACATTTAAGTAAAGATTCCGTAAGACTACTTTCTAATGCAGAGGCGATTATTGATGTAAATGTAGTAGAAGATCCTAAATACAAATTACCAATAGATAGTAAGCTGTTCTTGGCCAATAAATAATCGGCTAACAGAAAAATTAGGAGTAGGAGAGAGGGTTAGTATAAGATAAATAATGCAAGACCGCTGCAATGTTTATTGAGAGGCCTTGCAATAAGATTAATATTTTAAAAAAAATGAATGTTTAATTGGAAGATTTACTAGCTCCAGTCTTCTTCTAGATCATTGATTAGTTCTTGATAGAAGTTATTATCTAAGGATACATAGTTTGCGATAGCTCTATACTCACGTACACCTATATAGATTAAAAATGTCAATATTGAAGCGATGCTTAGCCACATCTTTAAGGGAAGTATTAGTGCTAATGCTAAAAGCGTTAATAATCTAAAATTTCTGATTGATAGTTTTTTGACTTTAGTCAATCGAGGTAAACTAAAACTGGAAGGTAGAATGGGTGTTTTAAATTTTGAAGTCTTTCTTGAAAGTAACATATGATGTTTTGTGGTTTATAGTAATACCACAAAAGTATTTGCATATCAAGACGATTCTTTCACTCGAATGGGTGATTTTTGAAGGACTTAATGTTATAATCCCTCATGTTGTAGATTCATCAGTTTAGAAACTAATTCTACCTTGCTATGAACTTCACATTTCTGATAGATTCTTTTTATATGAGATTTGACAGTATTTTCAGAGATGAATAACTTTGTGGCTATCTGGTCATTTTTGAGTCCATCTTTTATATCAGATATAATTTCATATTCTCTTTCTGATATTTTCACTTTCGTATTAATAGCTGCTAGATCTGGAAAGGATTGAGTCTTTTTAGTGCTATGTCGGAATAATGCGAGTTCCAGTTCTACTCTTATATCTTCTAGGGTAAATGGTTTTACCACATAGCCGATAGGCTTGGTCTCTTTTACCTCGCTAAGAGTCTGCTGATCGGTATAGCTTGTCACATATATAAAAGGAATTTGAAATTTTTTATTTATGATGTGTGCCATTTCTATCCCGTTTTTAGATCCCATTATATTAATGTCTAATAGGATTAAATCAGGAGACAATGAACTTATGCGGTCTGTAAGTTTATCACTGTCATAGACAATGTCTAAAACCTTATAGCCCAGTTGTTCTAATTTGCTTTTTAAATCAATCGCTATGATTACCTCGTCTTCAACGATGAGAATTGATTTCATTTTTTGGATAGTTTTCTATGGTTATTGTTATTTCTGTTCCGCTATCAGTCCCGACGTTTAATTTAGCTTCTAGCTTTTGACAGAAGGCTTTTATCATCTGATAGCCAAATGAATTGTTATTTTGATTAAGAACTGAAGGGTCTAGTCCTTTGCCATTATCTTCTACAGTCAGGACTAATTTTTCTTCGTATTTTTTGAGAGCTACAAAAAGATTTCCTTTTTCTCCATCTACAAATGCATATTTAAAAACATTGCTGATGAGTTCATTGGTAATGAGTCCAAGAGGAATAATCGTTTCTATATCGATTGTAATATCATCAATATCTGAGGAGAGTTGAATCTTGTTTCTGTCGACATCATAGGATCGATAAAGTCTACTAATCAGTTTTTCATAATAGGATTTAGCCATTATGTTTTTCAGATCATCTTCTTGATATAGATTCTGGTGTATGAGAGCCATAGACTGCACCCTGTTTTGCCCATCCTTAAGAGCATCCAGTACTTTTTTATCCTCTATAAAATTAGACTGTAAGCTCAGTAAGCTGGAGACCGTTTGTAGATTATTCTTTACCCGATGGTGGATTTCTTGAAGGAGTAATTTTTTTTCGCTTAGCGATTTTTCTATCAGCTTATTCTTTTCAGACAATAGATTCTGTGACTTGACTCTCTTGCGATAAAGCCTGTACAAAGCTAGGGCAGCTATTGATAGAAGTAGCATGAGTAGACCTAGTAATAAATTATACCATTTGGCTTCACGTAGGCTTTTCTCCGTTAGTACTCTTTGGTCATTTAGACTTTCTATGTAATTTTCCTTTTTTTCCGTTTCGTATTTTACTTCTAAATCCTGTGCAGCATTGGCCATGTCAGTGTTGAACAGAGAATCTCTGAGAATTTTATAAGTCTCTAGTTGCTCGTAAATTTCATCAGTGTCTATCCCTAGTTTTAGATTACAGTTTATAATGCCATTTAGTGCATTAGATTCAGCAAGTAAGCGATGATGTATCTTTGCAATGTCCAGAGCCTTTTTAAAGTATTTTTTCGACTCGAGGTAATTCCCTTCTTCAAAATAAATTTGACCTAGAGTCATTCTCGATTCAGTCATGGATGGATAGTTTAGCTTTAAAATCTCATAGTGCTCGTATGCTTCTATGGCAAACTTTTTAGCCTTTGCTAATTCTTTTTCTTTTAAATAATATCTAGCAAGTCCAGATTTGCAGTTATTTATTAAAACCTTATTTCCAAATTCTTCTGCCTTAAGCAATGAGATCTCAGTCAGTTCTATGGCTTCCTTTGTTCTGTCCATTTTATTTAGGATTAGTGCTTTAACCATATGATGGCGTAGATGCTTTATATCCCATTTAAAGTTTGGACGTTTTTCGTATTGTAATATGAGGTTAGAAATCAGGTCTAGACCTATCTCTGGCTGACCTAGATTTGAATAGTTCCTAGCTAGCTTTCTGGTTACGATACTTTTGCGAGGATGTTCTATTCCTGGTAATGATTCAGCAACTTCTCTCAGATGTCTCTGTGCTGATTCATACTTTCCGGTTCTAAAGAAGAGCTCTCCTAATTGATAATTACATTGTAGAAAGTGAGGTGATTTAGGAGTTGTTTTATAATATTCATAACATTCATAAAGTGTATTAATCTTTCGATCAAATTTATTTTCATTTTCATATCTGAATGCATCTATCAGTTTCCAGATATGTTCTATTGCTGAGGATTCATTTCTATCTATTTCTTTTTCTAACTTATTTGCAATTTCTAATACCGTTTTTCGACGTAAAGAATAGAAATTGTTTAAAAGCTTTTTATTTATAAATAAAGACTTTTCTTCTGTTGATTGAAGGTCGTCCAGTGAGGATTGTAAAGAGGCTTTAAGGGATTCATTCTGGGCATTGGATCTTTTGCCTTGAGCACTAACAGGTGAGACTCCAAAAACTAAACAAATTGTAATTAATATAATTCTGATTTTCAACATTAGCTATCCTTGCCCTGAAATTATTTAAATTACCAAATTATTCATTCACCTGAAAAGGTGCTTTTTGTCTATTAAGTTTTAAAATACTTGTTTAGATAGAAAGTAATGAATCTTATTTAGGGATTACATCATTATTTAAGGTAACGGTGGCTTTTTCAAAAGATAATTTGTTGTATTGATATAGTAAATACCAGTATAAAAAATATAGTTATTATAAATATTAAAAAATAACGAAATTTGAGCTCAATCAAAAAATTTTAGATATGGACGGTAATAATAATGGTGATATCAGCAAGTGCCCATTTCATAATGGATCTATGGGAAATCATAAAACTGCTGGTGGTGGTACGACTAATAGAGATTGGTGGCCAGACCAATTAAAACTTAATATTTTAAAGCAACATACAAGTAGGACAAATCCCATGGATGAGGATTTTGACTATGTAGCGGCGTTTAAAACCTTAGATTATCAGGGACTTAAAAAAGATCTCACGGATCTAATGACTGACTCACAAGAGTGGTGGCCTGCTGACTTTGGGCATTATGGTCCATTTTTTATCAGAATGGCCTGGCACAGTGCAGGAACGTACAGAACTGCAGACGGTAGAGGAGGAGGAGGTACTGGGCAGCAAAGATTTGCTCCCCTAAATAGCTGGCCTGATAACGGAAATTTAGATAAAGCGAGAAGACTCTTATGGCCTATCAAGCAGAAATATGGGAACAAAATATCATGGGCAGATCTTATGATTCTGACAGGTAACGTTGCACTAGAGTCTATGGGATTTGAAACCTATGGCTTTGCTGGAGGAAGAGAAGATGTATGGGAACCGGAAGAAGATGTGTATTGGGGATCCGAGACAGAATGGGAAGCTGGAAATCTTAGATACTCTGGAGATAGAGATTTAGAAAATCCGCTGGCTGCTGTTCAGATGGGACTTATATATGTTAACCCAGAAGGTCCAGAAGGCAATCCTGATCCTCTAGCAGCTGCGAGAGATATTAGAGAGACTTTTGCCCGTATGGCGATGAATGATGAAGAGACCGTAGCCTTAATAGCTGGAGGTCATACATTTGGAAAAACGCATGGTGCTGGAGATGCTGCTCTCGTAGGAGCAGAGCCAGAGGCCGCAGGAATAGAGCAGCAAGGCCTAGGGTGGAAAAGTGCTCATGGTTCAGGACTTGCTGGAGATGCCATCACTAGTGGTTTAGAAGTAACGTGGACACAGAAACCGACAGAGTGGACGCATTTATTTTTCAAAAACTTATTTGAAAACGAATGGGAACTTACGAAGAGTCCAGCTGGTGCTAACCAATGGGTAGCAAAGGATGCTGCTGAAGATGTACCATACGCTCATGATACTTCTAAGATGCAAAAGCCAGCAATGCTGACTACGGATTTATCATTAAGATTTGATCC
Organism: uncultured Saprospiraceae bacterium; assembly: GCA_964509175.1. Lineage (GTDB taxonomy): Bacteria > Bacteroidota > Bacteroidia > Chitinophagales > Saprospiraceae > JAHDHU01. The sequence continues at coordinate 12,750 of CAZDWO010000013.1, forward strand.
TGCTTACGAAAAGATATCTCGTAATTTCTATGAGAATCCAGAGGCTTTTGAAGAGGCTTTTGCAAAAGCATGGTTTAAACTGACTCATAGAGATATGGGACCTAAGGTAAGATATCATGGACCGGAAGTTCCAGCTGAGGATTTAATCTGGCAAGATCCACTTCCTGCCGCAGGTTCAGAAAAAATAGATGCAGAAGATATCACTAAATTAAAAACAGCCATTTTAAATTCTGGCTTGACAGTTTCTGAGATGGTATCTACAGCTTGGGCTTCTGCTTCGACTTACAGAGGATCTGATATGCGAGGCGGAGCTAATGGTGCTCGTATAAGACTTGCACCTCAGAAGTTTTGGGCTGTAAATGATCCTCAGAATTTGACCAAGGTTTTAAGTGCTTATGAGCAAATCCAAAATGATTTTGGTAAGACTGTATCTATGGCTGACCTAATCATATTAGGAGGATGTGCAGCAGTAGAGAAGGCAGCAGGGGATGCTGGCTTTGCAACTAAGGTTCCTTTTTCTCCAGGTCGTGTAGACGCTACACAAGATCAGACTGATGTCGAATCTTTTGGAGTATTAGAACCAGCGGCAGATGGATTTAGAAATTATCTGAGAAGTAAGTTTGCAGTATCTACTGAGAGTTTACTAATCGACAGAGCTCAGTTGCTGACCTTGTCTGCTCCAGAAATGACAGTTCTAGTAGGAGGTTTAAGAGTCTTAGGGGCTAATGCCAATGATTCAAAGCATGGTGTACTAACCGAAAGTGTTGGTACGCTCAGCAATGATTATTTTGTAAATCTTCTGGATATGGATGTTAGTTGGAAAGCTATAAATGGAGATAATGAAATATTTGAAGGAACATCTAGAAAGTCAGGATTGGCAAAATGGACTGGAACGAGAGCCGATTTAGTATTTGGGTCTAACTCAGTACTGCGAGCTATTGCTGAAGTGTATGCAAGTTCTGATGCTCAAGAAAAGTTTGTAAAAGACTTTATAAAGGCTTGGGCCAAAGTAATGGACCTAGATAGATTCGATTTAAAATAATAGTTGGTATTTATTAATATAAGTTAATAAGGTGTTTACGATATGCGATAAATTGGCGAATGCCATGGAAGTCGCATATCGTTTTTTTACTATTCTCAGAGCAGTAAAGAGTTTGTATTCCCTAAATCTTATCGGGAAATAGGAATGAGGTTTTACTTCTTATCATCATCGATAGCACCCAGAATATCTTCGATGCTTTTAAAGATGTCTTCAGACTCTTTCTTGTATTTCTCTAGCAATACTTTGATGTCCTCATCTTCCTTGAGTTCTTCCAGCTTTGCTTTGAGTATTGTGGTGTCTTTTAATAATTCTTGACCTTTGCCTTTAAGGTCATCGGCAAGGTCTTTTATTTTATCTATTTCTTCTCCTTCTAGAAAATCCTTTGCATGTTTATTGAAGACATTTAGCAGGTCCTTTGCATCTTCTACGGCTGCATCTATCTGTTCAGAAGGTTCTGCAGATTTAGGGTCTACGGGAGTGGCTCCTTTAGGAACGGTAGGTTCGCAGGCGATAAAGAAGAGTAGGGAGAGTAAACAGATACAATTTTTCATCTATAAAGTGTTTAGTATGTAGACGTAAGTTAGGTAAAATTAGGGACGCAATATTCTGATAGACTTAGGGATTACGGTAAAGAGGGTAGTTTCTGGTGCAGACATGCCCTCTCCATCTACATGATAGTAAACATCTTCTTCTGTAGATTTTATACTTACTCTCTGACCTCTATATACATCTACAAAGGCCGATTTATGAATGCTTTTATTTAAAAATCGATAAGAATTAAGGAAGTAGTCTATGACATTGGTTTTCTTAATCATTACGATATCTACCAGTCCATCTTGTAAATCTGCATCAGGAGCTACGACAAAATTATAGCCATACATAGCAGCATTAGCTACGACTATGGTAATGTATTCCCCGCTATACTCTTTGTCGTCTATGGTAACCGTTGCATGGAAAAATTTCTTTTTAAAGGTCTCTTTTAACACAGCTCTTAGATACATCTGGAGACCTCGCTTCGAGCCTTGTTTGACATTGTAAGATATCCTTCCATCTAAGCCTAGGCCAGCCACGTTTATATAGAACTTATCATTGGCCTGACAAGAGTCTATAATTTGTACGTTGCGATTATTTATTATTTCTATTGCTTGTTTTACATCGTTTCTCTTAAGACCTAGATTACCTGCAAATCCATTTCCACTACCGGCTGAAATAATTCCCAGATTTACTTCGGAGTGTAATAGCTGGGAAGCCACCTCATTTACAGAGCCATCTCCACCTACTGCAACGACTGTATCATAGTTTTTTTCTTTGGCATCTCGACTCAGTTCGATTGCATGTCCAGCTCGTTCAGTGCTTACGATATCATGTTCGTAGAGATTAGTATCGATGTATTTTTCTATTTGGCTTGCAAAGTTTTCTTTGTTGCCAACACCAGATTTAGGATTTATTATAAAACGAATTTTCTTTTTCATGATCTAGCGATAGACAAAATATCTGAACATAAAAAAGTTAAAGAGCACTCCGACGAGGAAAGAGATTATTAGCTTAGAGACTATGTATTGTAAGCCCAATGTTTCAGTAAGTAGAAATACACCATAGGTATTTAGCAATAAGCTAGCTACAGAAGTCAGTATGTATCTACTGGCCTGATGTGTAAGTTTTCCATCCTTTTTACGGAAAGCCCAGTTCCTGCCTAGAAAGAAACTTACTACCGCACCACAGGCAGCTCCTATAGCGGTAGAGTAGACATAATAAACACTTATCAATTCCGTAAGTGTAATCAATACCGCAAAATCCACCATCGTAGCCACAAACGAACTCGCCTGTGATTTAAAAAAGGACTCCATAAAAGGAACCTTGTCATTGGTATTGGATGTAGAAGACATTTAAAGTTGGGCGGTTATATTTTTTTCTAAGTTAGTATATAAAAAACAACCAGTACAAAATTGTTTCTGCACTGGTTGTTTAATTTTATTTAAGATGAAGACTTACTCTTCATAATAATCTAATCCTAGGTGTGTGATTAAATCTTTACCAGCCATGTGTCTTAGCGTATTTTCTAATTTAGCCAATTGCTTGAATATATCATGCTGAGGTTGTAATCCTTTTTTAGCCTGTGGAGATTTTAGATAGAATGATAACCATTCCTGGATTCCACTCATATCAGCTCTCTTTGCTAGATCTAAGAATAATGCAAGGTCTAGTACCAGCGGTGCAGCGAGTATAGAATCTCTACATAGAAAATCTACTTTTATCTGCATCGGGTAGTTTAACCAACCTCTGATATCGATATTGTCCCATCCCTCCTTAGCATCACCACGAGGTGGGTAGTAGTTTATTCTTACTTTATGATACATGTCACCATAAAGTTCCTTATTCTGTTTAGGCTCCAGAATTTGTTCTAATACACCTAGTTTAGAAACCTCCTTAGTCTTAAAGTTATCTGGATCATCTAGTACTGCTCCATCTCTGTTTCCAAGTATGTTAGTAGAGAACCATCCTTCTATACCGATTGCTCTGGCTTTAAAACCTGGAGCTAGAATGGTTTTCATTAATGTCTGACCAGTTTTAAAATCTTTACCAGCTATCGGAGCACCCGTTTTCTTTGCAAGTTCTACCATTGCTGGCACGTCGCATGATAGGTTAGGAGCACCGTTTGCATATGGGATTCCCATTTTTACAGCGGCATATGCGTATATCATAGAAGGAGCGATGTCCTTATGATTTTTTCTTAACCCTTCCTCTAGTGCAGCTACAGTCTGATGTACTGCAGATTCTTTAATGTATATCTCAGTAGATCCACACCATACCATTACCACTCTATCTACCTTATTGTCTTTTTTCCACTTAGTGATGTCTCTCATTATGGCTTTCGCCAAATCCATCTTAGTCTTTCCCTTCTTTACGTGACTTCCCTCTAGTCTCTTGACATAATTTTTATCAAAGACAGCTCTCATCGGCTTAATCTTAGATAGGGGTGTTTTTAGTTTATTAAGTAGGGCAGGCTCTAGTACTTCTGCATGCATGGCCGCTTCATATACATTGTCCTTGAATAAATCCCAACCTCCAAAAACTACTTTTTTCAAGTCATGAATCGGAACTAGGTCTTTCATTAAAACCTTATTGCTTTTTTTATTTCTTTTACCCACTCTGATTTTACCCATCTGAGTAAGTGATCCGATAGGAGAAGCTAGACCTTTGTTTATGGCATGTACACCAGCAATCGTAGTCGTTGCAACTGCACCCATTCCTGGGAGAAGTATTCCTAGTTTTCCTTTTGCAGGAGCGACATTCATTTTTTTAGACATATTGAATTTTTATAACCAATTATTTTGTTTGTACCATTTGACAGTATCTCTTATACCATCTGGTAGCCTAATTCGGGGTGCAAAGTTAAAATCTTCTTGAATTAATGAGGTATCTATTACCCAACTTTGACACTTAAGTTCATTTACCTTATCTCGGTTCAGAGGCGGATAATTTCCGAAAATTCCATTTACGGATTCAGAAATCGCCGCTACAACTTTAATTAGGCCTATAGGAAGCCTGAGTTTCATCGTTTTTTTACCCAAAGCTTCTTTTATAAAGCCGTTTAATTCCTCACTAGAATATACGTCTCCATCTGCTACAAAGTATGCTGCTCTTTTCCGAGTTGTCGATAGAGCATCTATGATTACTTGGACGAGATCCTTTACATGGATAAATGTAAGAGACTGCTTGTGAGATCCGACGTATAATTCTAGCCCTTTTTTTACCAGTTCAAATACAGTGTAAAGATCTTTTTCTCTCGGCCCATAAACGATTGTAGGCCTTATAATTGTATATGAAAAATTAGTAGTAGCTTCTAAAATCCGTTCTCCAGCTAGCTTGCTTTTACCGTAGTTGGTAACTGGTTGTGGAGGAGTATCATTAGTTACTAGGCCAGTCTCAGTATAATCTGCAGGACCACGAGCGGCAATGCTCGACATGTAGATAAAGTTAGTAGGGACGACGTTTTCTGAACTCAGAATATCTACCATTGACTGGAGGTAGCCAGCGTTTATTTTTAGATAGGTCTCTTCTTTTTTGGTTTTGGTAACTCCAGCATTATGTATAATGTAGTCAAATTTATGTTCTACAAGCTGCTTTCTGAGCAGCTCCTCATTCTCAAATTCCATGACCAGAAACTTTGTCTCTGGATTTGTCAGATACTTTTTGCTACTGGTTTTTCTGAGTCCTGCATAGACCTCATATCCTCTTGCAATGGCAGCTTCTACTAGGAAGCCTCCTATAAACCCGCTGGAACCAGTTATTAGTAATTTTTTAGACATGCAGATTAGAGAGCTTTTTTATAGAGGCGATAGGTTTTATAAAGCTGACCATTTAGTTTTTCTGCAGCTCTCATCATCGGGCCATTACTTTCTAGAATCCAGGAAGCTTCTCCACCGTCTAGTTTTCTTTTTTTTGCTTGGATTATATTTTTTCCAAAGAAGATGGCATCTATTCCTTTTTGTCTGTATTCTTCTTTTACACCAGCAGCGAGGATACGTACATTTCTGACTTTCTTTTTATTGAGGAGGAGTTTTATAATATTGAAGGGTAGGAGTCTCCCTTTTTTAAAGTTCTTAGTAATCTCATTTATATCTGGAAGACTAATAGAGAAGCCGACTGCCTCATCTCCTTTCTCTGCAATAAATGCAAAATCCTGATCTACCAGCATCTTTAAACCCTCAGCCAAATGTTTAAACTCAGCATCTGTAAATGGAACGAATCCCCAGTTTTTATCCCATGCACTGTTATATAATCCCTTAATTCTAGCGACCTCGTTCTTCCAGTCTTTTACATTTATATTTCTGATAGTGATCTCACTCCTCTCTAACCGCTTCTCGAGACTATCTATAAGTCTTACAAACTTAGGAGAGGCAGTTTCTGTAGGAATATAATATGCATAGAGATCCATTTCTTTTTTGAAGCCATAAGCTTCTATGAGACCTTCGTAATAAGATGCATTATAGGTCATCATGAGCATTGGAGACTTATCGAATCCATCAACCAGTAAACCTGCAGTCTCGTTGGTACTAAAATTTGTAGGACCTATAACTTGGGTATATCCTTTGGCTTTAAGCCAATCTGAAGCCTTATCTAGTAGTAATGTACTTACCTCGGTAGAATCTATACAATCAAAAAATCCAAAGAACCCCACATTAGAACCGTGGTACTCATTATATCTAGGATTACTAACGGCGGAGATACGACCGACTATTTTATCACCCTCATAAGCTAGAAAGTTTTTTACCTCACCATATTTATAAAAAGGATATTTCTTAGTATCGAACATCTCCTTCTGAGAAAGGTATAGCTCGGGTACATACTTTTTATCATGAGCATAGAGTTCATGATTAAAATCTATAAATTTTTTTATCTCGGACTTAGAAGAAACTTCCTTTATCGAGAGACTCATGCATACTGTTTGATACTATCAAAGATTTCAAGTTTATGGGCAATCTTGGTGATTTTTTCCACTGACTCTTCGATTTGTTCAAAGCTATGTGTCGCCATTAAAGAATATCTAATTAGAGAAGAGGTACTCGGTACAGCAGGGGATACTACTGGATTTACAAATATTCCTTCTTTTAGTAATTCCTTGGTCAAGGCAAAAGTTTTATAATCGTCCCTGATGTATATCGGAATTATAGGAGTCTCAGTATGTCCTGTATCGAAGCCAGCTTCTTTTAAAAGCTTCAATGCATAGTGAGTATTATCCCATAATTTTTGAATTCTTTCTGGCTCCTCTAGCATTATGTCGAGAGCTGCTATAACTGAGGCTGCATTTCCAGGTGCTATACTTGCACTAAACATTAGTGATCGAGCATTATGCTTTAGATAATTTATCGTCTCATTATTTGCAGCTATAAAGCCACCAATAGAGGCTAGAGATTTACTGAAGGTTCCCATGATAAGATCTACCTTATCCGTTAAACCGAAGTGATCCGCTGTTCCTCTTCCATGCGACCCTACAACTCCTAGTCCGTGAGCATCATCTACAAATATATTGGCTTGATATTTTTCAGCTAAAGCACAGATTTCTGGAAGCTTAGCTAGGTCGCCTTCCATAGAAAATACGCCATCGACTGCTATTAATTTTATCTTATCTAGCTCACATCTCTTCAGTACTTTTTCTAGCGACTCCATGTCGTTATGCTTGTACTTCATGACTTTGGCAAAAGCCAATCTAGCTCCATCTATTATGCAAGCATGATCTAAATCATCGATGATAATGTAATCATGTCTACCAGGGATAGAACTAATCACTCCTAGGTTTACCTGGAATCCAGTACTAAATACTAGAGCTCCTTCTTTCCCTACAAAGTTTGCTAGTTTCTCTTCTAGCTCTAGGTGTAAATCCAGAGTCCCATTTAGAAATCTAGATCCTGCACAACCAGAACCATATTTATTTATTGCAGCTATAGAAGCTTCTTTTAATTTGGGGTGATTTGTAAGACCCAAATAACTATTAGACCCGAACATAATGACATCCTTACCATCGATTTTTACGACAGTATCTTGCTCTGATTCTATAGTTCTGAAATAAGGATAAACGCCCATCTCCATTATCTTTTGAGGGACATCATACGCTTTCATCTTTTTATTCAGTAGAGACATAAGAAGTTGGTTTATTTCAAATATTCTGAGAGTCTATATAACCAGTTATCGACTCTTGTTTTGAAGATTATTTTTTCACAAATAGCAATCGCAAAGATAGCACAAATAATACCTAATAACACATCAATAATATAATGTTGCATACTATAAACAGCACCATACCATGTTCCGAGCATGTAGGTAAAAGATATTAAACTAAGTATTTTATATCGATATTTTACCATATAGTATAAAGTAATAACGGGGTACGCACAGTGTAGAGATGGGATAGCCCCAAAAATATTACCGTTTTTACCATAAATACCCTCATAAATCGGTATTCCGATAAGGTCATCGAAACGCATGAGATAAGAGGCGGACCCCTTAGCTTCTTTTATAAATTCAAAACCATGCTCTGCTACATACCACGGCGGTGCAGCAGGAAATCCATAATATCCGATAAGTCCTATCATATTACAGAATAGAAAACAGAAAGAATAGTACATGAGGTGCCTAGGCTGCTTTATGGTAAGATATATCCCTATTGCGATAGGAAACGGCATCCACATAAGATACGAGATTCCAGATACGATATCACTGAAGGTATTTAGATGCTGAGCAAAGTACTCGTTAGGTGTGATGCATAATCCATTCTGCATTATCCCGAACCACGATTTCTCCGCCTCATAAAGGTCTTGTATATGGACTGGCATAAATGAATATCCAGGAATCGCTCCTAAGGAATCATAGATTACAGCCCAGGCTAGAAACATAAATATTCCACATATAATACGATTTGTACGCTCGGTTAAGAAGAAGAGGGCAATTATACCTCCTAATATTCCAATATGCTCTGTTCTAAGCCCTACAACTAAGTAAAGCCATAAAATATAGAACACTAGAAAAACACCGAAAACGGTAACTCTCTTTTTTCTAAATCTTGTATTTATATGCTGACTGGAAGGCAATTAGTTAATGTAGGTTGATTATCGAGGCCCAAAAGTAAAAAAGCAAGGGCTAATAGAATGCTTATAACTTTATCTTTTGAATAACAGATTGGCCATTTTCGACCTGTGTACCATATAGCTCGATAAACTTCACATCGGGAAATAGGCCGAACTCATCTGCATGCACGTATACATTAGACAGCTGTATAAGTTTATCCATGTTTTTGTAGAAAACGGCATATCCATTATCCTTAGGTCCTAGATAAAAAATCATAGATGGGTAAGAGACAAAATGGAATTTATAACTATGATTATTAATTTTAGTAAACTGACAACCATAGGCCAGTTTGTTCTGCATAAAACTGAGTTCTTTTATTTCTCCATTATCATCATACCTGATCCATTGTATACATAATGGTTGTGATTCATTTATTAACTGATTCTGATCTCGATTTATCTTATAGATTATGGTGTTGAGATTATGGTTTCTCTGAATATAAAAAAGCAAATCATCTATATCCTCTGGGATGGGATAGTGAGAAGGTAAGCCTGTAAGTGGCTCAAATTTTCTTTTATTACGATTTAGGCTTGGTTTTTTATATAACATTTTATGAGTTACCTAATTCTTTTTTAGCAAACCTCAATCTTCTGATTGCAGTAACATTTGCCGATAAGGCTAATACAAATATAGGGAATGTAAACAGAGAAATGGTTTCGTAAATCGGAAAGGGGAGCCAGTCTACATCGATTTTATGCATGCCGTAAAAATGATAGACTACTCCACACACAATAGCGGATATGCTTACTAGTAGTATACGTTCTGGCCGCTGCATAAGCCCGACAGAACAGTTTACACCTAGTGCCTCTGCACGAGCTCTTGTATAACTGACCATTATAGATCCTATCATAGCTACAAAGGCAGCAAGAGAACTCAAAAAATAGTCATGACTGATTAGATAATAACAGATACCTAGAAACATTATAAGCTCGCTATAACGATCGAGGACAGAATCGTACAGTGCTCCATATTTATTAGAAGTGCCACTCATTCTAGCTAGTCTACCGTCTACCATATCCATAAGACCTGCTATCAAAACTGTAACTCCGAAGTAAGCTACATAGCGAAAATCCCCTCGTTGTGCTTTTTCTGCTCCGTATATAAAGATTACAGTAGCTGCGATATTAATAACCAATCCCAAAAAGGTTATCATATTAGGAGTGATCCCCAATTTCATTAATAATTTAATCATTGGGTTGATGATTAAATAAACAAGTTGCTGTCCTTTATCCTTTAATGTATTAGCCACAGGTAGAGTTGTATGTAATCAAAGATGAGATTATTTAAAGGATATAAGAAATTTTAATTTTGTAACTGATAGTTGTGAATAGAAAGAAGATTGTACTGGTAGAATATTTTAATACAGAACCCTTTGTAGAAGGCTTGCAAGGATTATCTGATAAATACGAGCTAGTAAGAAAAATACCTGCAGAGTGCACTGCATATTACAAGTCGGGAGAGGCAGACATCGCTCTTATTCCAGTAGCTAGTTTTTTTGAGATGCCAGATAGTCGACGGATTACAAACTATGGAATCGGCTGTGATGGCAGAGTGAAAACGGTAATGATTCTGTCTCAATCTCCCATTAAGGAAATAAATAAAATATATCTGGATGACCACTCTCGTACATCTGTACAGTTATGTAGAATAATTATAGAACAGTTCTGGAACTTAGAAGTGACTTATGAGAGAACGGCGGTAAGTGATATAGAGCTTCAGACTGGAGAAGCAGTTTTGATGATAGGAGACAAGGTCTTTGATCAAGCTCAACGTTTTAAATATCATTACGATTTAGGAGAGATATGGAAGGAAGAAACTGGACTGCCCTTTGTTTTTGCAGTATGGGTTACTAGAAATAAAATGTCTGTGGAAGATGAGCAAGAACTTAATGAGCATTTTGATTTTGGCTTAAGCCAATTAGAAGGCATTATTAAAAAATTACCCGATTCTGCGAAGATAGATTTCAAAGAGTACTTTGAAAACGATATCAGATATGAGATAAACGAAGATGGGATAAGAGCCATAGAAGAATTCCGAAAGTATATGAATGTCCGTAAATCAAATCCATTAGATGCTCATAATTCTTAATTTTGAGAGGATTAATAAAAACTAAAAATGATTAGAGCCAAAATCGGTGGTATAGGTCACTATGTACCTAGTCATGTTTGTACAAATAACGACCTCACTGAGTACATGGATACTTCTGATGAGTGGATACAGGAGCGTACAGGAATAAAAGAACGTAGATATGCTACTAAACATAAAGAGAGCACCTCTACAATGGGAGTCGAGGCTGCTAAAATTGCCATAGAAAGAGCCGGAATCCAAAAAGAAGATATAGACTTTATCATTTTTGCTACTCTAAGTCCAGATTATTATTTCCCAGGTTGTGGAGTGTTATTACAAAGAGGACTCGGAATTACTGGAACAGAAATCGGAGCTCTCGATATACGTAATCAATGTTCTGGATTTATTTATGGATTATCTGTTGCAGAACAATTTATCAAGACAGGAATGTATAAAAATATATTGCTGGTAGGAGCTGAGATGCATTCTATGGGACTTGACTTTAGGACAGAAGGTAGAGGAGTATCAGTAATATTCGGTGATGGAGCAGGAGCAGTTGTTTTACAACCTTCAGAAAAAGAAAATCAAGGAATTCTATCTACACATCTACATTCTGATGGTACTAATGCTGAGCATCTTGCGATGATCAATCCTGGATCTCATGGTGGACGTTTTATAAAAGATACGGATTTTGGATATCCAGATGCGAGTAGGCTAGGAGGAGTTTTTGTGACTCAGAAAATGATAGATGATAATTTATTATCTCCTAATATGTCTGGTCAACTGGTCTTTAAAACTGCGATTAGAAAATTTCCAGAAGTTATAAATGAAGCTTTGAGTCAGAGTGGAAAAAGTGCGGAAGATATAGACCTACTTGTTCCACATCAGGCAAATCTAAGAATCAGCCAGTTCGTCCAAAAAGTGATGAAGCTAAGAGATGACCAGGTGTTTAATAACATTCAGAAGTATGGAAATACTACTGCCGCTTCTATTCCGATTGCCTTATCTGAGGCTTGGGAAGGAGGTAGAGTAAAAGATGGAGATTTAGTTTGTCTTGCTGCATTCGGTAGTGGATTTACTTGGGGATCGGCTCTTATGGAGTGGTAAAAGAAAATAAAAAGAAATAGATGAGACTCGACATTCTAGCTATAGGAGTTCATCCTGATGATATAGAATTATCATGCGGTGGAACTCTACTGGCTCATATTGCTAAAGGAGATAAGGTAGGAATCTGTGATCTGACACAGGGAGAACTCGGTACGAGAGGCTCTGCTAAGCTCAGATTAAAGGAAGCTGAAAAAGCAAGAAAAATGATGAAGGCCAAGGTCCGTGAAAACCTAGGTATGAAAGATGGCTTTTTTCAACATACTCCACAAAATATAAAGAAAATCATTAAGGTAATCCGAAAGTATAAACCTCGCATCGTTCTAGCAAATGCCATAGAAGATCGACATCCCGATCATGGAAGAGCAGCAAAGCTTATCGCGGATGCTTGCTATTACTCTGGACTAGAAAAGATAAAAACTGGTCAAGAAAAATGGAGACCAGAAGCAGTATACCATTATGTACAGGATTATAATATTCCTCCAGATTTTGTATTTGACATCACAGATCACATCGATGAGAAAATGAAAGTCATAATGGCCTTTAAATCTCAGTTTTATGATCCGAAAAATAAAAAGGAGAATACTCCGATATCCTCAGCACAGTTTATGGACTTTATGAAAGCCAAAGGAAGAGTATATGGAAGACCTGCCGGATTTGAATTTGGAGAAGGGTATACCGTAAATCGATGGATAGGAACTCAGGATCTCTTTGACCTGAAATAAAAAAAGGACCGAGTTAAAAACTCAGTCCTTGTATAACTTAATCAGTAGTATTAATCCTACTGTCTAATTGCTGTATACTCACAAGTCTCGACTATGTTAAAAGAACCTGGAGGGAACATATCACTTATCTCTAAAAGATCGAAAGTAACGTCACCTACTAGGTCACCGTTTCCTTGTCTTATTAAATCTCCAGAAATAGTAATATCAAAAGTTCCTGTAAACATACCCATTGGTCCAGGAATAGAATCGATAGGAACACCTGGTAGTAGCTGATTTAAGGTAAGGGTTTCCGTATCTGCAATGTTGCCATTTATGGGAATTGCGTTATTAGGAAGAGCATCTGATGTAACGATAACGCTTACAGTATTGGGATTAAACACAAAACTTATCTCAGCATTAGCTTCAGAAAAAATATCCATTAATAGGCCTGTACATTCAAAAGCTCCCTCATAATTACCCTCAAATAGGCTGAAGTAAGTACATGTACCATTGTCTTGATTACTTGCGTCGCTAAAGTTATCTGCATTAGGATCGGTACATCCAAACACTGCGTCCTCTCCTGGATTAGGATCCATCGTATCATCACCGCAAGAGGTAATCGCTATAGCTGAAATCATAAATGCACAAAGCATCATGAGATTGAAATTATTTTTTTTCATGTTAAAATTTAATTGAAATAAATGTGTAGTTACACTGAGGGATGGTGCAAAAGTAAGTAAAATCGTTATTTGGATTCTAATTTATTTACATAAGCTACGTCACCTAAACGTATTCTTACAGGGAATCGTGATTTTGCCTGCAAGCGATGCTCCATTTTACAGAATATTGGGAGCTTGGATGCTTGATATCCAGAATTGTAAAGTACAGAAGGAGCCGCCTCAGGTGCAAATGATTTTAACTTCCACTTATCCAGACTATTAGTAATGACTATGGAATCCTTTACTGTAGTAAGTTGAGCAGAACAACTTAAGCTCACAAAAATAAAACAGAAAACAGCTAATATTTTACTTACTACCTTCATACACTTCAAATTTATGATACTTTGCCTCTATTGGGCCATTCATCATGTGTATTCTTCGAGACGTTTTGAGTCCTAATCTCTTAATTGCGTCGATATTTCCACTTAAAATCCATGCTTCCGAGTCTACGTACTTCCTTTTTAGTCGATTTCCGATCTCTCTATAGAATTTATTCGGGTTTAATAATTCTAATCTTTCGTCGTATGGAGGGTTAGTAATTATGCATACAGGTTCAGTATTTTCTCTTTTAAAAAAGTCCTTTCTCTTTACTTGTATATAATCTGCTACTCCTGCACTCATCGCATTATCCTCAGTGGCTCGAGTCATTTTCATATGACTATCGCTAGCTAGAATCTCAAATGAATCAAAACCCGGATATTTTTCGTTTCTTACTTTATTCCATAACTCAGAATCAAAGTTTTTCCAGCTCATAAACCCAAAGGCTCTTTCTTCCTCATGAGGAGATCTACCTAAGGCTAGTAGAGCGGCTTCTATAACTATAGATCCAGATCCACACATCGGATCGAGTAGTGGTTTTTCTCCTTTCCATCCAGAGAGCATTACTAAGCCTGCTGCAAGAACTTCGTTTAACGGAGCTTCTCCTGTTCTTACTCTATAGCCACGTTTGTGCAGCGACTCATTGGAGCTATCTAGTGATACGGTAAACTCGGTCCCTTTTAGGTGTACATTAAACCTGACATCGGGAGTCAGAAGATTAACATAGGGTCTCTTGTCTTCAAACTTTTCTCTGAACATATCACAGATCATATCCTTACTCCGCTGAGCTAGATACTTAGAGTGGTTAAAAACTTCTGAGTCACAATAGGCATCGATGGCTAAACTGCCATCTACATCTAAGTAGTGATCCCAGTTATGTCCTAGCATTTTATAATCAAATTCTTCCTGGGTTTTTGCCTTGAAGGTATAGATAGGGGTGAGCACTCTTATTGCAGTCCTCAGTCTATAGTTGGCCTTATACAGCAGTTCTTTATTTCCAGTAAAGGATACTGCTCTTCTGAAAATCTCTACATCTCGACCGCCTAAATCTAGAATCTCTTGAGCCAGAACCTCCTCTAGACCCATAAGTGTTTTTGCTAATGTTTTCAATTTCTAGGCTTAAGTTTGGATAACACCGACGTTAAATTTTTCTATCTCTCCATTGTCCGCCATCTCTATACCTGTAGAGATTACCTTCCTAGTATCTAGTGGATCTATGATTGCATCTACCCATAATCTAGAGGCTGCATAATAAGCTGAGGTTTGCTCGTCGTATTGAGCTTTCATTTCTTCAAAGAGTTCTTTCTGCTTAGCCTCATCTGGTTCTTGGCCTTTTGCCTTGAGCGAACTCATCTGTATCTGAGCTAGGACCTTAGCGGCTTGAGTACCACCCATTACAGCGATCTTTGCAGTAGGCCAGGCTACGATTAATCTAGGGTCGTAAGCCTTACCACACATTGCATAATTTCCTGCCCCGTAAGAATTACCCATAACGATAGAAAATTTAGGTACTGTTGAGTTAGAAACGGCATTGACCATTTTGGCTCCATCTTTTATGATGCCTCCATGTTCTGATCTAGTACCGACCATAAAACCTGATACATCATGTAAGAAAACCAGTGGGATTCTTTTTTGATTACAGTTCATAATGAATCGGGTAGCCTTGTCAGCAGAGTCAGAATATATCACTCCACCGAACTGCATTTCTCCTTTTTTGTTTTTTACGACCATTCTATTATTGGCCACGATACCTACAGACCATCCATCTATTCTAGCGTAGGCACAGATAATGGTTTTTCCATAATCTTCTTTATACTGAGTAAGCTCAGAATTGTCTACTATTCTTTTTAAGATTTCGACAGTATCGTATGGTTTAGTTCGATCTTCTGGAAATAGTCCAGTTATCTCCTCTTCATTTTCCTTAGGCTTCTTAGATTTAACTCTATCGAATCCTGCTTTAGGAAACTGACCCATTTGACCGACTATGGTTCTAATTTTTTTAAGACACTCTTTATCATCTTTTACCTTATAATCAGTAACACCTGAGATCTCACTATGGGTAGTTGCACCTCCTAGGGTTTCTTTATCTGTGGTTTCTCCGATTGCTGCTTTTACGAGATAGGGTCCAGCGAGGAATATAGAGCCAGTAGATTCTACGATTATAGACTCGTCAGACATAATCGGTAAATATGCTCCACCCGCTACACAGCTGCCCATAATGGCTGCTATCTGTGGGATTCCTTTACTACTCAAAATTGCATTGTTTCTGAAGATGCGACCGAAGTGTTCTTTATCTGGAAATATCTCATCTTGCATCGGCAGAAATACTCCTGCACTATCTACTAGATATATGATTGGTAATCTGTTTTCTAGGGCGATTTCTTGGGCTCTAAGATTCTTTTTTCCAGTCATGGGAAACCATGCTCCAGCTTTTACAGTGGCATCGTTTGCTACAATCATACATAACCTCCCGGATACTCTGGCAATGCCTACTACGACTCCTGCGGCAGGTGCTCCTCCGTATTCCTTATACATCCCTTCTGCTGCAAAAGCTCCCAGTTCTAAGAGAACTTCGTCCTTATCTATAAGTAATTCTATACGCTCACGGGCCGTGAGTTTTCCCTTGCTATGATGTTTCTCTATTTTCTTTTCTCCACCACCTAGATAGATCGCTTCGAGCTTTCTTTTCATTTGGCCTACAGCCAACTTCATAGAGTCATCGTTTTTGTTAAATTCTAAGTTATTTTTAGTCATAAGCTTTAAGAAATACGAAGATAGCGTTATTTATTTATGAAGCTATATGGGTATTCTCCAGGGTACTTTTCATAGAAGCCATCTACTACAATCGTCCCTTTGTTTTTTTTCAGGTAATCTACAAAGAGGTCCACATCTGTAATCTCTTTTTTATTTACAGAGGTGATGATATAACCTGGTTCCATATTAGTATCCTTTATCGGAGAGTTGCCATAAATGCTTACAACGTAGACGCCATTTGTATTTAGCCTCTTAGCTTCCTTAGTATCTAAATTTCTGAGTTCGAAGCCGAGATCAGATAAGATTTTATCCTTACGTACTGCTACGAAGTCAGTAGTGTTTAATTGGTTACGGAGGGTAACCTTTGTTTCTAATTGTTTTCCATTTCGGTAATAACCGATTTCTATTACATCGCCAGGGCGGAATCTTGCCACCTGCTCCATAAATTCTGGGACTGAGCTAGTTTTTGTTCCATTGACTGAAGTCAATAAATCTTTTCTTGCCAGTCCGGCTTCTTTGGCAGCTCCATCTTTATTTACTCCTTCTAGATAAACGCCTTCTATAGCTTCGATGCCTAGGTCATTGGCCATTTCGGCATTTACATTTACTATGGTAATTCCCATCCATCCTCTCTGTACAGCTCCATATTCCTTTATGTCAAAGATTATTTTCTTAGCCAGATTAGCTGGAATGGCAAAAGAGTAGCCTTCATATTTTCCACTGTTAGAAATGATGGCAGAATTTATACCTAGTAGATCGCCTCGGGTGTTTATCAAAGCTCCTCCACTATTTCCAGGGTTTACGGCAGCATCAGTTTGTATAAAGGACTCGATGCCTTGCTGAGATAAGATATTTATCCCTCTAGCCTTGGCACTTACTATTCCTGCAGTTACGGTCGATTGTAATCGAAAGGGATTACCGATTGCCATAACCCATTCTCCGATCTGCAAAGAATCCGAATTTCCAAAGGTCAGAAAAGGAAGACCATCCGCCTCTATTTTTAATAAAGCCAAATCCGTTGTAGGATCTTGCCCGATGATTTTTGCCTCATACTCTCTGTTGTTATTGAGCATTACTTCTAAGTATTCTGCATCTTTTATTACGTGGTCATTGGTAACGATATAGCCATCCGGCGAAATGATTACTCCAGATCCAGTAGAGGAATTGAATTTACGAGTAAACTTATTTTTTTGATTCCTATCTTTTAGTGAGCTGATAAATACTACTGCTTCTACGCTAGAGTTTGCGGCAGTAATAAAATCATTGGGAGAGGAAGAGGTAAATCCTTGATTAAACCTATCTGATAGTAGTAAGTCATTGGTGACTTTATGTGCTACATTTTGTTCCTCTATGATTATTTCTCTCGGAAATAGGAGGCTAAAACAGAGCACAGCTATAAAAGCACTGAGGATAGAGGAAAGAAGGATAGCTGGGATTAATTTTCTCATTACTTTTTTAACGATTAAATCGGAATTAATGTTCCAAATATATAACACATTAAGAAATATGTTATATGATCAGTATTTGTCTTAAAGACATTTAAACGATTTATGATGAGGGCATGGTATAACTCTTGTTTTTGTCATAATGATATTCTGATCAAATATCATGAAAACCATTGGGAACAATCCCTGGGGTACTACTTTGGTAGTACCCTTTTTACTTTGCACCTTTATGTATATGAAGTTGCATTTTACAAAATATCATGGTACTGGTAATGATTTTGTGATGGTCGATGATCGATCATCCAGAATACGCAAGAAGCTAGATCAGAAAAGTATTGCGGACATATGTTCTCGACGATTCGGAGTAGGAGCTGATGGAATGATATTACTCGGTAAGGATCGTTCATTTGATTTTAAAATGATTTATTATAATTCTGATGGGAGAGAATCTTCCATGTGCGGAAATGGTGGAAGATGCCTTGTACATTTTGCCCACCAGCTAAAAGTGTTCAAAAACGAATGTCGCTTTATGGCAATCGATGGAGTGCATGAAGCTCATATAGATAATAAAGATAAAGTGCATTTAAAAATGTCAGATACTCAACTACCTCAGTCTATAAATAAGGATCACTTTCTAGATACTGGCTCGCCGCATTATGTAAAGTTTGTTAAAAAAATAGAGGGCTTAGATGTGTCATCTGAAGGGTCTAAGATTAGAAATGGGAGAAGGTATAAGAAGGAAGGTGTCAATGTAAACTTTGTAAAATCTATTAAGAATCAAATAGAGGTAGCCACTTTTGAGAGAGGTGTAGAAGATGAGACTTATTCCTGTGGAACAGGTGTCGTCGCCTCTGCTATCCTTGCACATTACACTAAGCAAACTAGCTCTAAATCCATTAAGGTGCTAACCAAGGGTGGAGAGCTAAAAGTAAAGTTTAAGCCTTCAAAAGAAGGGTATAATGACATCTGGCTTATCGGCCCCGCTGTTCCAGTGTACAGTGGCATATGGAATTTATAGGTCCAGCTCACAATTGGTTTTAGCTCCTTGTAACTCGCTGAGAGCATGCATATCCTTTTTTTCTCTACAGAGTTCTATGCCTTTGGTATAAACCTCTATAGCCTCTTTATTTTGGTCTAGTTCTTCATATAGTTTGCCTAGATGGTAATAGGTGCCGATATATTCTGAATGGTCATTGTAAAGAATGAGATAGGTTTTTAGTGCATGATCTAGATTATCTAGTTTTTCATATTCTTTGGCTAGGGCAAATTGTAAGAATGGGTCTGTACCGTCTTCTTGTATAAATTGTAACAACTGGTCTAATCTGGACATTTATTTAAAACATTAATTATTTTAAAAATATGACAATATCTATCGATAGAGAGCTTTTAAAAAATCTATCTTTATATTTCTTAATAGTCGACCTAATTTGAATAAAATAGAACTAGATATAGTAGCTCTTTCTCACAGTGTAACGCAATCTCATAATTATGCAGTTGTTCTAGGAGAAATCGGAGGAGAAAGAAGATTACCCATAGTTATTGGAGGTTTTGAGGCACAGGCCATTGCAGTAGCCATGGAAAACATGAGTCCTAACCGTCCTCTTACTCATGATCTTTTTAAAAATACACTTGACACGTATAATATCGTAATTAAGGAAATCGTCATCAATAACTTGCTAGACGGAATCTTTTATGCTCAGCTTATATGTCTGAGAGACGGAGATGTGGTAAAAATAGATTCCAGAACCTCTGATGCCATTGCTATGGCAGTACGTTTTGACTGTCCGATATTTACTTTTGAGTTTATTATGGAAGCTGCTGGAGTGGTCTTGGATGATCCAGAAAGTGAGAAGATGATAAAATCAGATGTCACTAAAACCAAATCTGACAAAAATAATCTCTCTAACTATTCGCTCAATGCACTGAATAAACTTCTCGATGACGTACTAGCCGAGGAAGATTATGAAAAAGCAGCAAAGATTAGAGACGAAATCAAAAAAAGAGAATCTTCTTAGAATCTTAAGTTCATAAGACAGGTTTTTACCTTTTCGATCATTTCCTCTGTTACATCCATATGAGTTACAAATCTTATGGTTTCTGGACCAAAAGGAGTAGCAAGAATTCCTTCCTTCTCGATCGCAGTAAGAAAGATATCTGCCTTTAATCCTTCTTTTAAATCAAAAATTACAATATTGGTTTTTACTGGCCTAACAGATTTTACATATTCCTGGTTTGCCAAAATTTCTCCTAGTTCTTTTGCCCGATCATTATCTGTTTTTAGTCTATCTACATTATTGTCTAGAGCATAGCTGCATGCAGCGGCCAGATATCCTGCTTGCCTCATACCACCTCCCATAACCTTTCTGAATCTTTTGGCCTCTTGAATAAAGGCTTTATTTCCTAGTAATACAGAGCCTACTGGAGCTCCTAATCCTTTAGATAGACAAATAGAGATACTGTCAAAGAGGTTGCCGACATCGGTGGTTTTCTCCCCAGTTTCTACTAAAACATTAAACAATCGGGCTCCATCGAGATGTAGTTTTAATCCTTTCTCATTGCAGAGGGTAGAGATGGGCTTTATTTCGTCGAGGGTGTAGTAGGATCCTCCTCCTTTATTACATGAGTTTTCTAAGACAACGAGTTTGCTTATCGGTAGCCAATCATACACGGGCTTAATAGCAGATTCTACTTGCTCAGCAGTAATTTTTCCATTAGTTCCATGGATTAGATTTACTCCTACTCCCGAATTAAAACTATAACCAGCAGTCTCATACTGATAAACATGAGAGTAGTGGTCGCAGATAATCTCATCTAGTGGTTTAGTATGAACCTTTATGGCTATCTGATTTGTCATCGTTCCAGACGGACAAAAAAGGCCAGCCTCTTTTCCAAACATAGAAGCTAACTTATTCTGTAATTCTTGGACACTAGGATCTGCTCCGAAAACATCGTCACCGACCTCTGCCTGCATCATAAAATCGAGCATCTTCTGATCTGGCTTAGTAACTGTATCGCTTATGAGATTTATCATAAACTAAAAATAATAAATGTGAGAGACTAGCTTAGAATTCTTCTCCTGTAGAGCTTACTAGATTGATATTTATAGAAGGGTATTCTGTTCTGATTTCTTCGATAATAGCTTTAAACTCCTGAGCATTTTTCAGTTCAAAGATTATAAAAGACTCGTGGTCATGATCATATCGACTATCATTGGCATTTTCAATTTGGAACAATCCATAGTCGCCTGCATTAAGTACCGAACTTATTTCTATAAAATCTTGCGATTTATTTATTAAATCATCGATGGCTTTAAGATGGTCATTTTCACTTCCGATGGTTCCCCAGACGTGTCCGTTTGGAATTTTAAAGATTGATTTTTGAGTAGAAGAGATTCCGCCACCATCATCTAATTCGTTATTGAGATTAAGGATAAATCGATCAGAAGCAATTTGCAGATTTCCATTTTGAGAAGCAAGATCGCTCAAAGCTATACTCATGTCATAGGTGCCTTGTTCTAGGAAAATGCGATTTTCACCAATTGCAGGTTGTTCTCCCTCTAGACAGTCATCAGGAATACTAACTTCAGAAATTTCTAAATGTACAGATTTGCTGTCGATAATTAATTCACTCTGAATAACTGCATCAGGACAATCAAAAAGCTTAACTGATTCAATCTCGAAAACCAACTCCGGACCCATAGCTGTCGGGTGCTGTGATAAGTTAATCGTTACTTCCGAATTTATATTATCGAAGGTTTGTGGCTCTGGTTCAGACAAGCAGCCTGTAAGCAAAATAACCACTAAGAAAATGAATGTTTTATTCAATGAGATCCGACTTTAACAACATAAGAACGCATCCTTTTTACAGATGCTGCTTCAAAATTAGTTCATTTTTTGAGCTATGTTCTTAGGTAATCCATTTTTATTGACCATTATGCCGACAGTTTTCATTTTTAAATATGCCTCGGACATGTATAAATAACCCTTGTATGGACTTATTTCTCCCCATGAGTTCTTAATTATATAATACCTATTTCCTTTTTGGTCATTGGCAGATCCGACTATATGCATTAGATGATCGTCCGTAGTAGAATAGCTTTCAAAATGTTCTTGTCTTAGGCTTTGGGTAACCTTTTCTTCCTTACCTGGAGCAGTAAATAAATCTTCTCTAGAAGGGTCTACCGGTAAGACTGCTATTCCATCTTTGGCACTAAATCCCTTCTCACTTACATCTCCGTCCCATGCTACTGTATAGCCATCTTCTAAAGCATTATCTATTACTTGCACCATTTCCTCCAGTGGTACATTGTAAAAACTTCCATTGGAATAGTTATCAGGAATTTCTAATATAAAGTTCTGATAAAAAGGATGATGTGAGAATGAAGCAAGACTTATATAATCTGCTGGATCTAGTTCTAGATAATTACCAAACTCCTTGGCTGTATAATTTTTTCCATCGTAAATAAAGGATTCTGGTTCCGCTCCCATATAAACATCTAGGATAGAGTTGAATGCTGTACTCCATTTAGGAGAGAGCCTTTTTTGTTTCATAATTCCATCTAAAAATCCTTTCAAACCTGCCTCCATCTCGCTATGATTATGGGCTTTTTCTCCTAATACTAAGCCCGAATAATTTTGTTCTGGTACTATTCCATGCTTGCTCATCATCCTTATGAGATCATGAGCTAGACTACCTTGACTAAAGTTTGCTTTTCCTTGTCTCATGACATAGTTCCGAGCCTTATCCTTATAGATGTTACGGACTACATGCATCTCAGAGATGTCTATGTTTTTATCTGCTTTTATAAGTTCACTTTCTATAAAAGAAGCTGTTGCAAAACTCCAGCAGGTTCCAGTACGAGCTTGGTTTTTTACTTTAGTGCATTGTAGTTCTTGTTTATGCTTGAATTGATATTGGCTTAAGCCAAAAAAGTAAAACATT
>CAZDWO010000013.1:35569-69701 GCA_964509175.1 uncultured Saprospiraceae bacterium
GCGATGATAAAGGACTATCTTTGCACCCGAATGGAGTTAATTAGAAATTTTTGTGTCATTGCCCATATAGATCATGGGAAAAGTACCTTATCAGATAGATTACTGGAATATACTCAGACCATCTCTGAGCGTAATATGAAGGATCAGGCTCTTGACGATATGGATATCGAAAGAGAAAGAGGGATCACGATTAAAAGTCATGCTATCCAGCTTTATTATAATAGAGAAGAGGATAAGAAGACTTATACTTTTAATCTAATCGATACACCTGGCCACGTAGATTTCTCTTATGAAGTATCTCGTTCTATTGCTGCTTGTGAGGGAGCTCTACTACTGGTAGATGCATCGCAAGGAATACAAGCTCAGACTATCTCTAATCTGTATCTCGCTATAGAACATGACTTAGAAATAATTCCAGTTCTGAATAAGGTGGACATGGAGAGTGCGATGATAGATGAAGTGTCTGATCAGATAATAGATCTCATAGGATGTGATAAAGAAGACATCGTCCTGGCAAGTGGTAAGACGGGTATAGGCATAAAGGATATTTTAGAAGCTGTAGTGGATAGAGTACCTGCTCCGAGTGGTGATCCAGATGGTCCTTTACAGGCTTTAATTTTTGACTCTGTATTTAATTCGTTTAGAGGAGTGATTGCTTATTTCCGTATTCTGAACGGGGTGATGAAGTCTAAAGAAAAGGTAAGATTCTTCAATACCGGAATGGAATACAATGCAGACGAGATAGGGGTGTTGCAGATGGAGCAGATTAAGAAAAAAGAACTTAAGACCGGAGATGTAGGATACATCATTACCGGAATAAAAGAATCCAAAGAGATAAAAGTAGGAGATACAATAACCTCCGTAGAAAATCCTTGTGCTGCGGCGATAGATGGTTTTGAGGAAGTAAAGCCTATGGTATTTGCAGGTATATTTCCTATCGAGAATGAATACTTTGAAGAGCTGAGAGACAGTTTAGAGAAACTACAGCTCAACGATGCTTCATTGGTCTACGAGCCAGAGACTTCTATAGCATTGGGTTTTGGGTTTAGATGTGGATTTTTAGGGATGTTGCACTTGGAGATTATTCAGGAAAGATTATCTCGAGAGTATGATCAGGAAGTAATTACAACGGTACCTAACGTTAGTTATTATGCTTACAATAAAAAAGGAGTCAAGCTCCTTATAAATACTCCTTCTGATTTACCAGATCCTAACTTACTAGAAAAAGTAGAAGAGCCGTATATCCGAGCCCAGATCATTACCAAGCCAGAATACATAGGTACTATTATGACCCTATGTTTAGAGAAGCGAGGAATCATGACTAAACAAACCTATCTATCACAAGAGCGTATAGAAATCACCTTTGAGCTACCACTTGCGGAGATTGTATTTGATTTCTATGATAGGCTTAAGTCCATCTCTAGAGGTTATGCTTCGTTTGATTATGTAATGATAGATTATAGAGAGTCAGATCTAGTACGTATGGATATCCGTCTTAATGGAGATCCTGTGGATGCTTTATCTTCTCTAGTACATAAGACCAAGGCAGAAAGCCTAGGAAGACGTATGTGTAAAAAGCTAAAGGAGCTACTGCCTAGACAGCAGTTTATGATTGCTATACAAGCTTCTATAGGAATGAAGATTATTGCTAGAGAAACTATATCTGCTCTGCGTAAGGATGTAACCGCTAAATGTTACGGTGGAGATATCACTCGTAAACGTAAGCTTCTAGAAAAGCAGAAAAAGGGAAAGAAGAAGATGAGACAGATAGGAAGTGTGGAGGTACCACAGAAGGCTTTCTTAGATGTTCTAAAACTGGATTAATATTCTCTCTAATTCAATTTAAAATCGTAGGTATAGCTAACGCCATCCATTACTGGTCCACCGGTTTTAGGGTTAGTATTCATCAAGGTGATGTCTACGCTTATTTCTTCTACCACATCTTTTTTGGCACTATCGAATCGAACTTTGATTGTTCCTTTTTTGCCTGGAGCGATAAGACCTCTGGTCCAGTCTAGGGTAGTACACTCACAAGCATCTACGATGTCTATTTCTACATCTTCCTCACTGACATTTATAAAAGTAAAGGCTGTATCTATGACAGTTCCTTTGTTTACTGTGCCGAGCTCTATCAGTCTATTTTCAAATTTTAAAAAATCTGATTTCTGGCCAAAGGCTAGGGAAGAGATAAAAATTAGAAATACCGAAACAAATAATCTCATAAAGTATAAATTACAATAACAAAGTTACTACATCAATTAGACGAAGATTCCTAAGGACTTGTTAAAAATATCAGAGGATAAAAAAAGAGCCAACTCATTTATTAACGAGTTGGCTCTTTTCTATTTAAAGAAGAGATTTAATCTATGATTATCTTCTTATAAAACTGGTCATCACCAGTATCTATTTTTAGTAGATAAAGTCCTGAAGGATAGGTGCTTACTTCTAATCTGTTACTGCTCTTAGGATTAAAGTCTTGGTAAATGAGTTTACCAGAAAGACTCATCAGCTCAATAGAGTTAATATTATAATCAGTTCTTTCTATGTTTATATTTAACCAATTTCTAGCTGGATTAGGGAATATTTCTACTTGAGTAAAAAATACGTCGTTGGTCGAGGTTGTGGCTTCTACTACAAAGTCTATAGAATTATAAATACATCCTACAGAATCTGTAACTACACAGGTATATAGCCCAGGTGCTAGATTACTAATGTCTTCATCCATAGAGATAGAAACTCCATCTAAGAACCACTCATAAGTATAAGGACCTACACCACCTACGATGGTAATATCGATAGCTCCATCTCCAGAATTAGAGTTGGTAGAATTGGTTATATTGAATCCATCTAGAACCAGTAATTCTGGTTGCTCTATTACAAAGGAGTCAGTTAGAAAACAGTTAGAATCATCTGTAATGGTAACAAAGTAAGTTCCAGCAGTTAAGAAATCTGCATCAAAAACTGGATCAGTTTCAAAATTATAAGGTGGAACACCACCTGTAGTATTTAGCTGAACAGTTCCATCTTGGAAGCCAAAACAGCTTACGTCGGTGGTAACTAAGTCTACTTGGAAGTTAGAATTAAGCGTAATGATGAAACTACATTCTGAAGTATTTCCTGAGCTATCTGTTGCTTGATAAACGACTACATTTTCTCCTTCTACGAGGTCATCTCCAGGGTTGACACCGCTTATGAGTTCGACATTCATTACTTCGCAGTTATCAGTAGCTGTAGGTATAGTGTACATGGATTGGTTACAACCCATCACAGTTGCATCCATAGGACAATTGAGAATCGGAGCTAGTGTGTCTAATATGGTAATGGTTATTGTATCGAAGGCAGTATTATTATTTACATCCATTAGAGAAATAGGAAGCTGCACGGAACTTTGACTACAGTCATAAGATGTAGCGTCAAACATAAATCCTCCTGCTAGCTCACAATCATCTGTACTGCCTAGATCAAAGAAACTTTCGACTACAGTCGGAGTCATTCCTTGCTCATCTAGATAGAGTGTAAAATCTGTTGCATTTATCGTAGGAGGATTTGTATCTGTCATAGATAGATTTACAAAGGTTGTAGCAACACAATCGTTTGCATCAGTAACTGTTACTGGATAAAAGCCCTCTAGAACTATTATAGTATCCATTGTAAATCCTATAGCCCACTGATAATCATATGGAGCAGTACCACCAGAAGGCACAGCGGTAATCGTACCTCCTTGCATTCCACCACAGCCAGGAGCATTAACGATAACTGGTGTCAATGTAAATGTATCCGGTTGTGTTACTATGATAGAGTCTATAACAATGCTACAGTTAGTACTATCCGTTATCTCTACACTGTAAAAATCTGCAGGCAGATTATTTCTGTCTTGAGATGTATTACCATCAGACCATGAGTAGGATAGTGGTCCTTCTCCACCAGAAGCGTTA
This sequence comes from uncultured Saprospiraceae bacterium, assembly GCA_964509175.1. Classification (GTDB taxonomy): domain Bacteria; phylum Bacteroidota; class Bacteroidia; order Chitinophagales; family Saprospiraceae; genus JAHDHU01. The sequence goes on from CAZDWO010000013.1 coordinate 39,505, forward strand.
AGAGTAATCGAACCAGTCATATCGCCAAAACAAGATAAGTCTGAAGTATTAAAACTAGCTATTATTTCTGCAGGCTGAGTAATCACTACAGAATCAACGAGGGCACAATCGTTTCCATCTGTAACGGTTAAAAAATATGTACCAGGTCCTAAGTCTGTTGTAACTGGTCCTTGCGACCAAGCAAAATCGTACATCCCTGTACCTCCTGATGCTAGGGCTGATACGCTTCCATCACTGGCTCCAAAACAACTTACGTCTGTAGCAGAAATGCTTACTTGTACTTGTGTGGGTTGGCCCAAAGTAAAAGTAGAACTGGTCTGACAACCAGCACCATCACTAACGGTAACTGTATAACTGCCAGCAGTGAGATTGCTTATTGTCGGAGTAGTAGCCATATTAGACCACTGGTAATTTATCATTCCAGTAGCATTAGTAACTTCTATGGCTATAGATCCATCTGCTCCTCCAAAACATGATGGCTCGATTGTAAGTGTGTCTTGTACCATGAGATTTCCAGGGTCTGATCCTACAGTTACAGTTATAGTTTCTGTACAAAGATTTGCATCTGTAAGAGTACAGGTATAAGTACCTGCCGCTAGTCCAGAAGAGACAGAACCGGAATCTCCATTACTCCAGTTAAATCCGTAAGGCATGGTTCCACCAGTTGCCATTACTGCCGCCGAACCATTAGCACCATTACATACCTCGTCATCTATGTTGGCCACAAATAGGTTTATAGCTGGAGGTTCAAAAATAGAGACTGAACCAGTCGTAGTCATGTTTGCAGCATCTGTGATAACTACAAAATGAATACCTGCAGTTAGATTAATAGCAGTAGCTGTGGTTTCTCCATTGTCCCAGCTATAATTATACGGAGGAGTTCCTCCAGTAACAACAGCCGTAGCAGATCCATCAGCTCCTCCAAAACAACGTACATCATTATTAAAATTAACGGTAACTGAAGGAGGGCTAGAACTTGCAATAAGCGTACTAGAAACATTGTCAGTTACTACTCGGTCTCCTGAGTTTCCTCCGGCACCATTGGCGATTACACCAGCTGCATAAAAGGTTATTACTTCATTGTTTGGTCCATTCGGAGCTGTCCAGTCGACTGTATAGCTGGCTTCATTAGCTCCATTAAAGTTTTGGGCAGGACTATGCTCATGATAGGTTCTACCTCCAGAAGGTGTTATTGTCGAGTTTCCATCCGAGTTAGACATCGTACCTACATCATTATTATTTGCATCCAGAGCTACCCACTGAAAACCGCCTCTTACTCCAGCACCATTGGGATTGTCGACGGTTACGGTTATGGTATAGGTCATATTAGCATCTATAGAAGCTGGTAAGCCCGAGATGGTGACATCTCCGTTTAAAGCAGCATTGGTTCCTGTGTGGCAACCAGAAGAACAGAGAGAATCTCCAGGAGCTCCAGTACGACCATTAGGTGGATTAGAAGATATTGCCAATAGAAAAATGGAACACAAAAGTCCGATGCCTACTAGGCGAGATTGGGTAAGCTTTATCATTACAAGTTTGTTTGTATAAAAAATATAGCCGTTAAATTACAAAGTAATCATGTAGCCAATAACGAAAAAAGTGAATAATCTAGGTCTTTGTCCGATTCTAAGAAAATAACGAGTCTACAAAGGCCTTTTTATTAAAAAGCTGTAGTTGATCCATGCCTTCTCCGACACCTATGTATTTGATCGGAATTTTAAATTGGTCTGATATTCCGAGAACTACACCTCCTTTGGCAGTACCGTCTAGTTTGGTTAATGCTATGGCAGTAACTTCGGTAGCCGCTGTAAAATGTGTTGCTTGCTCTATGGCATTTTGACCAGTACTAGCATCTAAAACCAATAGAACCTCATGAGGTGCACCGGGCATTTTTTTATCTATCGAGTTTTTTATTTTGGTCAACTCTGTCATCAGATGCTTCTTTGTATGTAGTCTACCTGCAGTATCGATTATACAAACATCTAATCCGAGGTTTTCTGCATATTGCACTGTTTCATAGGCTACAGCAGCGGGGTCAGTATGCATGCCTTTATTGAAAAAGTAGGTCTTGGCTCTATCGGCCCAGATTTGCAACTGATCTACAGCTGCAGCTCTAAAAGTATCTCCAGCACCTAGTACCACATGTTTACCTCTCTTTTTATACTGGTGAGCGATTTTACCTATTGTCGTAGTTTTTCCTACTCCATTTACTCCTACTACCAGCATTACATGAGGAAGATTATCTTCAGGAAAGTCAAAGTCCGTTAAGTCTTCTGTATTGTTTTCTGAAAGGATAAGAGTAATCTCATCCTTCAGGATATTATTAAGCTCAGAGGTATTTAGATATTTATCTTTAGCTACTCGAGCTTCTAGTCTTTCTATAATTTTTACTGTTGTGTCTAATCCTACATCAGAACTGATGAGTATCTCTTCTAGCTGATCGAGGAAGGATTCGTCGACCTTAGATTTACCAGCTATGGCTTTAGATATCTGTCCAAAAAAGCTTTGCTTCGTTTTTTCGAGACCTTTATTAAGTTCTTCTTCTTTTTCTTTAGAAAAGTATTTTTTAAAAAAACTCATAGTTTGACAAGTTAGAAGGTAGGGTAGAAGGGAAATAATAAAGGCTACCGTTTTGGTAGCCTTTTAATGTTTATTACTTATTGTTAGCAAAGAATTCTTTGACCTTTTCTTTGTGGATCATCATTTCTTTGTAACTGTATTTACCAGTTTCAGGATTTTTTACACTCTGTATTACTTTTACAAAGTCTCTTCCTGACCCAGCATTACCGGCTCTCTGAGCTACCCTTGCGTTTTTAGATATTTTAGCCATTGTTATTTGATTTCTTTATGAACAGTATATTTCTTTAAGATAGGATTATATTTTTTAAGCTCCATTCTATCTGGAGAGTTTTTCCTATTCTTCTGAGTAACATATCTAGATGTCCCTGGCATTCCAGTTGCTTTATGCTCAGTGCATTCTAGTATTACTTGTATTCTATTACCTTTTGATTTTTTTGCCATGATCTTTCTTAATTATGGTGACTAGTATTTTACTCCGTGCTTTACACCTTTAGATTCTAACTTCTTTAGATAAGAGTATAGACCTAGTTTATTAATAGTTCTAAGTGCAGCACTGGATACTTTAAGAGTTACCCACTTGTCCACTTCAGGAATATAAAATTTCTTAGTATGAAGGTTAGGTAAAAATCTTCTTTTGGTTCTCATCTTAGAGTGAGAAACATTATTACCGCTTATCGGTCTTTTTCCAGTAAGTTGACAAATTCTTGACATAATCTTTCCTGTTTACGCTGTTGCGAAAAATAAGAGTGCAAAAGTAAGTTTTTTCTTTGATAAAATACTAGTTGAAAACTTACAAAAGTGGATAATCTAAAAAAGAGGAGTAAATACTCCTCTTTTTTAAAATCGTGACCACAGAAGGAGTCGAACCCTCAACCTCCTGAGCCGTAATCAGGTACTCTATCCAATTGAGCTATGTGGCCATTTACGGTCTGCAAAAGTAACTTATTTCTTTAGGGTGATGAATAATTACTACTATTAATCGTCTACATTTTTACTTTTTTGTAGATAGTGTACTTCTTTACTGACGATGTAGTCAAAAAAATAGGATGTTAGAACTATGTCGGTAAACCGCAAATAGGTTGCACTCTTTGCATTAATCTTGTAGCGTTATTTAATTATTCACTAAACCTAAATATGCAAGCAACTAATTACGACTGTGATGTATGTCATAAAGAGATCAAATTTGGATCACCTTATATCGCCATTTGTTTTAATATCGAGAACATGGAGAGAGAGTATCTGAATCAGCAGGATTATGTCAATGTCATTACCTCTGACCAAATATTTACCATGTGCGGAAAGTGTGGGAACAAGCGTAATGCTGAGCAAACTACTTCCTTATTAAGTAATGGGTTTAAAGTAGATCATCCTCGATTAAATTAAGACAAGGATAAGACTCATGGAAGTTTTCTCATCTAAATGTGATTCAACGGCTAATCAAACGCTCCTAGACTCTCAAAGGATAATGGAGTGTTTTAGAGAATTTTTTATTTGCAAACGGTGTAATCGGATTAAAGACCTCTTTTGGCTTGATATTGAGTTTAATGATACACTTACTCGAAAATCAATCTATGGTAGACCATATGTTCTGGATTTCTTGGAGGATTTTATAGTAGGAGTCATGTCCCGACGTATATTGAAATTAGAGCTTGGTGTATTGCCTAAGAACTTGCCAGCCTGGTATGTGGTATATCAAAACAAGAAGCTCGAATTATGGATCTTCAAAATAGTAGAGGATAAGGTGATCGGAATAGAAAGGACTCATCGAATGCCTAATTCTTTAATTCTCACTACTTAGAATAAATACCATTGGCTCTAGTAATTCTAGAAGTGATTAAATCTTTGAATGATTTAGGGCTAATGACTTCTAGTGTATCTGCGTTGGCCAAAATTTTTGATTGTAATTCAAAATTGGGGATTACCTCTAATTGAAAGATGGCAAAATCTTTTTCCTCCTTTATCATTTCCTGACTATGATGAAAAGGCTTAGTGTCTAAATAGTATTTCTGTCTACCCAGGGCTTTTATTTTAATAGTCTGCTTAGTGGAGTTTGCTGGTATCGATACTCCTACTATATCTTTAGAGTAAGAACTTAAATGAAAGGAAGGGTCTTTGTAAAAAGCAATTATGGAATCATGGATTTTCTTTACTCTATCTAATCCGAGATTGGTTAGGGATTTATTCTCATGGTCGTATCCGATTAAAAACCATCTGTTATTGTATTCTTTTAGTAGATAAGGACTGATGATTCTTTTTACAGTATCACCTCCAAATGGACGATATTCAATTCTGAGAGTTTGTTTAGTTCTAATCTTTTCCTTTGCAGCACTTAGCCATTTTATGCCTAGAACATTAGTGCTCTTTTCAAACTGAATGCTTTTTGCATCAGCTCGGCTATTGTAAATTTTGTATGTGTTTTCTATACGCAATACCGTTTCCTCTAAGTCTTTAAATTGATTATTGCCGCAGAGGTCTTTCATTATGGCTAGTGCTTCAGAAAGTCTTACTTTATCTGGGTCAGAAATCTTTGCCTTAAAGGCTTGATAGTTTGGGTCGTCATAATAATAACCTTCTTTCTTATCATGCATAATAGGAGCTCCAAAACCATAGACATCATCCTTCATAAATTTCAGGTCGTACATAAGTGTCCTTCTGCTGATCGGAGAAAACTTCTTTTCCTTTTTAGATTTATACACCTCGTACTCATGGACAGCGTCAGAGCATTCTTTTATTAGATCTTTTACGAAATATTGACCATCTCTAGATTTAAGACATTGATCTATGGTACGGTATCTGACAAGGGCATGATTGTTACTGGACATAATAGGGATATTGAATAGTACAAATATAGTGCGTCATACATTTTATACTTGTTTTATAAAACCGTCCAGCTATACCAAAAAGAACTAGAAAATGACGAGCTACAATACTGGAGATAAATCAATGTCTATGAGAAAATTTCAGGATTATAATAAAATACTCAAGTGCACTCTCATTGCACTATGACTCCGAGTATTGAATAAACATTCAATATGAATCTACTCACCATACAAATCCAAGATAAATATGATTTTCTACACCAACTAGAGTTCGGCCTCAGTACTCATTGTCTAAAGCGTCTAGCACAACGAGGAATTACCCATCGCATGCTTAGTCTCTGTCTGCTCTATGGAGAAGAAATTTCCCGTCATGGTCTCAACTATTATTACATGAATGACAAAAACATTCCTAAAAGCCTATTGGCTTCTCTTAAAGGCAGGCTCAAAGGACTGGTTGTAGTTTGCGATGATCGTATGGGGTCCATAATAACTGTATTCCATGGGTACAAAGGGATGATCCATATCCGTAAGAAGCGTAAGGCTATCAGCAAATGGAATTAGATTAGAATTAAAGTTGATTCATTTTATAATTATTACATACGTAGCAGTCCTATTTTATTTTAGCCGTTGTACTTTTATCTACTTAGCATATGCAGAAGTCAGTAGAGAAAAGAATAAGGCTTTTAAGTAAAAAAGAGAAACAGCTATCTAGAGAACTAGATGTGGCTTATAAACTATGCAATTCTGATGCTGATCTTTCCCTGGCCAAATCCCGAATGGTTCTAGAGAAAATTGTGAAAAAGATCTATTCCCATTATTCTGATGGTGAGGTTTATAAAGGAGATTTGAATTCATTGTTGAAAAATACAGTCCTAAGAGAAAAAATACCAAGTAGGATATGGACGAGGATGCATAGCATAAGAGCCATGGGTAATCTAGGAATTCATGGATCTGAAATAAATGCGGTAGATGCACATATGATTTTAGAGAATCTATGTGAGATCACCGAATGGTATTTAGATTCAGAAGCCTTTGGCAAAAAGCCGAAAAAGAAAGGCCCCAATCAACTTGTAAAACCTCTTCTAGTTCTAGGTACATTGGCATGTCTAGCGGCTGCTTTTTATTGGAATTCGGGTAACACTGAAAAACAAGAAAAGGAGAATACTTCTTTAACCGAGGGACATCAGTCCAACAAAGAGGATAGAGCTTACGCAGACTTGACAGGATCGTGGAATATGGTCATGACGACTGAGGAAACCACTTTTAAGCCTTTCGAGGGTTTAGAAGTGGAGTTTTTGATATTTATTACTCAGCAAAAAGAAAATGTAGAGGGTCAAGGTGAGAAGATAAAAGAAAATCGTGAAGAGCTGAGTGGTAAGCAAAAAACCAAATTATCATTTACGGGAAACGTCCAAGACAGTACAGTAGTGCTTAACTACACAAACTTCGGGGCAAAAAGAGTTTCTCTAGGGCAGATAAGCTTGAAGCTTAATGAAGACGGAGAATTAAAAGGTACTCACACTGCCTCTGCGGCCAACTCAAAAGGTCCGGTCCACATGACCCGAAATAACTAGAAGGGTATAGTGCAGATGCATTGCACAGTCGGTATTATTATTGTTCTTTCTTAAATGTTAAAATAAATCTATTAATATGGAAAGGTTAGTCAGTAATTTCTCTATATTTCGGATACCTTAAATTAAGATCAACTAAGAGAACTATGTACCATTCTTTAAGGACAACATCGAAGCAATACTTCGGAACATGGAGCATTATTGTATGTATCTGTGGTTTGATACTATTGTGTAATATAGACGCTACTGCCCAATATGTATATAAAACACCTTACGGCAAAAAGTATCACACCTACACCTGCCATTCTGTAAAGAATGTTTCTGAAAAAATAAGTCTAAAAAAGGCCGTAACGGAGCACGGATTGGCTCCATGTAAGAGATGTAAGCCTCCAGTATCCAGTGATAGAAGATCAAAGTTTGATAATCGCAATAAAGCAGTGGGAGAGTGTACTAAGGTAAGATGTACTGGCTGGGCTAAGACTCAGAAAAGAAGATGCAAGAGATCAACCAAAATGTGCAACGGCCTTTGTTTCCAACATCAAAACCCTAATAGAGCATGAGTCGTCTATTAACATTACTGTTGATTATGATTTCTGGATCATGCATGGGACAGGAGCTGAGTATCGTTTCTTGGAATCTTAAGAAATTTGGAAAGAGTAGAGATAGTATCGAAATGTTGGCTATTGCCAAAGAGCTAAAGGACATAGATCTAGTATGTATACAAGAGGTAGTGGCCAAAGATCCAGGAGGAGCAAAGGCAGTTGCAAGATTAGCTGATGTATTAAATCGAACTGGGAGTAAATGGGATTATAGAGTAACTGATCCTACGGGTGATAAAAGTCCCAATAAAAGAGAGCGATATGCCTTTCTATGGAAAACCTCCAAGGTAAAACTAGACAGTAGAGTAGAGCTCATAAAAGAACTAGATAATGCTGTATGTAGAGAGCCAGCAGTTGCAGTGTTTAAGTATGAAGGAGAGCTCATTAATATCATAAATTATCATGCCTGTACCCATAATTCGTCTTATCCAGAGCGTGCAGAAATAAAGGCTATTTCCGATTGGTTATCTATGGCTTCGGAAGGGAATTATATCTGGTGCGGTGATATGAATTTGGTTATTACTGATCATGCTTTTGAATCGGCGTTTAATCTAGGATACGAGAGTGTCTTGCATGGAGAAAAAACCTCTCTAAAAAAAACCTGTGTAGATGGTAACTACCTCAGTAGAGCTGAGGACAACGTATTGTATAAATTAACTTCCCTTAAGTATTCTGATTATTCTGTTCTTGACTTTATCAGCAAAGGGGACTGTGAAGAAGTAAGCTGGAAAAGGCATAGTTATTCGGATCATTTAGGGGTGGTGGTTAGAGTAGAGTAATTAGAATTTGTTAAAAAATAGTGATGAAAATGAATCTTATAAACCGAGTAAATTGTACAAGGCAGCAGGTTGAATTAAATTGAAGAATGACGAAAGTAAGATATCTAAAGGTGCAATTTGATAAAAATTTGATGGCATATGAGATTCCATATTTTAGAGCTGCTGTAATAGAGGCAAGTGAGAGAAAATCTAGTTTGTTTCATAACCATGATGGAAAAGATAAGGTAATCTATCGATATCCTTTAATTCAATATAAAATTCTCCAAAAAAGACCAGCCATAATATGTCTGGAGTCTGCTACGGATGATATTCATCATTTGTTACAGAATCAAAAATTTGAATTTAGAATAAAGTCTAAGAAGGTCAATTTTTCGATAGAGGATATACACATGACTTTTGTTAATATGCAAACATGGGATAAGGCATTTAGATATAATCTATTGCATTACATCCCCTTTAACCAGGAGTTTTATGAAAGGTATAAAAAAATGGATGGGGTTGTAGAGGAGATGAGATTTTTGCAAGAAAAATTATACTCTCATATAGTGGGTATTATGAAGCAGCTAAATATAAATGAGCCGATACCTTTAAATGTAGTGATCAATAAAATACTATCAACCAAGTATATAGAATATAAAGGTCAGTTTCATCTCACGTTTAACTTAGAGTTTACTTCTAATATTTTAATGGCAGATAATATGGGTATCGGAAAAGGTGTTTCAGTGGGATTCGGGATTTTAAAAAATCAGGGCAATAAATGACTAAAGGGAGAAATAAAAATAGAGAAGCTATAGTCTTAGGTGCATTATTACATGACATAGGTAAGTTTTGGCAAAGAGCCGATTCTAAATATTCGGAGTCCGACTCGTTGCTCAAGGCATATCCCAATAAGCAATATGATGTAAATGTACCAGTCTATGATAATGGGCATCCTAAGTATGTACACTCGCTATGGACTAATGCTTTTCTGACAGAAACAAATACGGGTGCTAAACTTGGTCTGAAAGGAGGAAAAGATTTAAGTCTAGAAAACTTATCTGCAAATCATCATAAACCTAATAATCATCTCGAAGCGATTATCTCTATAGCTGATAAATGGAGTAGTGGTATCGATAGACCTGATGAGGGAGAAGAGGGGGTAGCTGGATACGCAGAGGTCAAGAGAATATATCAAAAGGACTTTGTAAAGAAAGTAAAGCTGCACTCTATATTCGATACGATCAATAAAGAGTATGAAGAAATAAGCCATGCTGACAGTAATATTTTTCCGCTTGTTCCATTAGATATTGAAGAAGATCTTTTTACAACTAAAAACGATACTAAGCTAGCTGAGGAAGAGTATAGACAATTATGGAAACAGTTTAGAGAAGAGTATAACCAGCTACTAGGAACGGTAGATAATAATGAGCCTGATTTTAAGTCATTTTATACTAGCCTAGTTACTCTACTAAAAAAGTACACATGGAGTATTCCATCTGCAACTAATTTATTGCCAGCTTGCGTAAGTCTTTTTGAGCATTTAAAATCTACGGCTGCTATAGCTTTATCGTTATATGATTTTTATGAAGATCATAATACAGAGTTACAACTTGTAAATAATAGAATCGCAAAGCTGCCAGACCAAGACTCACTGCTGATGGTATGCATAGATATATCAGGTATCCAAAAATTTATTTACGACATAAGTAATCGGAGAGCAGCTGTGTCGTTAAAAGGTAGATCTTTTTATTTAGAGATCTTGCTTAGAACTGTTTTGCGACAGATATTAAATCACAATAGCATAAATGCATATGATTCTAATGTAGTATACTCTAGTGGAGGAAAAGCATATCTAATATTGCCCAATCTAGACAGAGTTAAAGAGGGATTGAGAGAGATACAAGCAAAAGTCTCAAAGGAGTTGTTTAATGATACTCAAGCAAAATTATTTATCTCCATAGGTAGTACTTCATTCAGATATGAAACCAATTTTGGAGAGATAACTGGGGGTAATCATACGGGTAAAATGGGTTTTCTTAATCTTGTAAAATCACAAGATCAGTCTAGTATAGATAGGTACACAACTGATGAAGACGCTACATTTACGCTATCGATGCTATGGAGAAGTGTATCGGATAAAGCCGCAGAACAGAAAAACAGGAAGTTTAAAAAAGTGCTTTTAGATGATTTTGATAGGTTGTTTTTATCGGGAAAGGATTTTGAGCAATCCTCAGATAAATGTATCGTAACTGGCCAAAGAATAAAAGGAAAAGTAGAATACCTGTACCCTGAAGCAGTGGGAGCTGATAGAGGTCCTGTCGGCGAAAAGGTTTATCAGCAAATCCAGTTAGGTAAAGACCTCAGATCTAGTAATGTGATAAAATATCATGACAATGGCAGGTATGATGTATTGGGCATGTCTGGTACATTTTCTATCAGCGATATCAGTGATCGAGAGGTGGTGTCTAAAAGTATATACTTAAACAAATGGCCTGATTTTACAAAAGGAAGTCATGGTAAAGAGCATATCTTTTATGGCGGAAATCATCTAAGTGGCAGTAGGAGTAATGCTCCAAAAACATTTGAAGAATTATGTACATATGTAAATAATGATGTGCATAAAGTCTCTAAGCTGGGTGTGCTCAGAATGGATGTAGACAATCTAGGGCAGATATTTATAAAAGGTATAGCTGAGCCATCATTTGCTGCTTACTCTACCTTATCGATGCTATTAGATTTGTTTTTTAGTGGAATAATAAATAAGATACAACTTAGTAATCCAGATTATAAAGATCACATCCAAATATTATATAGTGGAGGAGATGATGTATTTGCAGTAGGTAGATGGGATGCACTGTTAGATTTTGCTGTGGAGTTACGCAAAAAATTTGAACTATTTACTCAGCGTGCTGACATAGGGCTATCTGCAGGAATGGCGATAGTAGGTGCTAAATATCCGATCTATAAAGCTGCAGAGGAATCGGGTAATGCAGAAAAGCAGGCAAAAAACTACAAATCGGATAAGTATGGAGATAAGAATGCATTTTGCATTTTCGGAGAGGCGATATCATGGAATCAAGAGTGGGATACGGTTACTGAGTTAAAGAATAGATTTTTACAAAATATAGGCAGCACAGGATCAGGTTTTTTACATACGGTTCAGAATCTTAAACTCCGTAAAGATGACCATCATAATCAGTTACAAAAAGGGAAGGATGGTGATCTCAGTTACATATGGCATAGTGCCTATAAACTATCCCGGATGGAAAAATCTAATAAAGATACTGGGGCTAAGGAACTGATAAAAGATATCGTAAAAAATGTACAGCAAAACACCCAATATGGGAGTGACAGATATATAGACCTAGCCAGTATAGCTGCACGATGGGCCGAACTTTTACATAAAATGAATAAATAATAATATGGAACTTAACATTAAATGGATCACCGGTGATCAAAAAATGGGTGTCGATATGATTGATTGGGCAAATCATTTCGGACAACAATTGCATAATGATGCACTTTCGGTTAGCCAAATTCGAAAATTTTTTGGTGAGGTCAGGCGAATAGAGCTTGATTGGTCCAATAAACAAGGAGATGTTCCGATGCTTCTAGCCAAATTGGCATATGCGGTAGGTAGAGCCGAAAAGAAAAAAAAATATGGCATTAAAAATTTTACTGACACTTTTACTCCTGCAATACGAGAAGCAAGTAAAAGTGAAGAAAATTTTAATCGATTTACAAAAATTTTAGAGGCAACAGTTGCCTATCACAAGTATCATGGTGGTGCAGAATAAAAAAAAGACAAAAAAATGAACATAACACATAAACTAAAAATTACGGGTACGTTAAATCTCAAGTCTGGTCTTCATATAGGATCATCTAAGGAAAACGTACAAATAGGAGGAGTCGATAGCCCGATCATCAGACGAAAAGATAATAACCAGCCTTACATACCGGGTAGCTCTCTAAAAGGAAAAATAAGGTGTCTGCTAGAGCAAAAGAGAGGTGTAGCTCTAGGTGGTCATGACGAGATCAATAAGTTATTTGGGTTTACAGACGATAAGCATGTATCTAAGCTTATCGTAAGGGACTCGTATCTGTCTGAGCAAAGTGTAGAAGTATTTAATAAGAAAAATACAAATACAGACCTGCCTTATAGCGAAGTCAAATTTGAAAACACTATAGATCGTTTTAAGGGAAGTGCTAGAGGAGGAGGTTTAAGGCAAATAGAAAGAGTACCTGCTGGTGCAGTATTTAAACTAGAGTTTATCATAAATGTATGGTCTGATACCGACGAAAAAGACCTTAAGGATATGCTTATGGAAGGTGTCGAGTTGCTAAATAATGACTATCTCGGAGGCAGTGGGACACGAGGCTACGGACATGTAGAGATCGTAATGGACGAGCAAACTATTAAGATAGGATAGGATGAAATTTAAAACATACTATCTATATTTTAACTCGCCACTACATCTAGGTAACCATAGACCTGACACCTATGAGACGAGTGAGACGTACCTCAGAAGTGATACGCTTACCGCAGCAATATATGCCAGCTGGGCCAAAATGGGCAAGGCTGATCTTATCCCGAAGGATGGACGTCCTGGATTTACCTTATCGAGTGCTTTTCCATTTGTAGAAAAAGAAGGAGAGCGTAGCCATTTTTTTCCTCGGCCCAAATGCCGGTTTGATCTCAATCAAGAAGATGTAAATACTCGTAAGACGGTAAAAAAAATAAAATGGCTCGATCAGCACTATTTTGAAAGAGTGATAGCTAATAAGCAGATAACTTTGCCGAGTAGCTTATCAGGAAGTGGACAATACCTCAGTACTATTGATAGAATAGATAAAGACTTTATCGTAAAAGATTTATTGCAAAGAGTAGCCGTGTCTAGAAATATCGATGGCATAGAAGATGCTCGGCCTTTTTATATGGAACGTATCTTTTATAATAATGCAGGGCTGTTTTTTATGATACAGGATGATGAGCAGAGTAAGGTAGAAGAGGCTTTGGAGTTTTTGCAGTATGAGGGATTCGGTACAGACAGGACTGTGGGTAATGGTTTTTTTGAATTACAAAAAGGAGAGATAGAGCTAGAGGTACCTACTGATACTGAGCTCAGCACTAATCTCAGCTTATTTACACCAGAGTCAGCTCAGACGCTAGAGGAGCTAAGTGATCATGATAGTGCAGCATACGATTTTGTACGACGTGGTGGATGGATCACGACGGATGGTCTTATCGGTAAAGAAAAAAAGAGCGTACTTATGTTTACAGAAGGGAGTGTATGGAAAACTAGAGACCTTACTGCAGGATTATCAAATATAAATTTAAAGCCTTCATCTGTAAATAGCCACCCGATATGGAGAAGTGGGAAGTCATTATTTATACCTATTAGAACGACATTATAGAATGGAAAAGAAAACGGTACATCTCAAACTGAGGACAGTAAGCCCGATACATGTCGGAGCAGCTCAAGAAAAACATCTCACTCGTGGTGTAGACTATCTCGTGAAAGATGATAGAATATATTTTTTAGACGAAAAGAAGATCGTCAAAGATTTTGACCTTCATAGATATGTTACTGCATTATCCAATAGAGATTTGGATAAGCTACTACGTCCTAAGGGGATAGAAAAGTATGCACATACCGTAGCATCCGTGTCAGGAGAGGTAGGTGCAGACATAAAAAAACACATAATAGATCCATTATCATCTCAGCTATATATACCCGGGACCTCTCTCAAAGGAGCTCTGCGGTCAGTGTTGTATAACAGATCTAAGGCTCCGTATCATAGAAATGAGACAGATACATTCGGTAGGATAGATGAGGATCCATTTAGATACCTGCAAGTAGGAGATAGTAGGTTCTCAGAGTCCAAGTTTTATAACTCCAAGACTTTTAATCTAATAAAAGACGGATCCAGTTTTTATGGAGGATGGAAAAACTCCCTATCCAGAAGAAATGGACCGCCTAGTAGCTCTACTCAGTTTAAATCTAGCGGCTTTACATTTCCATATGAGTGCATATCTGTAGGAGCTATGGCTGACGTACGTATCGTAATGAATGCAAGTGGTTATCGTACAGCTATAAATAAAATATTACGCATAAAGGGTAAAGAGCAAGCAGCTGTAAAAAGTGTACCGGTCGTAAAGGAATCGCTAGATGATCTGAGTACTTTTTTAAAGTATATCCAGGATTGCTCTGCCCAGTATATAACGTCTGAGATTAAGTTTTTTGAGAAGTATAGTAATGCGGAGACCGATTCTATTATTAAGGTTTATAAAGAATTAGAAATACTAAATCAGCAAGCACCGCTATTAAGACTCGGGCAGGGCAGTGGATTCCATAGTATAACTGGTAATTACATACATCCTACAGATCACAGTATAGATGGGCTAGATAAGTCTCGAGGACAAAAAAATAGAAAAGACTCAGCAAAGTCTAGAAAATTTGTTTTTGAAAAAGTAGACGGGGAGTATATGTTCTATCCGATGGGTTATGTGCAGTTGCTAGATCCCGAGAGTCATAGGGATATTTTAGAGAAACTTAAGGCAGATAATGATGAGCGTATAGCCGCTATAAAACTGGCAAAAGAGACAGAGCAAGCGAGAATACAGGCTGAAGCCCAAAAAGAACGCCTAAGGATAGAAGAGGCTAAAAAACCAAAAATGACCTCTCCGACTCTATTTAAGAAAAATAAACCGCTCCTAGTCGACGCCAAGGTCATAAGGTCAAAAAGACCTCAGATTTTCCTTAATATATATGTAGAGGGTTATGAGGGACAGGAGTTTACAGTACGATATCCAGCAGGCATGGAAGAAAATACTATAGTGCAAATCAAAGCTCAAATGCAAAAAGGTAAACTTATCTTGCAAGGAGCTCCGACTATTAAAAAAGTAAAATAAAGTTGTGAAAATACTGATCAGCAATCTAGGGAATAGAAATATAGTACTGGACGGAAAGATATATAATGATATAGAAGCCTCTCGCTCGTTCAGGCAGTGGTCGCATGATTTACTAAAGGATTATGAAAGCCTAAAGAGCAGGATAGATGTAAATATTATTAATCCATTTCTGGATCCGTCTGAATATAAAAAAATCTATCTAATCTATAGTGACCAGGAGGGCTTCTCAAAAAGGGTAGACCAAGATACAGTCCATGCTGCTCAGATAATGAAGAAAATCATAGTGGATAGATATGGGTATGAGGAAAATAAAGTAATACTACAAACTGCAAAATGCGAAGCAGTAGATATAGGGGGATGGATGCAATGTTTTAGATCTATGATACGCCAGGCCGTAATAAAAAATCCGGATAGTCATATCATATTAAATGATGCTGGAGGTACGCCGCAACAAAAAATGGCATTAAAAATTATGGCAGACTTTTTAGTGCCTGCACAGAAGCTATCTATTGTCTATCCCAAAGAGAACGGAGATGTAGACCAGGTAGAACTAGACGGATATCGAAAAATTATCAGTACTGAAATCGCCATAAAACTGCTGCATAAAGGAGATTACAATGCTGTGATGGAGCTTCTTGATTTTAAGGATGTCATATTGTTTGATATGCTGGGGCAAAAGGAATATCTTAAAAAAGTATTTGCTCATGTATATTTTAGATTTAATGGAAATCATAAAAAAGCCATGTCTAACTTATCTGGGAAGGAAGAAAATGTATTACTAGCCGATTATTATAATGCCCATGATAATCTGCTCCCATTTAAAGGAATAGGTATACCTAATACTAAACTCATAGGGATATTCGATATTTTAAGAAAATCTCTGTTTTATATCAATGCCAAAAGATATAGCCAAGCGGTATTGACCTATTCTCAGTTTTATGAAGCTCTATCGCAATTAGTTTTAAATTCTATATTAGATCGCCAAGAATATGGTTCTATAGCTGATCAAGATGATAGTCAAAAATCTCGGCTGTTTGGACTGATAAATGATAGTTTTCCAGAGCTGAAAGAAATATATAAAGATCGGAAGCAGTCTGAGAAGTTAAGTCTTTCTCATTTGTCTAATCAAATTATGGTGATGAGAGCTCTCGGTTATGGAGCACTTAAAGAATTTGCGACTCTTCTCTCGCCAAGATTAGATTATTCCATAAATAAGGTCCCTCCCTCAGGTAAGCAAAATCAGTATGCCTACATATCTCAACTAAGAAATAAGATAGCTCATGTAGGTTTTGAGCTTACAGAAAGTGATGTAAAAGAAGGGTATTATACTTATGTAATAGAACTCATATTTAAAACCGCAGAAATACTGGATCTGAAAAATCCAGATCTCTTTGAGCAATTAAACAGGTTAATAGAAGTTAAACTCTTAAGAGTTTAACTAAGATCTTTGTACTAGGATTTGTACAAGGTGCAGGATAGATGCACTCTATATTGTATTCTTGGGTATGAAAAAATTTGATGTCCAGATAGATAAATATGGAGTAAGCCTAGCGGTAAAAGATGGTCAGTTCTATATAAAGTCTAAAGACCATCGTCAGTCGGTCCCTGCAAACAAGATTAGACAAATTACAATGACTAAGTCTACCTCCATTACGGGAGCTGCCGTTCAGCTCGCCCTCGATAACGAGATAGACATATCCTTTGTGCATAAAGATCAGATGCCATATGCTCGCATATGGAATAGCAAGTTTGGTTCGATAAGTACTATACGCCGTAATCAACTTAGCTTTTCTGAATCTATAGATGGGTCTTTGTGGATAAAGGATGTAATAAAAGAGAAAATTAAAAATCAAATGACTTTGATATTTAAAATTTCTAAAAACGTAGATAGCCCATCCGTGCAAAATTTTAGAGATAAGATGGCTAGTTACCTTTATAAAATCGATCAATCTCAAAACTCTGATGCATTAATACTCGCTAATCAATTAAGGGGCTGGGAAGCAAATGCCTCTAAATTATTTTTTTCTGCAATAAGTGCTTGTTTGCCCTTGCAATGGAAATTTAAACTTAGGTCGAGAAGACCTGCCATGGATGCCTTTAATGCTGTGTTAAACTATTCTTATGGAATTCTATACAATAAGATAGAGGGCCTTCTTATAAGAGCAGGATTAGACCCACACATAGGAGTCTTTCATAAAGATCAGTATAACCGTCCAGTATTAGTTTATGATATAATTGAGATTTTCAGGCACTGGGCTGAGTACCCAGTTATTATGATGTTTCAGAATGATATACTTATGTCCGACTATTTTACTGATTTAAAACCCGGAATTAATATTAATCGCAGTGGTAAAAAGATCATTATAGAAATCATAATGAGTTTTTATAATGAAAAAATAGAATTTAAGGGAAATAGAGCCAAGCGTATCGTTCACATCAAATCTTATATCCAAGATTTTTCCTCACAGATGAAGGATTTTAAACATGTATATGTTAAGAAGAGCGGAATATAAAATATTACTAGAGCAGTGTAAAAACCAAACTCTGCAAAGGGGAATTAGTTTTGGGATAGAAAAACAACTGGAAATTGACAATTTAGATAAAGATTCTAGTTCTATTGGACTAGAAAGAGTTTGGAATTTTTTACATATTAATTTTGAAAATCCTCGAGCTATGAATTGCTTTATATTTTATGATATTCAAGATTCAAAAATCCGATTACATGTTGCTAAGTATCTACTTAAAAAAGGAGCTCAACGCATCCAAAAGTCTGTATATTTAGCCAATATATCTAAAAAAATATATTCAGAGATCTTTGAAATATTGAAAGAATTAGAAGAGGTCCTACAAGAAAACGATTCTATATTTATGGTCCCTATAGGTGAGTATCACCTGGAAGAATTAAAAATGATTGGAAAAGATATGGATATGAGTTTTTCTAGATCAAACCAACATGTCATTTTTATTTAATATGTTAAGAAAACTAGTGATAAGTATGGAGTTGATTGATTTGGGATCCTCTACATTGCTGATATGCAGAGTATTATGTAAATTACGTGTCAGAACCGCAGTCCATTTCAGATAGGATTAAGACGTAACTATTGTAATACTGATAGTAATGTGAGGATTGGTCAGAACCGCAGTCCATTTCAGATAGGATTAAGACTATTAAATACTTTTGTAATAGGTTGAACTTGATTGTCAGAACCGCAGTCCATTTCAGATAGGATTAAGACTTGAAGGTTGTTTATGTAGTGATCAAATATTGCGTAGTCAGAACCGCAGTCCATTTCAGATAGGATTAAGACATAGAGAGGAAATTCCTTGTATTCTACCATATCAAGTCAGAACCGCAGTCCATTTCAGATAGGATTAAGACTCTCCGTATTCTTTTTTTATTATTTTTTATTATCCGAGTCAGAACCGCTGTCCATTTCAGATAGGATTAAGACTTGCTATCTGAGGGTTTAAAGTCTGCTTGTGACGGGGTCAGAACCGCAGTCCATTTCAGATAGGATTAAGACGCTTTAAAGTGATTTTCCATATATTGTTCGTCACTTAGTCAGAACCGCAGTCCATTTCAGATAGGATTAAGACTTTCCTTTCCTCTTTCTGTAGTTTGGTAGGCTAGTAAGTCAGAACCGCAGTCCATTTCAGATAGGATTAAGACGTTTAGGTCCTACTATCTAGGTGGTCAACCGTGCTAGTCAGAACCGCAGTCCATTTCAGATAGGATTAAGACAAAAGTATGAGCAGTTTTAGTGCCTTTTGCGGTGTGTCAGAACCGCAGTCCATTTCAGATAGGATTAAGACATCATATCTCTCTTACGCTGCACATGGGGTAAGGGGTCAGAACCCCCGAAGTTACCCCCGAAGTTACCCCCGAAGTTTTAAAGCTTATTATGGTTATGGATGGCAGTATGACTCGTGATCAAATAATGTCAAGTCTCACTCTATCAGACCCTAAGCATTTTAGAGAAAATTATTTACAAGTTGCTGTAAAACAACAACTTATATCCATGACTATCCCAGATAAGCCCCAAAGTAAAAACCAAAAATTCTTTTTGACAGCCCTAGGTGTCACTATAAAATCGAAGAACAAATGAAAATGAGTATGACGAGTTACCCCCGAAGTTACCCCCGAAGTTACCCCTCAAGTTACAAAGCTTGTAAATGTCTTAAATGGTGCTAAAAGTGCCACAGAGATTAGAGTTTTATTAAATCTCAAAGAAAGAGAGAATTTTAGAAAAAAATATTTACAACCTGCAATAAATCAAAGAGTTATAGAGATGACAATACCAGAAAAACCCAACAGTCAAAGTCAAAAATATCGACTTACTACCACTGGATTACAGTTAAAAAGAAAGATCAATGACTAAAGCATATAAATTGAGTACCCCGCAAGTCACCCCGCAAGTCACCCCTGAATTTTTGAGGCTCTTTATGCTCATGGATAGCAAGATGACTAGAAGTCAAATAAGGTCAACTATTGAAACCAAATCAGAAATTGTAGAAAATGAGTATGACCTCAGTATAAATCGTTACAAGGAGATTGTCTATGAAGAAGTAGAGTATGATACACCTGATAAAATTATTGCTGACATTAAGGCTTTAGATAAGGAACGCACAAATGCATTGGAACAATTAGAAAAATTAATGTCAGCATAATATGAGATGGGAAAGAGTTAAATTTCTAGATGTTTTTAAAGACATAACCGGTGGCAATGAGAAAATTAAAAAATCTGATTATTTAGAAACCGGAAACTACCCTGTAATAGATCAAGGAAAAATCTTAATTGGCGGTTATGCTAACTCATCAAATCCAGTCCAAAGACAGGGATCTGTAATAATATTTGGAGACCACACTTCAGTTTTGAAATATGTAAATTTTGATTTTCTTTTAGGTGCGGATGGTGTTAAAGTAATTGAGCCTCAATATGGAAAAGTATTTCCGAAATACGCATTCTATGCATTGTCAAGAATAGATATTCCTAATACTGGTTATGATAGAAAATATAAATATTTAAAGAGATCATTTTTTCCTCTCCCTCCACTCCCCATCCAAAAAAAGATAGCAGCCATACTAGATGCTGCCGATGACTACCGACAAAAAACAAAAGCTCTCCTCTATAAATATGATCAACTGACCCAGAGTATTTTTCTGGATATGTTTGGGGATCCTGTTAAGAATGAAAAGGATTGGGAAGAAATAGAGTTAGGGAAAAATCTAAATTCTATCGAAAATGGCTGGAGTCCTAAATGTGACAACTATAATGTCCTTAACTCTAAAGATATTGCTGTATTGAAACTTGGTTGTATATCAAAAAGAGTTTTCCTGATGGAGGAAAATAAGGCAGTTTTTAAAGGAACAGTTTTGAAAAAAATAGTTACACCTTTAGAAGGTGACATTCTTTTTTCTAGGAAGAATACTCGAGAACTTGTTGGTGCAACGGCAATGGTCTTTAAGAATCATAATAACTTGCTCCTTCCAGATACTATTTTTAAACTAAATTTAAAAAACACTTTATCGCCATTTTATATCTGGTATTTATTCAATTCTCCGATTTTCAAAATTAAAATCCAGAATCTGGCTTCAGGAGCTGCAGCTTCAATGCTCAATATCTCAAAGGCTAAACTGATGTCCTTAAAAATACCAGTTCCGTCTATAGATCACCAGTTAAAGTTTGCTAAGAAGGCTTTAGCAATCAGGTTGCAAAAGACTCAGTCACAAGATAGTCTGTTAATGGCTGAAAGTTTGTTTCAATCCCTTCTACAAAAAGCCTTCAAAGGAGAACTAGTAAACTAGACAACAGTGGCAATATTTGAGAACAACACATTGACCTCTTTATACTGGGCAGAATCTACTGGCTATGCAGCGGGTAGGGATCCGATGGGTATACAGAACAGTTCTGTGGTTACCATTCCCTATATTTACGTAAGGTCATCTGATAAATGGCTTCCATCAAGTAAAGAGAACAAATAGGTGAGTAATTTTAATTTCATATCACAGAAGTTCAATGATGCCTTTCAGGCAGCAAAAGAAGCAGAACAATTGGCATTTATAAAGCCCATAGCATCTGGTATGTTCTGTAGGCAGTCCATGGAATTTTTGATAAACTGGGTCTATGACATAGATGTAGAATATGAGAGACCCTATAAAAACACCTTAGGAGCAAAGATTCATGGTGATGACATCACCCGAGATGTAGAACCCAAAATTATAAGAGAGTTAGAGTACATCCGTAAAGTAGGTAATAACGCTGTTCATAATCGTAAGATTACGCAGCGAGAGGCAGAAGTAGCCGTTAAGTACTTATTTCACTGGAGTCAATATGTTATAAAAACCTATACAGAGATAGAATGTCCTCAGTCCTTTAATGATGAGTTTATTCCTAAGCAAGATGTTCAAAAAGAATTACTAAGAGAAATTGCCTTACAGAAAGAATTGCTTCAAAAGCAAAGAGACGTAATACAAGATCAAAGGACAGCTCTAGAATCCAATGAAGAGGCGATCAGTGCACTACAGAAAGAACAACAGGCATCTGCTCAGATAAAAGTAGAGAATAAGCATCTACCCATACCAGACCTAGATATATCAGAAGCAGAGACTAGAAAATTATATATCGATGCTGATCTAAAAGCCATTGGCTGGGATTTAGAAAAGGAAAACGTAATAGAGTATGAGTTAACTAATTTTCCTAAGCATATAAACTCCTCCGGTACAGGATATGTAGACTATGTTCTCTGGGGAGATAATGGATTGCCACTAGCAGTTGTAGAAGCAAAGAGAACTTGTGAAAATGTAAAATTAGGGAGGACACAGGCATCTATATATGCAGAGTGCTTAGAAAAGAAGTTTGGGCAAAAGCCTATAATTTTCTATTCTAACGGTATAGAGACCTGGTTATGGGATGATCATTTTGCACCACCTAGACAAGTCTTCGGTTTTTACTCCAAGGAAGAATTACAACGATTGGTCAATAGAAGGGTAGATAGAAAAGATTTAAGAGACTATAAGCCAAATCCTGACATAGCAGGTCGATATTATCAAAGTGAAGCTATACAGAGAATAGGAGAAGCCTTTTGCGATAAGTCTAAGGATAGAATAGTACAGAAGAAAAGAAAGGCACTAGTGGTAATGGCTACTGGTACAGGTAAGACCAGAACTGCCATTGCTTTGACCGATATTATGATGAAAGCCAATTGGGCAAAGAAGATTCTTTTCCTAGCCGATCGTAATGCCTTAGTAACACAAGCAAAGAACAACTTCACAGCCTTACTGCCGCAGCATACCAGTATAAATCTAACCAAGGAAAGAGAAGATCCAGATACTCGATTGGTTTTCTCTACCTATAATACCATGATAAATAGGATAGATGCCACTGGTAGTGGAGACAACGTTTATGGAGTTGGACATTTTGATTTGATTATAGTAGATGAGGCTCATAGATCCATCTATAAAAAGTATCAAGACATCTTTCATTATTTTGATGGGTTAATCGTAGGACTTACAGCAACACCGATAGATGAGGCTGATAGAGATACCTATGAGTTTTTTGATTGTGAGCCAGAGACACCGACCTACTTCTATGAGTTGGATCAAGCAGTAAACGATAAGTTTCTTACCCCTCCTAAACAGATATCCGTACCGACTAGGTTTTTACAAAGAGGAATAAAATATGCTGATCTAAGTGATGAGGAAAAAGAGGAATACGATAAGGCTTTTGCCGCTTATGGCGAAGAACCTCCTAAAGAAATAAATGCCTCTGCAATAAACAAATGGCTCTTTAATAAACCTACCGTAATAGAAATACTGAACTACTTTATGGCCAATGGTATAAAAGTAGATTCTGGGGAGTCGATAGGGAAGACCATTATTTTTGCCATATCACAGAGGCATGCCGATTTTATACAAGAAGTATTTGAAGAACAGTTTCCAGAAGAACAAGGAAAGGTAGCGAGTGTAATTACCTACAAGGATAGATATGCACAAGACTCTATAGATAAGTTTAAAGAGAAGGATCGTAATCCTAGAATAGCTATCTCTGTAGATATGCTAGATACAGGTATCGATGTTCCTGAGATTGTAAATCTGATTTTCTTTAAACCCGTTTATTCAAAGTCTAAGTTTTGGCAGATGATCGGTAGGGGAACAAGACTCTGTCCAGATCTCTTTGCTCCTGGTAAAGACAAAGAAGACTTTTTGATTTTTGACTGTTGTGGAAACTTTGAGTTCTTTAATATTAATCCAGAAGGAAGATCTGGCAATAGTTTTAAATCGCTTTCAAATAGGCTCTTTGAGGTAAGAGTCTTACTAGCAGAAGCTCTTAGAAAGAGTGATGATGATAATGCTAAGGACTATCGTACAGAGTTACTAGATCTATCACATGATCATGTAGATAAGCTATACAGGCAAAGAGACCAGAAGTTTAGCGTTAAGATGCGACTAGCAGCGGTACGTAAATATAAGGATAGAGACAGCTGGAATGATTTGAATCATATAAGGGTAGAGGAGATAGGTAAAGAGATAGGACCGATTATTAAATTGGATGATCCTGATAAGAAGGCAATGCAGTTTGATCTAATGATGTATCAGATGGAAATGTATTTAGAAATTGCAAGTCCCTTATTTGATAAATCTAAAGAGAACTTAAAACTAAGAGCTAAGTTCTTAGAAGAGAAGGGTGATCTTAATTTGGTTAAACCAAAGTTGCCTTTAATCCAAAGGATACAACAAGATAAGTTTTGGAAGGGTATAGACGTACCATCCCTAGAACATATAAGGATACAACTTAGAGATTTGATGAATCTACTTCAAGGTCCAGAACAAGAAATTGTTTACACAAATATGACTGATGATGTTATGCCAGGTGAAGTTGCAAATGTTTCAATGCCTACTACTCCACAAAACTATTTAGATAAGGTTAAGTCATACATAAGGAATAACAGCAAGAACATCGTTATCCAAAAACTAAAGACTAACCAAGCTGTAACAGAAAGAGAATTAGGACAGCTAGAAGATCTTTTATTTGATGGAGAAGAAAGAGGGACTAAAGAAGAATTTGTCAAAGCTATAGGAGATCCAATGCCTTTGGGAGCTTTTGTTAGAAGTATAATCGGCTTAGACAGAAGCTCTGTTTTAGAAGCCTTTTCTAAGTTCCTGAATAAAGGAAACTTGTCTGCCGATCAGCAAAAGTTTGTGGAAGTGATAATAAATCATTTTGAGCATAGTGGATTGGTTAAGCCCAAAGATCTCTATGATGATCCTCAGTATAAAGCGATTCATATCGGTGGAGTAAGTGGCGTTTTTAAGAACGACAATACAAAGGAAATTATAAGTATTATGAAAGAGATAAATGAGAAGGCGATTGCTTAGTGTTCTACTAATATCTATTCTTCGATAGTATTGACATACTTTAAAATACGCTGATTTCTACCTTCAATAAAGTGTATCACCTTTTCTTTGTATGCTAAATAATCACTTATACTTTCAATCTTGGGAGCTGTTTTAAAATCATCAAATGGTAAGTAGAATTTTAAGTTGTCCTTATCATCTATTAGGTCATTTAATAAGAAGAAATCTATATATCCTTTAAAGTCTATAAAAAGATTAAAAAATCAGAATAGCGTTTTATAGTCTCAAATAAAGGACTTGATTCATTCTTGTAATAACGTCTAATACATTCTAAGGTTAGATCAAAACGATCATCTATCATTTTACTCACTCCACGAGCTTGATTCATCGTAAACTTATTATTGATTTTATTATTGGGGAAGAGAATGTAACCTCCGATAGTAGAGCCTTTATCATATAGTTCATCGACTTCTTTAGGGATTTGTTTTACGATGTCCTGTTTTCAAGTATGATATTTATAAGAATGAGTTATTCCATCACTTCCTATATAAAACTTCCCGATTTTAGATTCATGATAGAGATACGCTCCTCTAACTTTGTCTTTTAAGTCTAATCGCTCTCCATTAGGTAGTTCTTTACTCCATAGTATCTGATGGTATCTCTTTAAGGTTGGACTGGCATAATCAGGATCCTTACCGTTTGAATCTGAGTAAAAATTGAATGTAATGTCTATTTCATTGTTGTTCATAAAGTAGTTCTACTATTAATTGTTGCAAGGTAGTTAAATAAGTATTTCGCAAATTAGATTCTATATTGAGCTGTGCAAGATGATTGCACAGTGTATTTCATCTTTGAGTTAAAAATAATATATGTGTGATTTAGATAAAGAATTCAAGATGTGTACCTGTAAGTCTGTAGACCCTAAATTGAGTCATTGGAAACTGATAAGGTTTGACCAAGAACCAAATAAAGTTATGGGTATAATAGGAGAGATCGATGAGAAGAGACAAAATTTTGCCGAAATGCTTAAGACTGAATTGAATAGTAGAAACTGTTTTGATTTTGATTATACCCCTCAAAATAATGATCGTTTAATATTTCAAATAAAATCTGGTAAATACGGACGTACAATATGCTTTGAATATCATGAGTCTTATGGCAATTCTTGGTGGAGTCAGAGATTTTTATATTCCAATAGTCATAGTTATGAAATACATTCTGGAGAAGTAATACTAGAGTAGATGAATAAAACATTTGTTTGTGGAGATATACATGGAAACCTTAAAGCTCTTTTGCAGGTATTGGAGAAGTGTTCCTTTGATCCAGAAAAAGATATGCTTATAACCCTAGGTGATTACATCGATGGAGGTGCTCATATTGAGGTAAGGGAATTGTTTGAATATCTCTTGAATCTACCTAACTGGATAGGAATCATAGGTAACCATGATTACTGGATGATAGAGACTCTAGAATCAGGCTGGTCTTTTATTCAAGATGAAGCTTGGCTAGATAATGGAGGTATTGAAACCTTAGGAAGTTTGTGTGTAGAGTTAAAAAGAGATGGAGAAGAGTTTTCTTTTACTGCAGAAGCTCCAGAAATTGTAAAGGATTTTTGTAAGCGATTGAAGTTGTATCATATTATGGATAATAAATTATTTGTCCATGCAGGTTATGATTATGCCTCGGGTCCTATAGAAGAGCAAGATAGTAGCGACATTTTATTTTTGGAGCATGTGCTATGGGATAGAGCTTTTTGGAGGAAAGCCAACAAAATGAATGAATTGCATTATGATAGGATATATGTCGGTCATACCTGGAATGAGTTCTATCCTGAGAAACGTAATAAGGTCTGGAATCTTGATTCGGGAGCTGGTCATTATGGCCGCTTAACTATTATGGATGTAGATACAGAGCAGTACTGGCAATCAGATCGTACTCCTCAGCTTTATCCAAATTTTTCATTGCGGTAGTAGAAGCTATAATTATATTTCTCCACTACTTCACCAACGTAACATCCCCTCGTAACACCACTGGCTCACTATCTCCAGCCTGATATCTTATAAGATATACAAATACACCAGGTTGTATTTCCTCATCATTAAAAATTCCATTCCATCCATTTCCTGCTCCTAGGGCTATTGGATTATCATACAATAGATTTCCCCATCTGTCGTATATAAGGTAGTCTAGTATCGTAATATTTGAATCAGGACCAGTCAGTAAATCAAAACTATCATTGAATCCATCACCGTTAGGAGAGAATACATTAGGGACATATAAATCTCCATCAGGAACTAACATTAGTCCTACAATAACTGTTATTGTTAGGCTTTCTGAACAACCATTTGTATCGAAAACTGTAATCGTATAACTCGCATCTTGTAATGGAGTAGCAGTAGGGTTTGCACAATCGGTACAGTCTAGCGAAGGATCTCCAGACCATTCTATTCTATCTATAGCTTCTAAGAAGTTTCCTTCTAATATGACCGATTCTCCCTCAGTGATTGTATAGCTAGTTTGAAAATCGAGTATCTCTGGACTTTCTAAATCCATAATATTTACAGCAGCTGTAGCTGAGCAGTCGTTATCATCTGTGACGACTATATCATAGAGTCCACCCGCAAGCTGATTTATAGATGATGGGTCAGTAGCTACTGTTCCATTAATCATAACTGTATAAGGAGCCGTTCCTCCCATGATATTGTCTATAGAGATAGAGCCATTTTCTGCTTCGACGCAACTGCTGTCTTCACTAGTTAAATCAAATGTGATTTCTTCCTCGGCCATAATTTCAAAGAATGCAACTTCTTCACAGTTTTCATCAGTAGGTACGTTAGCAGACATAACTATAATTATGTGATCACCGATGCTTAAATTATCCACCATATATGGAGGTAGAATAATATTTCCATCTACGTTTACTACATAATCTCCAGATCCTCCTTGTATGTTTTCTATAAGCATATTTCCTCCATCTAAATCTCCACAGGTAATATCAGCAGTAGTGATGTCAAAAGTAATTTGTTCATCTTCCATTACTTCGACAGTTTGTGTTATCTCGCAGTCATTTTCATCAGAGACTATGATTTCATAATTTCCGGCATCTAGATTAGTCACGTTATAAGGTGCAGCTACAGAGTTGCCATTTACCGTTACAGTATAGTTGCCACTTCCTCCTTCTATATTGAAGATTATAATGCTTCCTCCATCTAGGTCAGCACATTTAACATCATCGATGATGGTTTCAAAAGAGATGGCATCATAGTCAGCGTTTATGGTAAAGTTCTGGCTTACATCACAGTCGTTCTCATCAGATACAATTACCTCATGATCTCCCATTCCCAAATTATCTACCTCATAGGGTGGTACAATCGGATTTCCATCTACGGTCACTGTATAGTTTCCAGAGCCACCTTCTATATTTTCTAAAAATAGATTTCCACCATCCATATCTCCGCAGAATATATCACTAGTAGTAATTTCAAAAGTAATTTCATCGGGAGCTATTAATTCTTGACTCAGTTCTAGTGTACAGTCAAACTGATCTGTAACGGTTAGATTATAAGTGTTAGGTCCTAGTCCAGTATCTCCAGGTACATCTCCAGCAATGTTGTCCCATGAGTAAGAATAATCACCGCCTCCACCAGAAATATCTACACCTAGTATTCCATCTATATCCATGAAGCAGCTTATTTCACTGATTATATTAATTTCTCCTTCTAAAGCTGGATTATTGTCCACAAGAGTAAGTGGTAGGGTACCTAGGTCCATTCCGTTGTTATCGACAATCATAAACATATACTGAGCAGACTCTAGACCAGTTACAAACCCAAAAGTGTTTGTTTGATTAATCATAAAGCTACCTGAGTCTCCATTGCCTGACCAATTGATAGTAAAAGGTGGACTGCCCGCATCTAAAGAGATTCCTATTTCTCCCTCTGATCCACCGGCACACTCATTATGAAGAAGTTGTACATCTATCGGCACTGTGCATGGCATTACTTCTAGGGTCGTAACCACTATGCTGTCACAGCCAGCTACGCTGGTAAAGTTATCAGTATAAACGCCAGCCATAGTTTGGAATGCACCTTCTAAAAATAAGCTATCACCTATACATATATTGGCTGTCAAGCTATCTTCAAAACTCATTATAAAATCCAAATCTATTGTAACGATACTATCACATCCATTTTGGCTCAAGCCAAATAAAGTATCTATACCCATAGGAGTATCTACGTCGTATGTGTTTCCGTTTACAATTATACTTTGCCCCTCACACAACTGCTGATCGATTAAGGAATCAGCAGGTGAGAAAAAGGATAAGTTAATCATCAAGGTACTGTCACAATCCCCTGGATTTATTATCGTCTCTTCTCCCATCGGAGTAGTTATGTCGTAGGTATTGCCATTTACAGTGATGGACTCGTTAGGGCAGAGCGTAGGCTCGATAAAGGCTATAAAGGTGCTGGCGACCTGGAAAGTAGTTGTGTCTGGACTGGTAGCAAAATCAACGTCACAGTTTAAATCACTTAAAGCAGTAGGAAATATAAACCACTCTTGATGGCTGTCGCCAATGTGTATTGTATCATTAGTTAAAGTACCGCTTCCTCCATCATTACAAACAACGTATGTTATCGAGTTATCACTTGTATTGCCTAAAATAATGTCAGTAATTCCATCCTCGTTATGTATCTCTACTCCAAAATCATAGGCAGGATTACCAGTAAAGTTTAAAATATATTCTGAACAATTTTCTTCGCAAAACGAGGTTCCACCTACTGTGCTAGATTCTGCATCGGGTACTTCCAAAATAGTTATTTCTATTGTGGCCATTTCTATAGGGCAGGTCATTCCGTCACCTATTGTATACTCATACTGGTATGTGCCGGGTGCAATTACAGTTGCATCCAGCATATTATTCATCAATCCACCACTACCATCTAAGTCAGTAAAATCACCTCCCATATCTTCCATTTCTAGAAAATCAAAAAGGTCAAGAGTGTCAAATGCACAAACAGAATTATTTAGGGTAGGCGTGCCTGCAGATAAGCTGTTTTCCACGGATACTGTAATGGTTGCTTCGTCCATTCCACAAGAGCCTCCGGCCCCTACAGAATACGTAAAATTTAAGGACTGTCCTTCAAAGCCGAGTGTACTAAAAATGCTTCCAGCAAGAGCTCCTGTAAGATCATCGTCAATCCAGAATCCACCTGCATCCGCATCACTAGATAATGCGAGATTTAAATCATAATCTGCTCCGGCACAAATCGATACCATGTTGTTATCTCCGGCACTAACGCTTTCCGTAACCGTGATTTGCAAATTGGAAAAAGCATCGGGACATGGAGCACCGTTTACAATTATATATTCAAAATTATATACGCCAGGAGGGATTCCTATGAAGTTTACATTTTCTGTATCTGATAAATCTACTCCAGCACCATCTAAATCTGTCCATGTGCCGCCAGCATCATGTGGTCCTATCAATAATTCAAAATCTAAAGTTTCTCCATCATTACAGACAGATTCAAAATTGTTAGTTCCAGCATCAGCAAAAAATTCAACTGTGACGGTAATGGTCGCACTTTCATCAGGACATGGA
>CAZDWO010000014.1:0-6666 GCA_964509175.1 uncultured Saprospiraceae bacterium
TCGGAATCACTTTACTATCACTACTACTCCTTAGCAGTTGTTTTATTACGAGTAATCTAGACACTTGGAAATTAGTAGAGGCAGACTATTTATCTGAGAATGCTGAGGAGTTCCAAGAGATGTGTCTTATCCAAAAAACAATAGATGAAAAATATCCAGTAACTAATAAACTCTATCCTATATATAAAGGAGATAATTTCCATGACTTTCCTAATCTCATTACACTAAAAAATATAGTAAAGCCGGCTTCCACCAAATGGGTTAAAAAGAAAGCAGACAAGAATTGTCTCTCTGCTGATCCTGAAGAATGTTTAGTCTGGTGCCTAATAGAAGATCCTGCCAAATACCAAACCTTAAAAATAGTATTAGATACTAGCCTTACTTCCAGTTACAAAATGGAACTGATAGACCCAAATTTTGAAAATAATGATGACTATGAAATCTGGAAACAAGTCATCTGCCCATCAGAGATAACAGAAGATCTCATCGGCAACATCCAAACTACGCTAAAAAATAAAGGACTCTATTTAAAGGAAGCCACTTATGAACTCGATGAACAAACACAAATAGCTATTTATGATTTCCAGGAAGCCAATGGGCTGAGTAAAGGCTATTTGGATTTTGAGACTTTGAAAGCTTTAGACTTGAATTACTAAATGATGTTTAGAATATTCAAACATTTGATGAAGAGATACGGCAAAAAGTCATTTTGACAAGCACAATTTATTATCTTTTGTATTGTTTGTTTGGCTCTTTTATTCTTAAAGTATTTAGTAAAGTAAGTCTATACTATTCACCTACCCTTTTAATCCCTTAATACTCGCCTCTATCGCCTTTATTCTTTCCTGACCATCTGCCAGCTTTTTACGCTCGTTTGCCACTACAGCTTCTGGAGCACCTTTTACAAATCCCTCATTAGAAAGTTTTCCTTGGATGGATTTCACGAAGCCTTGCTCGTACTTTAAGTCTTTTTCTAGTTTGGCCAGCTCAGCTTCTACGTCTATGGCTTCTTCTAGAATGATTCCATATTTTTCTGTTCCTGATACAAAAGAGATACAGTTTTCTGGTTCCGCAGATACAGATTCTACAGATCCTAGAACTCCGATTTTTCTAAGCATAGATTCGAAACCATTAAGAGATAAAAGCCTTTTATTTTCCTCTGTTTCAAAAGACACAAATTCTAGAGGTGCGGCTTTCTTTAATCCCTTGCTTGATCTAATTTCTCTTACTCCAGATACAATGGATTTAAGCTGCTCGATATCTTTGGTAAACTGTTCTGAGACTTTTCCACCCTGAGGATACATACTCATCATACAGTCGTCTCCCTCTTTTCTATCTGCCAGCTGATGCCAAATCTCTTCTGTAATAAACGGCATAAACGGATGTAACATCTTACAGATCTCCGTATAAATGGCGATCGATTTATTCTTAACCACAGTACTTATTTTTTCCTGATAAGGCGGTTTTACCATTTCTAAAAACCACGAGCAGAAATCTCCCCATATAAATGAATAGGTGGTGATTAAAGCTTCTGACAATCTATATTCCTTAAAGTTTCCAGCTGTTTCTGCCAGCACCACAGACATTCTCTGCTCTATCCAATCGATAGCCAACTGATCTTCTGAACTGACTGCTATGCTATCATCCGTTTCCCATCCCTGTATCAGTCGCAGGGCATTCCATAGCTTGTTAGAAAACTTTCTACCCTGATCACATAACTTATCATCAAACAAAAGATCACCTCCTGCAGGACTACAAGACAACATACCGAATCGTACACCATCTGCCCCAAATTCTTTAATCAGACCTAGTGCATCTGGAGAATTTCCTAGAGACTTACTCATCTTACGTCTCTTCTTATCTCTTACCATTCCTGTAAAGTACACATGGTCAAAAGGTCTTTTATTTTCCCACTCATATCCAGCCATCACCATACGTGCTACCCATAAGAAGATAATATCCCAGCCAGTTACAAGTACAGAAGTCGGATAATAATAATCCAACTCTTCTCTATTTTCAAATCCGTTGAAAACAGATATTGGCCATAGCCAAGAAGAGAACCAAGTGTCTAGTACATCTTCATCCTGACGTAAATCTTCTAGTTTTATATCTGGATATTTTTCTTTGGCTTGAGCCAATGCTTTTGCTTCTGTAGTTGCTACAAACATCTCCTCTCTATAATACCATACAGGTATGCGGTGTCCCCACCAGAGCTGTCTAGAAATACACCAGTCTCGGATATTAGTCATCCAGTGGCGATAGGTATTTTTCTGATTTTTGGGAAAGAACTCTACCTCGTCATTTTCTACATTTTCCAAGGCAGGCTTTACAATGGATTGCATATTTACGTACCACTGTAGAGACAGCTTAGGCTCAACGACCGCATTGGTTCTTTCTGATCTTCCTACACTGTGATGATAGTCTTCTATTTCTACCAGGTTTCCAGATTCTTCGAGAGCCTTAGTTATTTCTTTACGTACTTTGAAACGGTCTAGGCCTATATACAATTGACCAGCGTCACTTATGGTACCGTTATCATTAAATACGTTGATCACTTCTAGCTTATGTCTCTTGCCGATTTCATAATCATTAACGTCATGAGCAGGAGTAACTTTTAAAGCTCCTGTTCCGAATTCTCTATCCACATAATCATCGAAGATTATTGGCACTACTCTATTTACGAGAGGTACAATTACTGACTTACCTTTCATGCCTACATATCGCTCATCTTCTGGATGCACGGCTACAGCACTATCTCCGATAATGGTTTCTGGTCGTGTAGTCGCTATCGTTATATATGTATCCTCTCCTTCTACCTGATATCTCACATGGTATAATTTTCCATGCTCTTCTTTATGCAAGACTTCTTCGTTAGACAATACTGTCTGAGCTTCAGGATCCCAGTTTACCATTCTGAGTTGACGATAGAGTTTATCTCGATTATAGAGATCTACAAAGCATTGTATAACCGCTTTAGAACGATCCTCATCCATGGTAAAGGCAGTACGCTCCCAGTCACAAGAAGCTCCTAGTTTTTTGAGCTGATTTAAAATTATACCACCATACTCATCCTTCCATGCAAAGGCATGCTTTAGAAACTCATCTCTAGTAAGATCAGATTTCTTTATTCCTTTTTCTCTTAGCATTTTTACCACCTTGGCTTCGGTAGCTATAGAGGCATGGTCTGTTCCTGGAACCCAACAAGCATTCTTACCATCCATACGAGCCTTACGGATAAGGACATCCTGTATCGTATTATTGAGCATGTGTCCCATGTGTAGCACACCGGTAACATTGGGAGGTGGAATTACTATAGAGTACGATTCTCGCTCATCTGGTTCAGAATGAAAATACCCATTCTCTTCCCAGTGCTTATACCACTTGTCTTCTATCTCTTCTGGATTATATCTTGTATCTATGCTCATTGTCTTTTTTAAAATAATTCTGGCTGCAATTGGTTCTTTAGCAAATCATCAAAGGTCTCTCTTTCTCTTATCAGGTGCTCCTTACCGTTATACACAAGCACCTCTGCAGGTCTATATCTGCTGTTATAATTACTGGACATCTGATAGCAGTAAGCTCCTGCATTATGGAAGGCTAGTATATCTCCTTCTTGTACTTCTAGTAATTTCCGGTTTACACCGAATGTGTCTGTCTCACAGATATATCCTACGACCGTGTAGATTCTACTTCTGCCTTCCGTCTTGCTGACATTTTGTATTCTATGATAGGCATCATAGAGCATCGGTCTGATTAAATGGTTAAGGCCAGAGTCTACTCCTAGAAATACGTTAGAAGTAGTTTGTTTCACTACATTGACTCGAGTCAAAAATTTACCTGCCTCCGAAACTAAATATTTTCCTGGTTCAAAAACTATGGTTAGCTCTTTACCTATTTCTTTAAAAAACTCATTGAGCCTTTTAGATAGTTTGTCTCCTAAATCTTCTATGTCTGTTTCTATCCCATCGTTTTTATAAGACACCTTAAATCCACTTCCGAGATCTAGATACTCTAGACTATCAAAATCTTGAGCCAGATTAAGTAATATTTCTGCTCCTCTTAAAAACACTTCGGCATCTAATATCTCAGAACCTGTGTGCATATGCAGACCAGACACTTTGAGGCCAGTTGCTTCGACTATCCGCTTTATATGTGGAATCTGATGCATCGATATACCAAACTTAGAATCGATATGTCCAGTCGAAATTTTAGAATTACCTCCAGCCATGATATGCGGATTTATTCTGATGCAAACTGGAAAACCAGAATACTTCTGGCCAAACTGTTCTAAGATAGAAAGGTTATCGATATTAATCTTTACTCCTAAATCAACTGCCTTAGAAATTTCTTCTAGGCTTACACAGTTAGGAGTGTACATAATTTCTTCTGGAGTAAAACCAGCATGTAGTCCTAGTTTTACCTCTTGGATACTTACTGTATCTAAATGAGCTCCTAGATTTTTTACAATCTTAAGAACAGAAACATTAGTCAGTGCTTTACAGGCATAGTTTATCTGTAATCTGGGTAAATCGAAAGCAGAAACCAGCTTCTCATATTGTCTTTCTATAATGTTTCCATCATAGACATAAAGCGGACATCCGTACTTATCTACCAGAGAATTTACACTTATTCCATCCTGAATATAAAACGCTCCATCGTTTGCAATCATGCTTCTTAAAACTTTAATCCGCAAAGGTAGCTACTCTACACTATTTCCTACGAACAATAGGTGTATCTTTATGTTCGATGTTTAAACACTGATATTATGTCGCCAAACAGAAGAAAATTTATAAAAGACTCAGCAATCATCGGAGCTGCAGTAACTGCTCCTTTGTTCCTAGCTGGAAAATCTGGAATGTATAGTGATAAAAAGTACAGAAGCGTACATAGAATTTTATCTACGACTAAGGTCAATGTAGGTACTCTACCAGTTTTAAGAGCCTTTGCAGGAGATCAGAATGATTATGTTTCTCCCTTTGTGCTCTTTGATGAGTTCGGTCCAGTAAATATTATTCCCGGTCATGATGCTCTGAAGGTAGATGCTCATCCTCATGCAGGAGTGATTCCGACTACCTATTTTCTATCAGGTTCTGGACATCATAAAGACAGTTTGGACTACGATTTTCAGATAAATACTGGGGAGTTTATGATGTTTTCCTCTGGATCAGGTGCGATACATATGGAAGAGTCAGGAGATAAACTAAAGAAAGAAGGAGGCACTCTGCATGGATTCCAGATATGGTTAAATATGCCTCAAGGTACCAAGTGGCAGGACCCTTCTACTTCTGTTTATGGACCACAGTTTATGCCTAGCATTAAGACAGAAGACTATTCTGTAAAAGTAATTATGGGCAATCTCTTCGGAGCTAAATCTACCATAGAAACACACTCTCCTACTTTTTACTATCATATAAAACTAAACGAAGGCAAGAGACTAGATATCCCGACCGATCCTAATCATAACGCATTTGCATATATGGTAAAAGGAGATTTAGAAATAGAAGATCAGAAAAGTCTAAAAGAAAATCATGTCGCTCTATATCAGAGAGGAAAATCAGAAATCAATTTCTATTCAGAGTGTGGAGCAGAGTTCTTTTTATTAGGTGGCAAACCTTTAAATGAGGTGGTTTATTCCTATGGACCTTTTGTAATGAATAATGAGCAAGAGATTGCTAGATGCATGCAGAATTACCGTTCTGGTAAGATGGGAGACCCAGAAGTAGTAAACAGATAAAAGTTTTTTTTGCTGGCATACGCCAAAATCTAATCTAGAAACATCTTATTTTTAAAGCATACCATCGCTTATGGATTTAGATGTACTTATAAAAGGATGTAGACTACAGAGAGCAAGTGCTCAGAAGGAGCTCTATGACTCGTATAAGGACATTTTGTTCGGGATATGTCGTAGATATATAAAGCTAGAAGCAGATGCAGAGGATGTCTTTATTGAAGGTTTCTACAAAATTTATAAAAACATAGGTTCCTTTAAAGGCAACGGAAGCTTTGAAGGATGGATGAAGCGGATTATGATAAATGAGTCTCTTATGTTTTTGCGTAAGCGAAAACACTTCAAACTTTCCATAGAGTCTGACAATGTCCAGATAAAAATGGAACCGACTGTTCTGAATCAATTACAGTATCACGACGTCATTAAGCTATTAGAATACTTACCTACTGGATATCGAACCGTATTTAATCTATATGTGGTAGAGGGTTATAAGCATCGAGAGATTGCAGAACTACTAGGAATAAGCATCAATACCTCAAAATCCCAGCTCATCCTAGCTAAGAAAAGACTTCAGGCCTTGGTCAAAAAAAAACTGAATTTTAAAAGAAGCTAATGGAAGATTTAAAAGATAAATTAGAAAATTATAAAGCGGCTCCTAGTCCTACTGCTTGGAAGCACCTGGAAAATAAACTAGAGCACCGTCGGCAGAGATCTCGTATCGTAAAATTTAGAAATCTATCTATGGCTGCCGTATTTATAGCTGCAGTGGCAATTATAGGACTGATGAATATATATGTTAAGAATTACAATCCTGATGTATTTGCAACAAGTAAGCACTTCGAACCGATACAGATGGAAACCTTGGAAGCGACAGATGACGAGCTGTATCAGAGATCTAGAATACGATTTCTGAACAATGAGTATTTAAAAGTTTTTAA